>JACMLT010000056.1 GCA_014379455.1 Nitrospiraceae bacterium
ATGTGAAGACCGGCGTCATCACCTACAAGATCGCTGCTCACGCAGCGGATCTGGCCAAAGGCCACCCTGGCGCACAGATCAGAGACAACGCGCTCTCTAAGGCCCGCTTCGAGTTTCGCTGGGAAGACCAGTTCAACCTGTCGCTCGATCCGGACACGGCCAAACTCTTCCACGACGAGACCTTGCCGGACAATGCCGCGAAGGTCTCTCACTTCTGCTCGATGTGCGGGCCGCATTTCTGCTCGATGAAGATTACGCAGGATGTCCGGGATTATGCCGCGCAATTACAGGTGGACGAACATACAGCGATTCAAATCGGCATGAAAGAAAAGTCGGAAGAGTTCAAGAAGACCGGCTCCGAGATTTATCGATAAGGCAAGCAAGGATGCTCAAAACGGTCGCCCAACAAGGCACGAGGGGAATTGAAACCGGAGGCGTACCCTCCGGGGTACGTTGAGGATTTCGATGAGCCGAGAACGAAGTTGACGACCGTTTTCAGCATCCGTTGAACGGAGAACAGATCATGAGTAAACCTCGACCAGCCCCATTACGGGAACGAGACATCACGCGCCAAATCGCGCGGGAATACTATAAGGAATTCGATCAGCTCATCGAGAGTGATGTGATCATTGTGGGAGCCGGACCTTCCGGTTTGATCTGCGCTCATGATCTGGCTGCGATGGGATTTCGGACGGTCATCGTCGAACAGAGCCTTGCCCTTGGCGGCGGCTTTTGGACGGGCGGCTACCTGATGAACAAGGCCACAATCTGTGAACCGGCCAATGAGATCCTCGAAGAAATCGGCGTACCCTGCAAAAAAATCACGGAATGCGAAGGCATGTACATGGTCGATCCCCCGCACGCCACTGGTGCGTTAATTGCCGCCGCCTATAGAGGCGGTGCCAGGATCATGAATCTCACGAGAGTCGTCGACCTGGTCCTTCGACGCGACGGCATGCTCGAAGGGGTGGTGGTCAATAATACGACAGCTGAAATGGCCGGCCATGACATGATCCACGTGGATCCCATCGCGCTCGAAAGCAAGATTGTCGTGGATGCAACGGGCCACGATGCCGTCGTCGTGGAACTGTTGCACAAACGCAATCTCTACAAAGCCGTGCCCGGCAACGGCGCTATGTGGGTTTCTCGATCCGAAGAGGAAGTGATGGACCGGACCGGCGAAGTCTATCCCAACTGTTTCGTGATCGGATTGGCCGTAGCGGCAGTCTACGGCACACCTCGCATGGGACCGGCCTTCGGCTCAATGTTGCTTTCAGGACGATACGGTGCAGAGCTGATTAAGAAGAAGTTGAAGAATGAATAACCTGTTCCCGCGGTTCCTGGAGGCCGATCAAAAAGGTCATCCAGCAAGGCCGCAGGGAGTGCGGACCCGGAGGCGTACCCTCTGGGGTACGTTGAGGAGTTCGCACGACTGAGAACGACGCTGGGGACCTTTTTCATCGGCCTAACTATGGATGTTCAAGATTTTTTAATACAAGGCGAAGGCCACGAAGAAGATAAACGCGAGGCATGGCAACTCTTCCAACAAGCCTATGAACGCCAGATGAAGGGCGAATTGGAAGAAGCCGTAACGCTCTACAAGAAATCGATTGAGAGTCATCCGACTGCCGAAGCCTACACCTTCCTCGGGTGGACCTACAGCTTCATGGGACGGCTCGACGAGGCGATTGAGGAATGTCACAAGGCGATCGCGCAGGACCCTGACTTCGGCAACCCCTATAATGATATCGGGGCCTATCTGATCGAAAAAGGCGAACTCGACGAAGCGATGACCTGGTTTCAGAAAGCCCTGCAGGCAAGACGCTATGAGAGCCCAGCCTTTCCCCATCTCAACTTGGGTCGTGTCCACGAGCGCAAAGGACAATGGACTGAGGCGATCGATTCCTACAAGAAAGCCCTGGCACTCAACCCCAGTTACGCCTTGGCAAAAAAAGCATTGGGACGATTGATCAGCTCACTCAATTAACAGAAGAACTACTGAACCTTAGCCTAAGATTTCTTCACATGAGCGAAAAAACTATTCTCGTCGCTGTCACAGACATCTTCTTTTACACCAAAGTCCGCGACGCCCTGATGGCGAAAGGCTACAAGATCGAACGGGCTCGCACACAACAGGACATCGCCGAAAAGGCCTCGGCCACGAACCTATCCGCGTTCATCTTGAATATGAATGACGAGAAGCTCGACGCCGTTCAGGCTCTAGAAACCCTCAAGGCCGATGCAGGCATGAAAACCATTCCCATTCTTGCCTTCGCCAACCACGAAGAAGTCGACACTTTTCACCGGGCCAAGGCACTGGGTGTGACCAAGATCGTCTCGCGCAATGAGTTCTCCTCACGATTGAAAGATCTGGTCGAGGAGGTGGCAGGGACTCACGTATGAAACAGTCACGTCTCCACGAACATCACGCGAAGCTTGGCGCAACCTTTGAAGAAGTCGCTGGGTGGGACATGCCCGCTCACTATGGACAATGGGGCGCAGAGTATCAGGCTGTACGTCAGGCCGTCGGGCTTTCCGACCTCTCACACCGTGGCAAAATCCGCGTCACCGGCGACGATCGAGTGAAATGGCTGCAGAGCCTCATCAGCAACGATATCCTCCCCCTCCAGCCAGGCCAAGGACGCTATTCGAGTTTTCTCACCCACAAGGGCAAGATGCTCGGCTACTTTCGAGTCTATACCCTCCCCGACAGTGTGTGGGTGGAAGATGTCGGCGAGGTCGGCGACGCGACCTTCCAAGCCCTCAGAAAGTTTCTGCTCTATGGCATCAAAGCGAAGATGGAGAATTGTGCAGAGTCCTGGGGGCTATTGCTGGTTAGCGGGCCTAATGCCTGTGCGACCGTCAGCGCCGCTTTCGGAGTCGAGATGAGCGACCTCAAGCCAGTGAGCGCCATCACAGCGAAAATCGGCGGCCACACCGCGCTCCTCCTGCGTACAGAAGAAACAGGAGAGGATGATCTGGAAATATTATTGCCTACTGATACCCTCCCCACGGCCTGGGAACGGCTCATGGAAGCCGGCGCGGCATATGGCATCAAGGCGGTCGGTGGTTACGCTCGTGAGGCCCTCCGCATCGAAGCAGGACTACCAAAGGCCGGGCCGGACCTCAACGAAGAGATCGTCCCACCGGAAGCGAACCTGGAAGGAAAAGCATTCAGCCTAAATAAGGGCTGTTATCCAGGACAAGAAGTCGTGGCGAGAATGGATACCTACGGCAATGTACGGCGGAAATTGGTTGGGCTCGTCATGAATGGCACAATCATCCCACCGAGAGGCGCCAAGCTCTTCAGCGGAGATCGAGAAGTCGGCTGGGTCAGCAGCGCCACAGACTCACCCCAGATCAAAACCCCTATCGCTCTGGCATTCCCACTCCGGGACTTTTCAGTCCCCGGCACCAATCTCGCCATCGAAATCGATGGTGCGCGTCACGATGCGACAGTGCAAGCGCTCCCCTTCTACCACCGCGCCTAGCAGGACGCTGAAAAGTCCCGCCAGCTTCATTCTCCATCGCTCAGAGGCTCAATGTACCGAAAGGTGCGCCTCGAATCTTCACTCGCTGCGGCCTTGCTTGGGAAGAAGCGCATCCAGGGCAAAGAGGCTGTCTCGGCAGACTCAGGGTGGGCGGTGAAGTAGCTGCCAGGGTCGGGAGGGTAAGAAGTCTGGCCTTTTTGAGCGTCCTGCGAATCGCTACTGCTCCGAGTTCCTGACCGCTGTAACAGCCGAAGCAAAAGCGATCAAACTTTTCCGCTCGTCATCTTCCAGGGCCAACAAAAGGTGGACCTCTTCAGCATGCATGAGGCGAAGGCTGAGAAACGGTTCTTCGCGGCGTTTTTCTTTGTTGTCCCACATCGCATCGATCAACTGAACTTTGTCCAACTGGCCGACCGACACCACATCGTAGCGAAAATAGGAATCGCCAATGACCATGTCGAACACAACGTTCCCGGCAGTGAGCAACACGAGGTTGAAACGCCCCTGATCTTCGTAGCCCTCCGGTAAAAACTTATTGATATGGCACAGTGCGACTTTGCGATCCCCCAAGGCCGCGCGAATTTTTTCTTTGAGTGCCGGGTAATCGATCTGCATGGGCTTATCATCAAGCCCCGTCGCCGCAGCCGCGGCATTGTGAACCTGTTCAAAAATCTCATCTGCTGATATCAACCCTGCCATCTGTGTAGTCCTTTCGTCCGAACCCTGTTAACTCGCCATACGCCGGGCCTTCACCGCCCTGGCTACGCCAACCAGCCCCAGGCCTGCCCACGCAAACTCCAAGAAGATGAAACCAGCCCGCTGATCCTCAATCGCGACGACCGCTAGCAGCAACGACCCGATAATGTTTAACGCGAGATATCCCGCGTGTAGTTCACTCCAAATCCCACTCTGAAGCAAGCCGTACGCCGACAATACCATTAAAGCACCCAGCACCGAAATCAGCTGCAACAGCATCACGCACCTCGTCTCGCCCTCCACACACACAACGATGGTGTACCGTAACTGGCTACCCGTCACGATTTCAAGAGGATCTTCGCCCTGAACAGTGCTAACTACCTGGCAGACAGATGATGGGAAAACCGAGTGGTGCCGTCCTCATCGAGGACTCTTACATCGAAGGAAGACTCCGTGACTCGAATCAGACCAAAATTCATGTACCCACCTTCATTGATCAATGTGGTCGGTCGTAACTCCACCCTGGCCGATGTCGGCCTGCCGGGCACAGCGGACAACGGACCAGCCACAAACTCATGGAAGTCAGCGGTCCCGTCACCGTTTGGATCGTACACATTCGCCTGCACATAGTGAACATCACCGGCCAAAAATACGACGTTCTTCACACGCTGGCCAAGAATGTAATCCACCATCACCTGTCGCTCACGCTCGAAACCCGTCCCGTCGGCCCCTCCAGCCCAACCATCGTTCCCAGGGGCGCCGGCGCCTCCTCCTTTCGAAATGGACAGCGGCACTGAGGTCACAATCACTTTCCATGTCGCGGTGGATTCAGTAAGCCTGCTCAGCAACCATTGAAGTTGCCTCTCTCCCAACATCGTCTTCGCCGGGCCATCCTGGTCGGCATTGCGGCTCCGATACTGCCGGGTATCGAGAATAAACATTTCGAGATCTGCCCCGGCACGCACCGTTCGATAGAGCCGATGGGGATCGTCAGACGCCATACGGATCGGCCAATACTCGCGCAACGCCTGACGACCAGCCGGCATTTGGCTATCGAAAGGCCCTGCAAAATTATCCCGCACCTCATGATCGTCCCAATTCACATGGATTGGAACACTGCCGAGGAACCGCTGCAGCGCCTCCGCACCCCGCTGGTCGCGATGCCGCGCACGATATTCGGCCAGTGTCGTCGCTCGAAAGTCAGCGCCAGGCTCGTTCGGAGGGGACAGGCACAGGACGTCACTATATATCGTATCCCCGAGAAACAAAAAGAAATCGAGCGGCTGCACACGCATCACATCGAAGATGGGATATCCGGCAGCGCCACGCCTGCAACGCCCCTGTCCACCTAGATCCCCGCTCCAGGAAAAGGTCACTGGCAGATGACTGTTCGTATCCGGAAGTGTCGTAAATTCCCCTCGAGCCGCTACTCGTGCTTCGGTCGATGTGCCTTCACGGCCCTTTGTGCCGACATAGACATGCCATCGGTATCGTGTGGCCGGCGCTAAGCCCTCAACGGGAATCGTCAGGGTAAAATCCGTTTCCTGGCTGGTCGTGAACAACGGCGTCCGTGCCACGGGAGCGACGGCTGTTCCCATCTTCGACACGCGGTTCCAGACCGCCACCGGCGCCCACTCGATTTGTACCATCATCGGCCCATCGGTCCGCACCCAAAGCAGGGCCGACTGGCTCGTCACATCTCCCGCCGCAATCCCCTGAGGCAACAGATTTTTCGAAACAACATTCGGCTCGGCAAAGGGACTCCCAGGAGGAAGCCCCTCGCGCGAGGGTGAGGTACAGCCTGAAATGGAAACACACGCCGCCAAGAGCAGGAAGGAAATAGTACACGGACCCATCATGCCGATGGACTTACCGGAACGGGAACGATACGTCAAGCATAGGACGCACGATTCATCAAGTCGAACCCGGTTGATAATCAACCCTTCCGTTCTGCATACTGTGAAATCTTATTCGGAGGATGGGATGCACGATCTGACCTGCCTGATCCAAAGCTGCCAAACCAAAGCCTACGCTCCAGCGGGCACCCACAGTGTCTGCCGAGCACATTTCTTGAGCTATCTCACCTGGCGCCGCCGCAAAGGCCCGCAGATGTTTATAAAATATGCCGGGATGACGATGGAGGAACGTGACCCTCTCGTCGCCGAATGGGCCAACACCATCCGGGTAGAAGAAGCCCCCGCCGCCTCAGTGCCTAAAGCCTAATCTTCCGCGCGACACACAAGGAAATGGGTTCTAGCGCCATTTCCATTTCTCAGCCCCAATTGGTCGGCGAAGACCTCTCGCCGATAATCGAGATTCCCACCCCCGAGACTGAATCCAGAACATGCCGCAAAGTACAGCAAAGCCGGTCAACCTCGGCCAGGATTGAACTCGTTCGGCGGATACTTCCCTTTCCATCAATCAGCCACTATACGGGTCCATCAAGACTCGTTTAGAGTAGCTTTCAATAGAGACGCACGAACTTTACGGAGGTATGATCATCTAATAGCGAAAAGCCCGCAATAGCCCGGTACTCTTCAGCCTCTTCAAGCACTGCGTCGATCCATCCCGCGTCTCGCTGTCAGAGGGGGCCCCGGAAAGTCGGACAGTCTGCTACGTGGTAGCCTGGCTTCACCCACCCCACCGAATGGTGGCAGACGAGAAGAGCGAGGCGAGGAAGCGAACGAGACATAATCATGGAGCGCCCTTCAAGGCGCAGATCGCCGTGGCCGCCGTTACAGGCGACAAGATGCGGACTGAATTGGCCGAACAGTTCCGTCTCCATCCCACGCAGATCCCCGAATGGAACCACCCATTGCTGGCGCGAGCAGAGGATGGGTTGGGCGGGACCACGCCACCGGCGGACACGCCGGATCTCCAGCCTCTCCACGCCAAGATGGGCCCACTGGCCCTGGAGCATGAGTTTTTAGCCGGGGCGCGCACCCAGGCGGGCTTGCGGAGCGCAACGCCCTGAGTGCTCGTACGCACGCCGTCCCCGTCATGCGGCAAGGCCCGCTGCTGAACCTGGGCCGAGCTACGGCGTATTCCCCGCCCACGCCAGTATCAGAGACGGTGCTCGCGCTGATGCCGCGGCGCGACGCGCTGCATCGGGCCCATCCGTTTGCCGGCGCCCGTATGCGGCGCGATCTCTTGCGGCAAGAGGGCCAGGCCAGTGGAAGGCGACCTGTGGCCACGCTGAGGCGACGCAGGGGGAGTGAGGCGGTGTATCGCACGCCGCCCACGAGCCCGCGGCCTCTCGCCCACCACGGCTCTCCGTATCGCCTCCGCGACCTCGCGCTCTCACGTCCCCATCACGGGTGGGCCGCCGCTCTCACCTACCTTCCGATGGCGCGGGGCTTCGTGTCTCTGTTCGCGGTGCTCGACTGGGCCCGTCGCCGGGTCTTGGCGGGGCGGCGGGCCAACCCGCTGACGACCGATGTCTGTCTCGAGGCGGGGGAGGACGCCCGAGCCCACGAGGGCACGCCCGAGATCTTCAATCCCGATCAAGGGGGCCCGTTCACCAGCCTGGAATTTACGGGGCGCCTGACTCGCCACGGCCTCCAGATCAGCATGGACGGAAACGGGTGTTGGCGAGACAACGTGTTCGTCGAGCGACTTTGGCAGAGCATGACATACGAGGAGGTCTATTGGCACGCGTACGACACCGTCAGTGCGGCCCACCAGGGCGTGGAGCGCTATCTGACGTTCTACAATCAGACCAGGCCGCATCAGGCGCTTGACGGCCAAACACCTGACCAGGTGTACGATGACAATCTGACGACACGGCGCACGGCTGCGTCGTCAGCAATCCGCCAGGCACCACATAAAGAATGGCCGAGGCTGTCCAACCAGCCGGAGCCACCTCTAACCGCCCGTTCTGCACGACCTGCCGGCATCCTAAGGTTTCCAGACATTGGACCGTGACTTTTTTCCCGCCAGGGCAAGCTGTCGAACCTCCGCTCCCTTCCGTTCAATCGAAAACTGAATGACACGGCTCAGTGCCTCCGCATTCATCGTGCCTTTAATCAGGTAATCCTGGGCGCCATGTTTGAGCGCTTCGAGAGCCAAAGCCTTATCATTCGACCCGCTCAACACGATGATTGGGGCATTCAGCAACATGGACGTCAACCGACGGAGCCCTTCCAATCCCTCGCTATCGGGCAATCCCAGGTCGAGGAAAATGAGGTCAATAGCCTGTTTCGACAGCACGTCCCTCGCATCAGACACCCGACCCACGCAGGTGACATGAAAATCAAAGTCGGAACATTCATCGAGCAGTTCCTGGGCAAGTCTGGCATCTCCAGGATTATCTTCGACCAGTAGAATTCGTTTCATGAACCCTCCCATCCCACAGTGATGAGCCTAACGCCATCGGTGGGCAGCACACATTCCCCATCCTTCATTTTTCAGTCTACCGTCGAATCGACTGGAGGGCGACGCCTGAGCTACTACACACGTTAGATATCCCTCCCTGGGAGCCTAACGGTAGAAAGCCAAAACTCGTCGATGGTTGCTACGACGTTAATATACTGGTCGAAATCTGAGGGTTTGGTTAGATACGAATTGGCATAACTGTTGTAACACTTCAGCACATCGCAATCCGCCTTGGAGCTGGTCAAAATGATAACGGGAATCCTTTTGAGCAGTGGAGCTCTCTTGATCTGCTCCAGCACCTCGAAGCCGCTTAGTTTTGGAATATTCAAATCAAGGAGCACCAGGTCTGGGTCGGGAGCACCGGCGTACGGTTTCTCCTTTTTTAAGAATTGAAGCGCTGCAACACCATTGTGGACTACATGCAAGCGATTGGGCACCCTCGCATCTGCGAACGCCTCTCGTGTCAGCCGCACGTCGCCGGGGTTATCTTCAACTAACAATATCTCGACCGGGCTTCCCCTTTCCTTTCTCATGAAGTCTCCTCCGTGGTTCTGCAGAGGATTCAGTCTCGTACCAAGATCCCGGTTGGCACATTCCACTGGTTTCCACTCCATCACCTTCTCCTCGAGTCGTGGAGACTGCATCCCAGCCGTGCGGCCCTCAGCCGATACGCATCCCATCCCCTGTGTGGTGCTTGATTTGTTCATGCTCCCTCCATGATTCGCCACGAGTTGTCACCTGGATCGCTGAACCACTGCTTCGTCATCTCGATAACCCCGCCGTTGCTGCCAACTCGAAAGGTAAACTGTCCGAGGGGAGACCACGCAACGTGAAAAAGAACGTGGTTCCTGTCGCTGGTATCGACTCCAGCCATATCCGGCCACCGTGACGTTCAATGATCTTCTTGGTGATGGCCAGGCCCATTCCATTACCAGAATACTGATCTCTGGCATGGAGCCGTTGAAATATGACGAACACCCGTTCTTTGAATTGTTGCTCGATTCCAATACCGTTATCCTGTACAGAAAACTCCCACTTCGACGGAGCATCGCTTCCCGGCGCGCATCGTGCCGAGATTCGAATTCTGGCGTCCTGATCACCTCTGAATTTCAAAGCATTTCCAATGAGGTTTTGAAAGACCTGCATCAACTGACCAGAGTCGGCAAACACTGTCGGCAATGGGTCACAGGTAATCTCAGCATGCGCTTCTTCAATCGCTACTCCCAAGTTTGCCACAGCGGCGCGGACGCAGTCTGAGGAATCAATAGGAGTGAACGGCTTGTCCTTCTGTCCAACACGGGAGTAATGCAAGAGGTCGTCAATCAAATGCTTCATGCGTGTAGCACCATCGACGGCGTAATCGATGAATTCGTCAGCATCTTTGTCCAATTGTCCCTTGTAACGACGAGCCAGAAGGCCGCAGTAACTCGACACCATGCGAAGAGGCTCCTGAAGATCGTGGGACGCCACGTAGGCGAACTGCTCTAATTCGCTGTTGGATCGGGCCAATTCGACCCTCTGTTGCTCATTGGATTCTTCAGCCCGTTTGCGATCAGTAATGTCACTATCAATACTAAGGATTTTAACTGGCGCTCCCTCTGCGTCACGTTGCAAAGCCCACCGACTGGCCACGATCACTCGCGTGCCATCACGCTTGTGGTGTATCGCCTCACCTTCCCACTGGCCGTGGCGGTGAAGCATCCTTTCAATTTGTTCGGAGGGCTCTGAGGGATCCGATGTGAGCAATTGGTGGCTATTTCTCCCGAGCGCTTCTTTCGCGGACCAGCCATACATGACCTCGGCACCCCGACTCCAGAATAGGATCCGGTTGCGCATGTCCCTCACGACAATGGCGTCCTGGGCAAGATCGAGCAGTGCGGCCTGTTCAGTAAGAACGACAGCTTGCTCCTCTAGCGTCTGTGTACGCGTCACGAGATCGGCCGTACGTGAGCCCACCTCGGCTTCAAGGCTCTGGCTATATTTGTCGTCGCCGGAGATCTTGAGTCGCGACAGGTTTCTCACCCGAACACGCAGCTCGGCGCGATCCACCGGTTTGGTGAGAAAGTCCTCAGCACCGGCTTTCAGCCCCAACAACCTGGCCCTGCGATCGTTCAAGGCGGTGACCATGATGACGGGAATATTTTTCGTGGCGAGGTTGGCCTTGAGCTTCTCCACCACCTTGTACCCGTCCATGCCGGGCATCATGATGTCGAGGAGGATCACATCAGGAGGTTGCTGCGCCACCATAGCGAGCGCCTCTTCTCCGCTCGTGGCAGTGAGGAGCTGATAACCTTCCTGCGTGAGCATCACTTCCAACAGATCTCTGTTGGTACGTTCATCATCCACGATCAGGACGCGTGGAAGCGGCGTATGGTCGGGTTTTGGCTTCATGCTTTGGCCAGGTGAACGGCGATGGTTGCGAGAAAGTCCTGGTACCGCCATGGCTTGGCGATGTAGCCCTCACACCCTGCAGCGCGAATGCGTTCTTCGTCACCCTTCATCGCCAGTGCGGTGAGGGCGATCACCGGAATAGCGCGTGTCACGTCGTCCCCCTTGAGTGCGACAGTAGCTTCGAGACCATCCATGCCGGGGAGCTGGATATCCATCAAGATCAGGTCGGGGTGCTCGCCGCGTGCGGACGTGAGCCCGGCCTCTGCATCCGTCGCGCTCAACACGGTATGGCCCGCCGACTCCAGCAGAAAGGTCGCCAACTTCATATTGGCGGCGTTGTCCTCGATGATTAGGACTTTTGCCATATCAAGCGATCACATGGCGACCGGACATCGCCCGCCTCACTTCGGCAGTGAAACGGTCACTGTCGAAATTGGCCTTCTCCATAATCGCCAGCACGTGGCCACCTAGCTTGGCGCGATCCTCGGTGGTGATCGACTTTGCGGTGACGACGAGGATTGGAATACGAGCCGTGGCGGCACTCTCTTTGAGCCCCTCGACCACGTCGAACCCGCTCACTTCCGGCATCATCAAATCGAGGACGATCACGTCAGGCAATTCTCGCCGCGCGACAGTAATGGCCTCACTACCGCCATATGCGCGCAACACTGTGCTGGCCAGACCCGTCATACATACGGCCAGTAGCTCGACCGCCTCGGGCTCATCGTCAACCACAAGAACTTTGAGCGTCTCTCCCGGAGAGAGAGGAAAGACGCCCAGGTCGATAAGCGTCTGGTACAATTCCTGGCGGGAGATCGGCTTTTGCATGACCGCCGCCGCGCCGAGCACGAAACCCTTCGTGCGGTCCGTCGCAATCGAGATAATCACGACTGGGATGCGCCGAAGATTGGGCATCTGCTTGATACGACTGAGAAACTCCCATCCGTCCATATGAGGCAACATGATATCCACGGTGATGAGCGCCACTGGCTGCTGCAGTGCCAGAGCCAAGGCCGCCTCGGCGGAGGCGGCATGCAGCACGTGAAATCCCTCCGCCTCCAGATGCACGCGGATCAGATCGGCAGACTGGGGATCGTCCTCTATCACTAACGCGACGCGGCCTTCCGCACGTAGCACCGGTCGGGACTGGACCGGCGCCTCTACTAACGTGCGAGTCTCTTCCTCTAACCCTCGCAGTGGCAGCCAGACTGTGAAAGATGAGCCTTCGCCCACACCGCTCTCCACCGCCACCGCTCCGCCGTGCAACTCGGCGAGGAGCTTGACCATGGCCAGGCCCAGCCCCGTGCCCTCGAACTTTCGCGCTAGGCTGCTGTCGATCTGACTGAATGGCCTGAACAGGCTCTTCAGCTCTTCCGACGAGATGCCGATGCCGCTGTCGGTGACACGAATCTGAAGAAAGTTCGCGAACTCACTTTCGGCTAGTGCCAGACTCCGTCCTTGCCAACGACCGGACAGCTGGCCAACTTCGGCACGGGGGACGTGGCTGGCGCGCAGGCTGACCTGCCCGCCGTCGACGGTGAACTTGACCGCATTGGATAGCAGGTTGTACACGATTTGCTTAACCTTGCGCGCATCCAGCTGAACTGAACCCAGCGTCTGGGGCGCATCCATCTCTAGGCGGATACCGCGGGCTTGGGCCTTTTCTCGGATGATGGACAGGGTGCTCTCCAACAATGAAGAGACGGGGACCGGCTCCAGTTCCAGCAGCATCTTACCGGCCTCCACCTTGGACAGGTCGAGGATGTCATTGATCAAGGCGAGTAGATGAGTGCCGCTGCTAAAAATGTCGCCGATGAATCGTTGCTGTTGAGCGGTTAGAGGCCCCACCACCAGGCCGTCCTTGAGGACCTCAGAGAAACCGATAATGGCATTCAGTGGCGTCCTCAGCTCGTGCGACATGTTGGCAAGGAACTCAGACTTCATGCGGCTCGCGGCTTCTAACTCGACGTTTTTCACCTGCAGCGTCTGCTCGAAGCGCTTCAGCTCCGTCACGTCGCGCGCCGCGGCGAAGACGCCCTGCAGGCGCCGATCACGATCGTGAAAGGTGGTGGCATTGTAGGAGACCACTGTGAGCGTCCCATCCCTGGCTCTCGCCGTCAGCTCGTAGTTCGTGACCTTTCCTTCGGCGAGCACGCGATTAATGCCCGCGTTGGCGAGGTCTGCATCGGTGAAGTGGTTTTTGAAGGGCGCGCCGATCAACTCGTCGCGTGTGCACCCGGTCAGCACCTCTGCCTGGTGGTTCACGTCGGTAATGATACCGTATGGATCGGTCGCCATCAGTGCGTCGATATTAGATTCAATGAGCGAGCGGGTATAGAATTGCTGGTCACGCAGCCGCTGATCGAGCTGCTTCCGCTCTTCCTCGACCTGCCTTTTCCCGGTATTGTCAGTGCCGATCAATAGATAGCCGATGATGGCATCCTCCGGGTCCCGCAACGCGGTGACGGAGATCATCGCCGGAAACCGGCTCCCGTCTTTCCGAATTTTTGTCAGCTCGTAGCTGTCCTCGATGCCGCGCGAGGCTTTGTAGACCAGGGCCTCGAAACCGGGAGCGATGGGAAGGCCGAATTCCACGCTGAGCGACTTGGCTCGGCTAATGACCTCATGGGGATCGTGAAGGTCGGCCGGCGTGATCTTGTTGACCACCTCGGCAGCCGCGTAGCCGAGCATGCGTTCGGCGCCGACGTTGAAGATTTGAATGACGCCATTGGCGTCGGTGGCGATGCTGGAGAAATTGGCACTATTGAAGATCGCACGCTGCAGGGCTCCTGCTTTCAGCAGCGCCTCTTCCGCTTGTTTGCGTGCGGTATTGTCGGTGCCGATTAACAGATAGCCGATAATGGCCTCCTCCGCGTCCCGCAATGCTGTGACCGACACTACCGCGGGGAACCGGCTGCCGTCCTTTCGAATGTAGGTGAGCTCGTTAATGTCCTCGATGCCGCGCGAAGCCTTAAAAACGAGCGCCTCGAAGCCGGGGGCGATGGGAGTTTCGAGTTCGGCACTCAGCGCTTTGGCGCGCGCGATGACTTCCTGGGGGTCCGAAATGTCCGCCGGTGTGATCTTGTTCACGACCTCGGCGGCCGCGTAGCCGAGCATACGTTCGGCGCCGACGTTGAAGATCTGAATGACACCCTTTGCGTCGGTAGCGATGCTCGAGAAGTTGGCGCTGTTGAAGATCGCGCGCTGCAAGGCTCCAGCCTTGAGCAAAGCCGCTTCCGCCTGCTGGCGCGCGGTGTTGTCGGTGCCGATCAACAGGTAGCCGATGATGACCTCTTGGGCGTCGCGCAGCGCTGTAACCGATAC
>JACMLT010000057.1 GCA_014379455.1 Nitrospiraceae bacterium
TCTCGATCCCGGCCACTAAGGGAAACGTGGCCAAGATGATCGGCACGGCCCCACGGAGCCCTGCCCAGGCCACCAGCGTCTGCTCTCGAAGCGACATCGGCGAAAAGGCCAGCGCGGCATGGACGCTCGCAGGGCGGGCGATGAAGATCAGGAAAAGAGAAATCAGGATGCCTGCCCCGGCGATTGGCACGAGCCTTGCTGGAAATACTTGTAATCCCAGCGTCAAAAACATGGTGACTTGCATCAGCCAGGCCAGCCCGTCGTGGAAACGCAAGACACTTTGCTGGTGAGTAAACGGTTTTCGCGCCATGACGAGCCCCGCCAGGTACACGGCAAGAAAGCCACTCCCGTCCAGGTAGTCGGTCAGGCCATAGGTTAGCAGCGCCAACGCCACTGACAGTACTGGATAAATGCCTTCTAACTCCAAGTCGAGCGCATTGAATGATCGCCGCATGACTTCACCCATCGCAATGCCAATCGCGGTTCCCACGGCCATTTGCATCACAAAGAATACGACAAGCTCCCCGAAAGAGGTCGAGGGTTCCGTCAACAGTCGAATCAGCGCGATCGTCAGCACGACGGCCATCGGATCGTTACTGCCTGACTCAAATTCGAGCAATTGAATCAACCGCCGAGGGATCTTGGTTTTTCGCGCTCGTAGCACCATGAAGACGGCCGCAGCATCGGTGGACGACACAATTGCGCCGAGCAAGAGGCCCTCCAGGAATGAGAACCCCTGGACCCAGGCCACAAACATCCCAATGAGCAGCGCAGTGATCAGAACCCCGATCGTCGAGAGCGATAGCCCCTGCCACACGATGGGGCGCACCGCTGCCCATTCTGTGTCCAATCCACCCGAAAACAGAATCAAGACGAGCGCAGTGATACCCAGCGACCGCACCAAGGACGGATTATCGAACGAGATGCCACCGAGACCGTCGGACCCTGCCAACATGCCGATGATGAGGAACAAGGCCAGTGAGGGGATGCCAAACCGATTCGAGAGCTTGATCGTGAAAATGCTCAGAATGATGAGGGTGGAGAAAATGATGAAGATCACATCAATGGAATCCGGCATCGTGCTTGCGTCTTTCGAGGTTGTTCGATGGAACTCGATGCGGTCTATAGCATAGGCGCTCGGATCACGCTAGCTACAATATGAGAAAAAGCGAGGTCACCTAGGCAAATAGAGAGTGGGAGAGCATAGGCGGTATTCGATCGATCGGCTAGCAAGGATAGGCCTAGGCTGACCCTTGAGAAGAAAGTGCGTCTGTCCATTGTGTTAACGTGAGGGGAAAAGGGGTCGATCTCACACATGTGTGTACCGATGGCCTGGGCAGAGTGCCACGCCTGACAAGTGGGATCGAGGTGGTGGGAGTATATCGTGCGTCTAGCCCTGCTGTTGATCATTATCGGCATCGTCGTATTCGGTCCGCAACTATGGACCAGGCGGGTGTTTGCCCAGCATAGTGTGCCTCGGCCCGACTATCCTGGAACCGGGGCGGAGTTGGCGCGACACCTGCTTGATCAGCTCGACATGCAGCACATCAAAGTGGAGATGACCCAGCAGGGCGATCACTACGACCCTGAGACTAAAGCCGTCCGCCTGACTCCCGATAAATTCGATGGGAAATCCCTCACCGCTATAACCGTGGCCGCCCATGAGGTCGGCCATGCCATTCAAGACCATACGGGCTACCAACCGTTCACGGAGCGCACGCGACTTGTGCGGGTCGCGCAGGGGGCGGAAAAGCTTGGAGTGGTAGTGATGATGGGCATTCCAATTGCTGCGGCGTTGGCGCAGACTCCTGTGGCGGGTGTGGTCGTCCTGGTTGCCGGGATGGCGACGATGGGGATTTCCACGCTTGTGCACCTTGTCACGCTTCCAGTCGAGTGGGACGCCAGCTTCCGGCGTGCGCTTCCGGTGCTCCAGCAAAGAAATTACCTGTCACCTGAAGACGAGCAGGGGGCTCGGCGCATCCTTGCCGCGGCTGCCTTGACCTACGTGGCCGCTTCCCTCGCGAGTCTGCTGAGCCTGTGGCGGTGGATCGCTTTCCTACGGCGATAGGCGCCGTCACTGTCACGGAATATTTTCAGAAGAGTTCTGTGCAGGGCTCGCCAACTCCCCAGGGTCTTCGCTACGCCATCGAAACACACAACCCCGGACTGGTTGGTCTTGAGTACCAGAAGGTGTTTGAACGCCATGCACCCAGCTGAGGTTGTCGCTCAGTGAACTCCGCTCTCAGATCCTGAAGATGGAGGGGTGATGGATTGCTCGGGGTCAGATGACTTGAAAGGGATCACGGGTGTTGGCGGCCACCAACTCACCGCAGGCAGTACAGTGATAGTTGTCCGTCAAATAATCATTGCTATTGTGTTCCAATTCCAGGTGCAGATGCCTACAGGGTGGATTGTCTCCGTCTGCCCACTTCTCGCGTAACTTAGCAGCTTGTGCTTTGGTCATAATATCCACCTCCATTGCCTGGCATCGCTGTTCAACCAATTATCATCTAACAAATTGGTCAACGAGATCAACAGGAGATTGTCCTGCCTCTCTTACATTCTTGGCTCTCTAGTGAATATTGTACACCATTCGTTCCGCAAAGAATTCAGTCCGCTTGAGTTTCAACTTCTTAGGGGGGCGATGGGTCTTGAATACATTCAGTAAGTTTCCCGTATTCAGGTGACTCAGCCACTGCGTCGGGTATCACAAACCGTTTCCAAGCCTTTGGAAGCAGCCGCCTCGTTCAAACGGTAGAAGGTTCTTCCTCGGCGGCGTCGGCTTCTAGACAAGCGTTCTTCGTTGGGCTGTTGCTGATGACAATTCACCCCTACCAGAAGGAGGCTCGTCTCAGCCGCGAATCCGTGATTGCTGCAGAAGCGCCCATGAATTATGCGGGCTAGGTGGGTAAGGTGACGAGATCGCAATGACGGGCAATTCTCATAAAGTCTTTGTCAGCGGTGAGCAGCGGGAATCCATGCTGACAGCATGCAGCCGCGATCAGGAAATCGATGGAGCCGGCATGGACCCCGTTTGATCGGCATAGGGACTGTAACCGAGCGGCGGCGAGATAGGTCTGTCGGTTCAGGTCGAGGAGAGGGTATGGATCGAGGAGGGTCAACAAGCGGTCGAACTGTTTCGTGGACCGTAGTCCGTCGAGAAGTTCCTGAAGGATATTCCCGACAAGAAAAATGCCGTCACCTGAATCAAGGTGCCAGCGAAAAGCGCGGACGTGGGGGTCGGCTTCATCCACCTGCGGTCGCCGCAACACTAAAGACCACACGGACGTGTCAACGACTAGATTCACGATCGCGACGATCCTTTTTGTAGTCCCATCCCTTCCGGAATTCGATCGTGCCGAGCGACTTCAGAATCTCCCGTTGTCGGCGCCGCTGGATAAATTCTGTCAGGGCTTGCGTGACGGTTTCCTTCTTGGTTCGGAGCTTCCCAACCCGGCGCGCGCGCTCCAGTAACACATCATCAATGGCTAGATTTGTTGCCATGCAATCCTCCATGTGTAACGGCTACACAAAGCGTACGCCAAGCACGAATGGCTGTCAAACCGTTTGCAAGTCCGCCAGCGTGCAGTCGAGTGTGCCTCCGCCTGGACCCGGTCCGATAATGAGACGTGGATGGGAACGGCACTCGCGTTGGTCCTGGTTGCCGGAGCAGAGGAGGGGATGGCGCCTGATGATTCTGTGCTCGCCCAACACGCGGCTTCAGAAGGTGAGGCGCAAGGGTGCGGGAAGCCTTCTTTGCTCCTGGAGCGCGCGCCCTAAGAAGGGCCTCAATCGACGGCTGTACTCGAAAGCTTCTTCCCCCTTGCTTGCTTGGCTGATGAACTGGGAGAGAGTAACCGTTTACGCGCGCAGTGGGAGATTAATCAGCCACCATCCCTGGAAGAGATACTGAGTGAGCTGGCAGGAAGCTTTTATGATACAGAAAAATGGGATCGACCTGACTGTCATTGGGAAAGTAGAATGTTCCCACCGTGTCTGCCTTGGGTCTCCTTGGTATAGATTTCAGGGTAATCCCAGATAGAATTGGAGCTAGAGTTCCCGTGCCAGAAAATCAAGACGAAGAAACCCAGAAGGAGATTAAGCAACTAGCAGAACAGCTGCGACGTGTTTAGCCAAAAATCCCCGCGGAATGTACATTGTGCAATTTCGCATTTGGAGCTCTATATGCCTTTGGTAGAGCAGTGTCTCTTGAATACCTAGCTCAATATCGTCAGGAGACTTCACCGGCTTCAAGAGACCCCGTAAGTAAGCAGCGTGCGGTGGAGGTTTCTCAGCTTGCAGCGAGTCTAGCAAAAGAGAATGTGCCATTAGGAAAGGCACTTCCAGTAAGTGGAAAATGGTTAGCAGGCTATTACTATAACGATGCGCTGTTGCGCATCGATGTCTGTTATGAACAGGTGACACGCTACTTTCTGAGTGAACAAGGATTTGTAAACGGCGACTGGCTCCTCGCTCAATCCCTAAAGAAGGATTTTCCACCAGATTTAGTTGCACCAACGTGGCCGAAGGTTCGTGGCCACGTAAATGATATAAAGCACAAGAGCACCAAGAAAAATAAAACGGAAGGTCCAGCGATTTCACCAGTCGACACTCTGACGGCTATTAAGACTTTGATAGCAGCTGTGGCCTGGGTTATTGAAAATAGATCTGCCTCGCATAGGCCTGAGCCTTGAAGATGCCTACGGATCCAGCAGAAGAAGCGGAAAGGATATGGCTCGCTAACGAGAAACTTTGGACTAAAAACAAGGTTAAGGAACAGGTCTTGTAATTCAACATTCAACATAGACCCCGTTTGGCGGCACGGCGTCCCACCTCTGAAACACCACCCTCTGATTTTGACCGCAACAATCGGATAGTGCCTCGACCTGGTCTGGCGGTATGATGGGCCATCGACAATATGGGGGTGGCTCATGCCGTTAATCAATGCAGACCATGCGTGGGAGGCTGTACTGAACCGTGATCGCCGCTGCGATGGCCGATTCGTCTACGCGGTGTCCTCCACGAGAGTGTATTGCCGTCCCTCTTGTCCATCTCGTCGCCCGACTCGCAACCACGTGCTGTTTTTTGATTCGCCGCAACTGGCAGAGTCGGCGGGATATCGCGCCTGTCTGCGCTGTAGGCCTCAGTCGGTTGCCGGCTCGGAGGCAGAGGAGCGAGTTGAGCGAGCACGATGCTATTTGGATGACCATGCGGACGAGCCCATCACGCTTCGACGGCTGGCTGCTCACGTCGGTCTCAGTCCGTTTCATCTGCAACGGACCTTCACGAAAAGGGTCGGGCTTTCCCCGAAGGCGTACCAAGGGGCCAAAAGAATGGAACGGTTTACCGCGTCACTGAAACGAGGGGAGACCGTAACGAACGCGACTTACGAGGCTGGGTTCGGCTCCAGCAGTGGTTTGTATGCACGAGTACGTGAGACTCTCGGCATGACGCCTTCTGTATTTCGCTCCGGTGGAATGGGAGTCACGCTTCTCTATACCACCGTGCCGACGGTTGTCGGTCGCATGCTGGTGGCGGTTACGGAACGAGGTATTGCGGCTGTGAGTCTTGGAGAGACCGAGGCGGCATTGGTCGCATTGCTTCGCAGCGACTATCCGAAGGCGGTGTTTCGTCGAGATAGAAAGGGATTAGAGCAGCCTGTCTCTCGTCTTCTCCAGTGCCTCAACGGAAGCGCAGCCGTAGGTCGCCTCCCGCTGGACGTGAAGGCGACGGCCTTTCAACGCAAGGTGTGGCAAGCACTGCAACAGA
>JACMLT010000058.1 GCA_014379455.1 Nitrospiraceae bacterium
CCGATTCGGCCATGCCACAACCTCGCCTTCAATGTAAAACAGAAGATCTGATGGGCCCAAACACTGGAGGAGTGCGGAGTATAGACCACGAGCAGGCGGGGAGAAAGGCTGTCCACTTCCTTGATGTGCACATCCTTCTCATGTCTGTAAAAAACGTGGTGACTTCTCCACACAACAATAGCCGGTTTCTCCTACCGGGGCACACACGACTTGCCGCTTTTCACGATTAGTTTCTGCTATATTGGCGTGTGAAACTGGCGGTTATTTTTCAGCATCCTGTTAGATGAGGGGAATTCGATGGAGACTTCGCAGAGAGATGCGCTTCTTGGGACGATTACATGGTGGGGCTTTCATGCGCTCCTCATATGGATGGGGGCCTGGCATTTTTTCTCTAGAGATCTTACCGATGGGGGCCTGTTCGTGTCTGACTTGTTCGCCGGCGCGCTTCTAGTCGCCACAGCGCTTTCGCTTCTTCGGATCTCGGTGGGTTGCCACCTCCTTCGTTTCGTGGCCCTCACAGGCATCTTGCTCGTCGTGTATCATGCATGGAATGGGAAGGCCGAATGGGGCAACCTGACCGATGTGGCCATCTGGGCGTACACGTTTTACTCCTTTGGCCCAAGTAGTTGGAAATATTCCCTCTATACCCCACTCGGCATCTTTGGAAAGTTGAAGACGTAGGAAGCACGAACTTCGCTCTGATCAATATAGCTCACCTTCGCCGGCTTGAAATCCCATTTCGCCAGCCGACTCGCCTATGCGAGTCGGCCTCGACTCTACGTACTCCCCCACTAAAACTGTAGAGAGGCATTGATGGCGACGAGGACCTGATTGTTCTTCTGTCCATCGTTATAGGGATTCCGCCCGCCTGTAAACCAGTCGTATCGAACCTCTGGGCGAATCGTCACGTTCGAATGTGGGTAGTAGTTCACTCTACCGGTAAGCGAGTAAAAGCTGCCGGCGAACGGGGCAAGATTGGGATTCCCTCTGTCAGGGAATCCCTGCGTTGCATGAATGAAACATCGCGGAGAGCCTATGACCGCAAGGATAATGAAGAGGAATATGCGGAACAAACACGGCACGTCTGACAGAGGATCAACGTGGAAGGATCCTCACGAGGCAGAAGCACCCACGCAATGCCCGCGCGCGCAGGCGAGGCGAGAATTGTTTTCAAAAACCGCCAAACCGTAAGGCGCAAGGTCAAGCAATGACTCTACGGGATTCGATTGCAACCCGACCCCTTATCTTGGATTCGAAATGATTCCACGGCGCTCTTAGTTATTTTAGCTCTGCCCATCCTGCCAAAGTACGTTCTCCTTGGGCTGCACGACCTATGATGGAGTGGTCGTTGATGGAGTACACCATACCAGCATGTCGCACCCTGAAACCGAGTAGAGTGCGGACCTCGGCACAGATTGCGAGATGCAGCCTGTCGGGCGAAAGAATCGCAGCTACCACCCCACACCGCCCCTTTCCCATTACAACTGAAACTTTGGTGGCGATAACCTCCCATAACTGGGACTCGTCCGCAGTTCTTTTGGTACCATTAAGCAAATCGACAAGCGGCTCAAGGCGTGGGAACCTACCTGCCATGGCGAATTCGAAGTGAATAGGCAGATCTGTCAGCCAGCAAACACGAAGATCGTCCGGATGGCATTTCCGCCCACTCCAAAGACAGAGCTTGGCTTCGACTGGGGCGCAGAATTTTCCGGTAGTTGAACGCACGGCAACATCTTCTAGAATGCGCGCTTCCGATAGGCTACTTGTAACGAAGATCCTTCTTAACGCTCGCTTACCGGTTGCAGCGCAGCGCTCAAGTTCTAAAGGCAGGACCCGTTTCTTTGTAATCGCACATTCTTCAAGAATTCCAGGCTTGACGTAGTGACTGGATACCTCACATTGTTCGGCCTCCGAGACCAGGAGGGGCTGTCTGGTTTCATGGCAGATGAGAAATTCTGACTTATGCCCTGTCTTACCAGACACAGCTGAGCGCATCTGCTCATCTACGCGATATCGCTTCTCGGACACTTCGCTCATGGCAAGCTCTGTATTAAGAGCCTCGGCCTTCGTGAATTCGCACACACCAAAGTGACCAGCTTCTGCCCGCTTCCCGCTTAAGGCTGACGTCTTAAGGAGCGAGCCAGCAACCAGGCATCCACTCACCGCTGACAGTTCGGCCTCGTCCTTGAGAACGCGCTTGCCACTCAGGCTGCATAGAACGGTATGTTCGGGCAGCGCGAATCTAGAGCTTATCTCGGATCGGATGAGGAGATGTTGCAACACCTTCTCCCCTGTGATCTGACATTGGTTGAGGCACGTCTCAGGAACAGTTTCCCCTGATTGAGAGCAGAGGCCTAATTCGGGAGCATCGACCAACTCTCCGGTATGCGGTATGGTGGTTAGCGTACTGCTATATTTGAAGTCAGTATCAAACCTATATTGCACTTGTACTTTAAGCTGGCGATGTAGACTTCCTTCGAGTGCGACCAGCGTCATTTCAAGGCGGGGAGTGAACTCATCCTCCAACTTCTTCTTTTTCCGCTCATCGCCGCCTGCGGCCTGCATCTCCTGCGTCCGTCTTTCCAAGTAGAAGCGGGAGAATTCGGAGATCGCCGCGTCGAGTTTCGCCGCGTCGGCCAGACTTTCGATGTTTAGGCCAAGGGTAATGGGATTCTCAATTGTGCGAAGCAATGGTCCCAGCCCTGATCGGTCTGTCTGAGCGCTGTGCTCGGTCGGTGAACAGGAAACCTCGACGAGGCGCTCGTAGCTGTCATGCGCCACAGTGGCACGTACCCTGACAAGGGCCGTTCCTTCGAAACAACGACGAACCACTTCGACCTCTACTTCCTTGGGCGTGCCGCCGAAGGTGAGGACCCATCGACGTGCGAGTTCCTCGCTCTCTTTGGCGGGGTTCTGGTCGAGATCCTGGACCTCATGAACGCCGGTCGCAATGACCCGACCGACTAACCGGAGGAAGCCCGCAGTACCGGGAGCGTAGAGTGTACTTCTTGTGCCCGCCCCCGCGCTTTCCTCGAAACGGATGTGTTCACGTCCACCGTTCTCTTCCGCGAGATACAGATCATGCGGTTGCGGCGTCACGCGTACACCCAAGCTCTTGAAGGCCGCCAGAGTGAAGTCCCGTGGCGTCATGGATCGCACGACGCCGGGCAGGGTCGGGGCACGAGGTCCGACGAACCCGACTCCTTCCATTCCACCGAGCATCGCGTTGATGTTCTCTTCCTCGAGCACCATAATACTCTTTGCCTTGTCAATACTTTCTACCGCCTGGCGCGTCGCTGCCTCCATATCCATGCCTGCGAGCGCCGCAATCACGAGCTGGCGGATCTTCTCGTCGAAGCCCGTCGCCCCATTCTCATCCTCACTGCTGATTCCGGAGGCTTCGAGCAACGCTTCTATATCGCCGATCGCGTGGGATGCCATCTGAAGCTTTTCCATCAAACGTCCAACAATGTATTCCTCAAAGGTGCCGCGCAACATGATATTAAAAATGGCGACGCTCGCATGCTTGGACGCTAAGCGTTGGACGCGTCCGATGCGCTGCTCGACGATCATTGGATTCCACGGCAGATCGTAATTGACTAATACATTGGCAACTTGAAGGTTGATGCCCTCAGACCCAGCTTCCGTAGACACGATGACGTGGCAATCAGGAGGATTTTTGCGAAAGCGAGCCATGGTCTCCTGGTTGCGAGCGCCAGAGGAGCCATTGATGATGCCAACCTTCAGTCCATGCTGCTCCAGGAAAGCTAGGATAGTCGTCTGTGTCTCCAGTCGCCCGGTGAAGACCACCAACCGCCAGCGCTGCGGGTCTTCCCCCTTTAGTTGTTCAATAAGCCTGCCTAGGCCCTGAAGCTTGGCGCTCGGAGGCATGGCTGTAACGATGGCCCGAACTGTAGCGGCAAGCTCCTGAGGAACGGTGCCCTTCCTCGCCATGTTGTTCAACTGAGCCATCAAGGCATCAGGACTACTTGTTAGAGCCTGCAGAATTGAAATTTGTACGAGTCGATTCAGCAACTGAATCGGTTTAGCAATAGCGGCGATCAGCTGAAGCTCCGCCGTCGTGGGATCAACCTTGTGCATTTGCACCTTCCGGTCCGGGAAAGAGAGATCGGCATCGTTGCGCCGGACTCTCGACATGTAGCCGTAGACAATCGACCGGAATTCGTCACGTGCTTCCACTTTCAACTGCCGGGCCTGCTCTCGATTATCCGCGATGAACTTGCGGGCAAACATGCCTTCGCTACCAAAAGGATTCTGATGTCCCCGAGCAACAGTGAGAAGGTCGACCAGTGAATAGAGATCCCAAAGACGGTTTTGAATTGGGGTGGCAGTAAGCATGAGCACAAACCGAAACCGACGCTCCGCTAGGGCCTTCCGGAAGCGCGTGGCAACCTGAGGGGGATTTTCGACGCCGTAGAGGTTTCGCAGCTTGTGCGCCTCATCCAACACCAGCATCTGGAAACGATCCTGTGGGATTGAATCGAGATGCAACCGCGCAGAATTATAGGTTGTGATGATGGCGCCGGTCTCTTCGGGATCGGCCCCTATCAGATCCTTCCCGATCGCAATTTCAGAAGGAATGTTAAATTTTGTGAGCAGTTCCTCCTGCCACTGTGGGCCAAGAAGTTTTGGGCAAACGACGAGAATATTGGAAACGCGCGAGCGGGAGATCAGCTCGCTGATGATCAGCCCGGCGCTGATCGTTTTGCCAAGGCCGACGTCGTCGGCAAGCAGCGTGACCGGCAGACGGCGACAGAAGGTAATGAGATTGTTGACCTGGTGGCGGTAGGGTTCAACTCGGTCACGCCATTGAGACTCAGACTTTAGGTCCTCACGCTTTTCGATGACTATGGGATCGGTCAAGTCCCATTCGAGGCCTGCCCGATAGACCCGGTACTCCTCCGGTGTGGTCTTACGTCGAAGTATTCTTGTTTGAAAATTTAGAGAAGGCACTACTATGTCAGCTCCAAGATACAACCCACCCTGTTCCCAAGGGAAATAGGGACTAGTCTTTCAGGTTTCGGATGAAAGCTGCTTGCCTTTCAACCACTGCAAGACCGCCCATGTAGCTGCAAGATCTTCCTCGTTATATTTCTTAATTTCATCTAACAACGCAGTCCTCTGTGTGTCGTCATTGGACTCAGTGGCCTCAATGTACTTTGCCATGGACCACTCACCCCCATATTCTGTTTGAGTCCTGGAAAATCCAATATACTTCTCAATAACCTTGAGGCTATAGCTGGGTAACGGTAGGGCCACAGACCGTTGCGTGATTGGAAGTAAATCCAGGAGATTCTGCTTTACCCTTGCCGCAACGCCGTCTCGATCCCCAAACCTCTCAATGTACTTATATAGATGGGTCTTCTCGTAGTGGTGCCAGTGCACCCATCGAATATTTTCGTGCTCATCGAAGATGGTCTTTGCTTCATTCAAAAAACTCCCCCAGCCCTGGCGGTCGCCGGCGTCGCTTCCATCGGAGCAGAGGTGGATGAAATCTTCATTCAGAGCCACTTCTGCCGCCGAAGGATACGCTTATAGCGCTGCGAAAGCACCCGTCCGGAGGGGTATCAGCTAAACTGTCCTTCATTGCGCGCATCGAGCGACAACCGCTCTTCCGTCTCTTCCTTGATGGTGAGCTAGATTGCTCCCTCTGCGCGTGTCCAACGAAGGTCTCTTGGGTGCCTCAGTAGCATCACACCTTCCGCCCAAGGGAGTCGCAGACTGTCCTTCACTGCACGCATCGAGCGACCGTCATCAATCTGATTGACCCATCCAAGCTTGCTTGGTTTTCCCTTTTGGAAGGACACCCATGTTGGTCTAAGTGCGCCCGTCGAACGAGGCCCTTCTCAGGGCGCGCGTTCCGGGAGCACAGGGCCAACATGGGTGTCCTTCCAATCCTTTTCATCGTGGGGGCTCTGCGAGCACAGAGACCATGCCAGCTGTCTCGCCACTCCCCTTTCCAGCTCGTACGAGGGTCGCTATCGAGCCCCGTGAAGCGGGCTTAGTGGTTGGAGCCGAAGCCTCTACTACATTGGACGATTATGTAATGTGAGCTGTGAAAGGTTGTTCGTGGAGCGTGAAAGGGGATTCACTGTTCATGCGGGGTGTGCAAGAAAGGTGAGGCTGGCCAGGAGTTTTATGTGTACGAGTCGCGCCTGGCTCGATTACGATTGACACGGAGCGAACGGCAAGGCACGCCCTCTGCCAGCGTGATTCATGAACGGTTCTGCCCCCAATCGCGGATGTGTAAATCAGAATCACATGCGGTCAGCGATAGGGGCAGGCGCCTAGCCCGTCGCGTTAGGCAACGTGACGGAGCTGCGGCCTGGCCGTTTCTGTTTCGAGCAACCGCCCTGCTCCCGTCTGTTGGATCATGCGGTGTTGCTGAATGAGGGGATCGACGATGTTCCCGCAGGACACACACCGCCATCCTTTCATCCACATCGGAATACTGCTTTCTTGAATGTCGATGAGGCTATCGGCAACCATGAGACCGTCACATCGTGCGCACTCCATGGAACCCTCCTCTGTTAAGGCTGAACCCTACGACACCGTATCCACTCCCCTTTCAAGCCTAGCAGACGCGTGACCAACCGTTTGCCTCCTAATGCTAGCAATCGCAATGCCACGGGTGCTGTGGCGACGGCTTGCGTGTTTTCCCAATGAATCGTAGAGTACTGACGAACAGCATTCGCCCTCAACTGATGATAGATGTGACAGATTGGTCTCATGCGGCAAAAATGCTCGGCAAGTTGTTGAAACATCCCGCCAACATCGTTCTCGCATCGCGCAGAGGCTCAACGTACGGGACGAACTACGATTCGCCTCCTCGCTCGTTGCGGCCTGGCTGGACGGACTTTTTGAACAACCTGTGGACTCCTCATTCATGGGCAATCTACTCCATTCTCCTTGAGCACAGGCGCTGATCGGAGACGAATTGTGGCATTGAGCGCGACAGACATTGCGAAGGTGCTGGATGAATGTGCCTCGGTTTTGGCTGGCGGCTGGATTCAGAAAATTTATCAGCCGACAGATCATACCCTGGTGCTAGAGATTCGCACGCCGGGACGGACGCACCGACTCCTCATCTCATGCCGTCCCGACACCGCCCGGCTTCACATCACGACGGCAGCCTTTCAGAATCCGCCGACACCTCCAGTCTTCTGTCAATTTCTCCGCGCCCATCTGCAAGGAGCACGTATCGATCGGATTGAACAGGTTCAAGGAGACCGAGTCGTACAACTTGCACTAACGGCCAAAGAAGGTCCCTGCAGACTGATCGCGGAATTGACAGGGAAAACATCGAACCTTCTCGTGCTCGACGAAGCAGGCTGTATCCGACGAGGCTTGAACGGGGGGAAAGAACGTGTAGGACAGCTGTACGCTTCCCCCCCGCCTCAGCAGCGAGAACGCACCGCTGCCGACCAGTTGCGATTCAGCCAGGATACTTCAGAATCACTATTTCCTCTGTCGGCTGCCATCGACGCCCATTACCACACAGCGGAGGGTACTTCAGTCGTCGAAACCGCACGGAATAACCGGGCAGGGATACTCAGAAAATCGATCAAGAAGCTCCGCCGTCGTATTGAGGCCTGGCACGAAGACCTCGCCAAGGCAGAGAAATACAAAACCTACGACCGCTATGGCGAACTGATTAAGGCAAACCTGGGAACCATCCGCAAGGGCCAAACCGAGGTCGTTGTGGTGGATTATTTCGATGAGGAGCTTCCCAACCTGACGATCCCGCTCGACCAGGCCAAAACTCCTCAAGGCAATATGGATGACTACTTCCGAAAGTATCGGAAACACCTGGCGGCAGAGCGGGAGCTGCGGCCACGTATTGGGGAAGGAGAACGAGAGCTGGAGACTCTGCAGGGAGAGCTCACCACCATTGAACAAGGAACCTGGCAACCGCCAGAAACACCGCGTGAGATCATACGAACACGAACTGCATCACGGGCAGGAGGAAGGAAGGGCGGGCAAGAACAACCGCAGGGTCCGTTCCGTCGCTTCACTTCATCGGACGGGTTGGCCATTTATGTCGGAAGAAACGCGCGCGAGAACGACGAGCTGACATTCGGCTTCGCCAAAAGCGACGACCTCTGGCTGCATGCCCGCGGCACGCCTGGCTCGCACGTCGTGGTGCGCCTGGATAAAGGAAGTGATCCGCCGCCCGAGACGATACGAGACGCCGCCACGCTGGCACTGC
>JACMLT010000059.1 GCA_014379455.1 Nitrospiraceae bacterium
ACCCCTTTTCCCCTCACGTTAACACAATGGACAGACGCACTTTCTTCTCAAGGGTCAGCCTAGGCCTATCTTTGTTGCGCCGATCGACCGAACACCGGCCATACTCTCCCACCCTCTCTATTTGCCGAGGTCACAGCTCCCTGCCTCATCTGGTAGCTAGCGTGATCCGACAGTCTGTGCTATAGACCGCATCAGATCTCGGCGAACAACCTCGAAAGACAACAGCACGATGCCTGATTCCATTGATGTAACCTTCATCGTGTTCTCCACCCTCATCATTCTAAGCATTTTTACGATCAAGCTCTCGAATCGATTTGGCATCCCCTCGCTAGTCTTATTCCTCGCCATCGGCATGTTGGCAGGGTCCGACGGTCTCGGCGGCATCACGTTCGACAATCCGTCCCTGGTGCGTTCGCTGGGTATCACCGCGCTCGCCTTGATTCTGTTTTCTGGTGGATTGGACACAGAGTGGTCGGCGATACGCCCCATTGTGTGGCAGGGGCTGTCGCTCTCGACGATCGGGGTGCTGATCACCGCGTTCCTCATCGGGATGTTTGTCTCCTGGGTCCAGGGGTTTTCATTCCTGGAGGGCCTCTTGCTCGGCGCCATCGTGTCGTCCACCGATGCTGCGGCCGTCTTCATGGTGCTACGGGCGCGAAAAACCAAGATCCCCCGGCGGTTGATCCAATTGCTCGAATTTGAGTCAGGCAGTAACGATCCGATGGCCGTCGTGCTGACGATCGCGCTGATCCGACTATTAACGGAACCCTCGACCTCTTTCGGGGAGCTTGTCGTATTCTTTGTGATGCAAATGGGCGTGGGAACCGCGATCGGCATTGCGATGGGCGAGATCATGCGGCGATCATTCAATGCGCTTGACTTGGAGTTGGAAGGTATTTATCCGGTACTGTCATTGGCGTTGGCGCTGCTGACCTACGGCCTGACCGACTACCTGGACGGGAGTGGCTTTCTTGCCGTATACCTGGCGGGGCTCGTCATGGCGCGAAAACCGTTTACTCACCAGCAGAGCGTCTTACGTTTTCACGATGGGCTGGCCTGGCTGATGCAGGTCACCATGTTTTTGGCGCTGGGGTTGCAGGTATTTCCGGCAAGGCTCGTGCCAATCGCCGGGGCAGGCATCCTGATTTCTCTTTTCCTGATCTTCATCGCTCGCCCTGCGAGCGTCCACGCGGCGCTGGCTTTTTCGCCGATGTCCTTTCGAGAGCAGACTCTTGTGGCCTGGGCGGGGCTCCGTGGGGCCGTGCCGATCATCTTGGCCACGTTTCCCTTAGTGGCCGGGATCGAGAAGGCAGACATGATCTTTCATATGGTGTTTTTTATTGCGCTCACGTCCGTCGTCATGCAAGGGACGGCGATTCCATGGCTTACGCGACTGTTAAAGATCGGAAGCCCACAGCCCAATCCGCCGTCACCCCCCACACCAATGCCATAACTCTCTCCTGGTCTGCACAGTCCTTTGCTGGGTCTAGCAGTATGCTGAAAAAGTCCGCCAGCGGCGTTCTCGCATCGCTCAGAAGCTCAACGTACCGAAGCGTATGCCTCGCCTCTTCGCTCGCTGCGG
>JACMLT010000060.1 GCA_014379455.1 Nitrospiraceae bacterium
CCACCTAGCAGGGTCATATATAGAAGAAAGTACGTGTGTCAGTCAACCCATGATTGGTATTAGCACAGACGTCTTGATGGTGGCAGGTGGTAAACCGGCATGCTGTTCGTTGCCCCGAAGACAACCCTTGCGGTTCGGTTCTCTAGTTTCTTGCACATGGATGGATGGCCTGCACGGCTTGAATGAGACGGGCTACTGGATCTGAATAATCTGAGCAAAGACCCCGTCCCGCTGTTTGATATAGATCAGCCATACCCGTTCCCCTATACTGATGGCCTGAAGTGCGATTCGTTTCCCTTTCCGTATTATTCGCGTTTGGGATGTGACCTTGGCCCCCACAGTCATGTCGTCATGTGTCGTCAGCGGTGTCTTGACGACAATCATATGGGGCATTTGGGTGATGTTCACTGCAATCACTTGGCCATGAACCCGATAGGTTCGTCCGCTAGCTGCCTCACTGCCTGATGGAATACAGAGTAATACCATCAACGCCGCGATGGTGAATAGTGCTCCGTTCGCTCGACCCATCGTGTTCATCAATCGATCTCTTCAGGCAGGCCTATCTACGTGCGTGAGAACTCTAGCAGGATGGAGAAAACGTGTAAAGTGATAGCCTGCTGGAGGTCGATCGATATTGACTGCCCTAATCCGACTGAGTAAGATGCCCGCCTGTTGCCTGTGAGGGGACAACGATCAACCCGACGGCAGCACTCCCCAACGCAAGCGATCCACTCACCACATATGATTGAAGTCCAACAGATCACGAAGCGGTATGGACAACATACGGCTCTCGATCGTGTCAGTTTCTCGGTTGCCAAGGGCGAGGTGTTGGCGTTCCTGGGCCCGAATGGGGCTGGTAAAACGACCACCATGCGTATTTTGACCTGCTTTATGTCGGCCACTGAAGGCACGGCACGGGTGGCGGGGTTCGATTGTGCGGATCAGCCGATGGAGGTGAAACGTCGGATCGGCTATTTGCCGGAAACTCCGCCGGTCTATCAGGAATTGACGGTCACAGAGTATCTTCGGTTCGTGGGCCGTCTCCGTGGTCTGGGCAGCAGTATCCTTACGTCCTCCATGCAGCGTGAAATAGAACGGCTTGGACTTGGCACGGTGCAACACCGGCTCATCGGAAATCTGTCTCGTGGATATCGCCAGCGCGTCGGCCTGGCCCAAGCGCTGTTGCACGACCCACAAGTGTTAATCTTGGATGAACCTACCGTGGGACTGGATCCGAAACAGATTATTGAGATTCGAGAATTGATCAAGAACCTCGCTGGATCCCATTCCGTCATCCTGAGCACCCATATCCTTCCCGAAGCGACTGCCGTGTGTCAGCGTGTCGTCATCATCAGCGGTGGGCGTATCGTGGCCGAAGATACGCCTGAGCAACTCTCCGCGCGTCTGCGCCAGTCCGAAAAGATCTCGCTGACCCTCAAATCTCCCACCGCGGACACCGAGAGCCGATTGAAGGGAGTGCAGGGTGTTCAGAACGTATTCGCGGGTGGCGACTCCAGTACGTTTCTTTTGGAATCCGAGCTTGGTCGGGATGTGCGGGAAGAGATCGCTCGCTTGGCGGTCACAAGTGAGTGGGGTCTGCTTGAACTGAAAGCGATTTCCATGACGTTAGAAGACGTCTTTCTCCAACTGACTCGACATGAGGAAGGTCTCGCACCGGACACAGCGCTCGTTTCAGTAGAATCGACAGGCCAACCAGCATGACACCGGTTCAGGCCATCATTGCAAAAGAGCTGCGTTCCTACTTCGTGTCGCCCGTGGTGTATGCGGTGGGAGCCGTGTTTCTCCTCATCGTGGGATTGCTCGCGTATCTCTATGTGGTTTTTGCCGGAGCCCAGGCGATTCAGCTGATGCAGGTGCAGGGAAGCGCTCAGATCAATCTGAACGACTTGGTCTTCCGGAATTTGTTCGCCAGCACACGATTTATCCTTCTGATTGTCTTGCCGATCTTGACGATGCGGCTCTTCGCTGAAGAGCGAAAACTGCGCACCTTCGAACTTTTGCTGACCTCTCCAGTCGGCATCAACGAGATCGTGGCAGGGAAGTTCATGAGCGTCTTTCTTTTGTTTCTGGGGTTACTTGGGCTGACCAGTCTGGTCCCGCTCGTACTTGCCCTCTTCTGTGATTTCGATTGGTATCCCGTGCTGACCGGCTACCTGGGACTCGTCTTGCTAGGTTCCCTCTTTCTCTCTGTCGGCGTGCTGGCGTCGGCACTGACAGAAAACCAGATCGTTGCGGCTTTTGTGAGCATCGGCCTTTTACTGGTTTTGTGGCTCCTGGCAGGCTTGGGTTCGCTGCTCGGGGATACGGCCATCGGGCAGGCCGTCTCGTATCTCTCATTCATGGAGCACTACGACCATTTGGTGCGCGGGCTGGTCGATACGAAAGACCTTGTATACTTTTTCAGTAGCCTCGCCTTGATGCTCTTTTTGGCGCACCGAGTCGTGGACTCGGCACGGTGGAAATGACCATCAAGACGCTTCCCCTTGGCGTGATGGGCATGGCTCTGGCTGCGGCTGGAGCGGTCGGCTATAGTCTCGCTCCGGAGAAAATTTGGCTGGCTGCTCTTCTGGAAGGGGCCGCTCTCCTCTGCCTCCTCATTTCTTTTATCGCCCATTTCAGTGGGTTGAAAGCCTTCTCCGCTCGCCGCTCTACGCGTGTGGGGGCCAACAGCCTGTTGATGATCCTTCTGTTCGTCGGCATTCTCGTGATCGTCAATTTTCTGGCCGCCCGCCACTCCATTCGATGGGATCTGTCGGAGAACCAGAACTTCACCCTCGCCCCGCAAACACATCGCCTGTTACGGAGCCTTCCACGTGACGTGACCGTCACCGTCTTCACCAGAGAAAAGGATCCCGGCTACCAATCCTACAAAGAACGGCTCGATAGTTATCGGCAAGCCAGCTTGAAGATTTCCGTGGAGTTCGTCGACCCGGAACGGCAGCCGAAAATCGCCCAGCAATATGGCATTACCCGAACCGATACAGCCGTGTTCGAAAGTGCCGGGCAGAGTGTTCGTGTCAACGCGCCTTCGGAGGCGGAACTGACCGGAGCGCTGATCCGTGTGTCCCAAGACGGTAAGAAGCGCGTACTCTTTCTCGAAGGGCACGGGGAGCCGAGCCTTGATGATCGGGAGCGAACCGGGCTGTCTGCCGCCAGAGAGATTTTGTTCAAGCAGGGGTACGACGTCGGGACTCTCAGCTTGCTCAAGGAGCCTGCCGTGCCCGATCGCACGGCCATCCTCATTGTAGCCGGGCCCCGCCGACCGGTGACGACCGAGGAACAGGAACGGATTCACACCTATGTGGAAAAGGGCGGCCATCTCTTGCTGCTCATCGATCCGGATACGCAGGCCGACCTGAATCCCCTGCTCAAGCGATGGGGGCTGGGAGTCGGCCCCGGAGTCCTGGTCGATCTCCAAGACCGATTAGCCCAAGGCGATCTGACGTCTCTGCTTGTCCGCACGTTCACCGAGCATGAAATTACGCAGGACCTCTCCGCCGCCGTGCTGTTTCCTCTTGCGCGACATATCACCTTCGATGAACAGGTCGGCAGAGCCTGGGACTATGTGCCGCTTGCCAGAACATCGCCGAACAGCTGGGCAGAAACCGATCTAAAGGGCCGCGTCGTCAACCTTAATGAAAAGGAAGACATCAAAGGTCCCCTGCCGATGGCTGTGGCACTCGCGCCAAAGATTGCCCCGGAGGAAGGCAAGCCTCGACCCGCAATCGTGATCATTGGCAACTCCACATTCGCGACCAATGCCTTCGTGAATTTTCCAGGGAACAGCGACTTTTTCCTCCATTCGGCCGGGTGGCTGGCTGAAGAACGAAATATTCTGGCGATCGTCCCGAGGGACTCCGCGCTTCGACCGTTTACCCCCAACCCGTTACAGGAAAGAGTTCTGCTCTATCTGCAGGTCATCCTCCTGCCGGCCGCCATGGTTTTCTCCGGCATTATGGTGTGGCGCAGACGCCGGCGACTTTAGATCGATGCGGTATTGGCCCACATGTGTCCTGGCGCTTGTCCTGGCTGGACTCGGCCTGTATCTCTATGTCATCGAGCTTCCGCAGAAAGAATCGCATGAGCGACAAGATACCGTCGACAAGAAAGTTCTGCTCTTCGAGCAGGACAGCCTCTCCGGACTCATCATCAAGACCGATCAGCAGGAACTCGTGTTTGCTCGGACTCCTGAGAAGGGCTGGGTGTTGACCGCGCCCCTCAGTACCGAAGCTGATCAGCGCGAGGTGCAAAGTTTGATCCGAGCCTTAGTCACAGGCATCGTGGCGCGCACCGTTGAGGACCATTCGACCAACCTGGCTCCCTTTGGACTGGATAATCCGGTGACCACGATCACCGTCGTAGCCGGTGCGGCACGGGAAACCTTCTCCATCGGGGATAGCGGTCCCCTGACTTCCACCTTGTATGTCCTTCGTGAGTCGGATCATAAAGTCCTGCTCACCAATCTGGCCCCTAAAGATTTTGTCAACAAAACGCTGATGACCTTTCGCCGCAAAGACCTCTTGTCCCTCTCACAGGGCGACGTCGAGCGTATCCGCCTCACGTACCCAACCACCGAAATTGTGCTCTATCAAGCACAAGAAAAACCCAAAAGTAAATGGAAGATCCGCTACCCGATTGAAGCAGCAGCCGATCAAACAGAGGTACGAGCCCTTCTGTTCAGGCTTGAAGACTTGAAGGCACTGGGCATCATCGACCCGGGGCCTGAACGCGACGCGCTGACTAAAACGCTCACGGCTCCGAAAGTGAAAGTCACTATTCACCTGGCCGATGGCGACCAGACCGTGAGAGTGTACCAGCCAGATCCGACCAGCGGCGAAGCCTTTGCAGAAACGAGTCCTACGGGCCCTCTCTATCGTATCAATCCCGGCGCGATCAGAGATTTGACCAAGGAGCTCTTTACGTTCCAAGACAAGCGGTTGCTCGGGATCGACTTTGCCGACATCGCGATGCTTTCCGTCAAGACTTCAGCCGAGCACTATGTCTTGATCAACCAACAGAACGAATGGGTCTTGGAGGATCAGCCGACTGAAAGATTGGACCAACAGGCCGTCGACTTGTTTGTCAGCCGTATTGCCAATGTCCCATCCGAGGAGCGTGTGATCAAACAGGCCGGGCCGCTGGCTCCCTACGGTCTCGTCACGCCTGCAGCGGAATTTATCGCCACAGGAAGAGAGGGAAAAATTGCAGGCAAACTATCGATTGGGAGCCATGCGAACGGACTGGCCTACGCCATGGGGCAACGGATCCCAGGCATCTTCCAGATTCGTGCCGACCTGCTCACACAGATCCCTGGGAAAAAGGACCTCTTGGCTGCGCAAGCGGAGAAGACACCCGCTGGACACTAGTCAGAACCAGGCAGTGCCTGGTGGCCGGCTTGTGTCTTTTCATCGGCGGGTCGTGGCCTTCTGTTGAAGAAGGCGGAGTCGGCTGGTATTCTGTTTCCACAGCATGATGCAACCCGGCCCCCTGAGACGGCGAATCTTCGGTTTGGAGAATGAGTACGGTCTCATTTTTTCTCCGAACGGACGCGTCTATCTGCCGATGGAGAAGGTGCTGGGGTATATTTTTGAAGGTCTCATTCCAAACAGCTGGCCCTCCAATGCCTTCCTCGTCAATGGTGCTCGGTTTTATCAAGACACCGGCTGCCATCCTGAGTATTCCACCCCCGAGTGCGACAACATTCTCGATCTTGTGATCCACGACAAAGCCGGTGAGCGACTGCTTGAAGCCTGTCTGCCTGCGGCTGAAGAACGATTGCGCGAAGAAGGTCTGTCCGGGGAGATTTACATTTTCAAGAACAATACGGACTCGCTCGGCAATACCTACGGGTGCCATGAAAACTTCCTCATGCGCCGCGACGTTGATTTTTGGAAAGTTACGGAGCAACTCATTCCCTTCTTTGTCACGCGGCAGGTCTATAGCGGGGCGGGGAAGGTGCTGAAAGTTTCTGGCAAACCACAGTATTTCATCTCGCAACGAGCACAACACATTCACGAGAAGACGTCCTCTTCGACGACTTCCTCGCGCAGTATCATCAATACCCGAGACGAACCGCACGCCGATGCAGAACGCTACCGGCGGCTCCATATCATCGTTGGGGATTCCAACATGTCGGAGTTCGTGACCTATTTGAAGGTCGGTACGGCGACGTTGGTCCTGTCCATGATTGAGGAAGGATACGCAGTCCAAGGGATGGAGTTCGAGGACCCAGTGAAAGCCATTCGGGAGGTGTCGCGCGATCCGACGTTGAAGCGTAAGATAAAACTGGACGATGGCCGTCAGCTGACGGCGGTCGAAGTTCAGCGAGTCTATCTGGATCGAGCACAGACCTACTTAGCCCAACAAGAGCACGATCCGATCCTTGACGACATCTGGCAACGATGGGCTATGGTGCTGGGCAAGCTGGAAGAGGATCCGATGCAGCTCGTGCGCGAGATCGACTGGGTGACCAAGCGCCATCTGATCCAATCCTATATCGACAAGAAGGGGTGTGGCTGGGACGATCCACGAGTGTTCCTGCTCGATCTTCAATTTCATGACGTCAAACGGACGCGTGGGTTGTACTATCTGATGGAGTCCCGTGGGCTGATCGAACGGATTGTGGAGGAAGACGCGGTGCAACGAGCCATGTCGACTCCGCCACAGACCACCCGGGCGAAGGTGCGCGGCGATTTCATCCGATTTGCCCGCGCGAAGAATCGTTCCTATACGGTCGACTGGACCTATTTGAAGCTCAATGGTTACTGGGAAGAAACAATTCTCTGCATGGACCCCTTCAGCGCGGTGAATCGGCGTGTGGATGAATTGCTCTCGCAGGTATCGGGGCTACGGTTTTACCGATGATGACGGTACTCAAGCAGACGCACGCGCGAATTTCATGGCTGGACCAAACGCTGATTACGGCCGTGGTGCTGCTGTCCAGCATTTTCCCCGTCGAGTTGTTCTCCAATACGCCGCCAGCTCCGAAGGGCTTCGATGGGCAATACAGCGGCAAGCAAGGGCAAGTGCTGGTGGTTAAGGTACGGGGTGAAGAGCAGGCGACAGAGGTGAATGGGACATTTCTGAAGCGGACGATTCCATTTTTTCGAGAGTTCAGGCCAGGGGAGTCGGACGGCTATATCGGACTGCTCGGGATCGACATGCAGGACGAACCGGGAACCTATGAACTGGCCGTCGATGTGAAGCAAGGGGAACAGGCGAAGCAGTTGAGCTTCAATGTCCTGGTCGCTAAAGAGAAGTTTATCGTCGAGCACTTGACGCTGCCGAAAGAGAAAGTCGATCTGGACGAGAAGGGTGCAGCACGGTGGAAAGCCGAGCAGGAGCAAGTCAAGCAGGCGCTCGCAGAGAACTCACGCCTGAAATTATGGCGCAGCAACTTTGTAGAGCCGGTGAGTGGCAAACGTACCGGCATCTTCGGCAGCGTGCGGATCATGAATGGCAAGCCGCGTAACCCGCACAATGGAGAGGATATCGGCGCGCCGATGGGGACCGATGTTGCGGCGACGAATGATGGGATCGTCCGCATCACCGTCGATCATATTTTTTCCGGCAAGGGCGTCTTCGTCGATCACGGCTTGGGCTTCTACTCGATGTACTTCCACCTATCGGAGATTCTGGTCAATGATGGAGATTTAGTGAAGGCTGGGCAAATCATCGGCAAGGTAGGCGCAACCGGTCGCGCTACCGGCCCACATCTCCATTGGGGTGTCAAACTCAACGGCGCCCGTGTGAATCCCTATGCGCTGCTCGATTTACCGCTCAAGAATGGCTCCATGACAGGGAGCGCGGTCCTCACTCCGGCTGTTGGATCTGCCTCAGACCTCCGGTGACCCGCCAGAAAGAATATGCATAATGGAACACTGGCAAGGTCGCTGCTCCCCATCTTTCGGAACGACCCTCACGGAGTCTGCCGGGTGGAAGCCTTCGGGAATTCCCTCGCGGACTCAGTCAGTTTCTGCATTTCTTCCCCGCAAAGTCTCGTCGAGGCCCGCTCCTTCTATTATGGTCACGACGGCTTTGTCAGTGTTCCTTGAATGTGTGTGCTCAAGACTCGGTGATATGTTGATAGGGGTAGTTAGTGTTTTCACTCTTTGGGCTGCTGCCGGTTTAGTTGACACCAACCTACGCTAATTCTGCCTGCATTTCGAACTCCATCGGACTGCGATAGCCGAGCGTCGAGTGCCGTCGCTTGGGATTGTAGAAGCGCTCGATGTAATCGAATACGTCGGCTTTGGCCTGGGCTCGCGTCCGGTACGTCTTGGCCGCCGTGCGTTCGGTTTTCAGTTAGGAGAAGAAGCTCTCCATCGCCGCATTGTCCCAGACGTTGCCGGCCCGGCTCATGCTACAGGTGATGCCGTGGTCGGCCAGGAGCCGCTGGAATGGCTCACTGGTGTACTGGCTGCCCCGATCGGAGTGATGCAACACGGCCTCGGGCTTGCCCCGCCGCCAGATGGCCATCACGAGCGCATCGGTGACGAGCTGCGCGGTCATCGTCGCACTCATGGACCAGCCGACGACCCGTCGAGAGAAGAGATCGACAACCGCGGCGACGTAGAGCCAGCCTTCGGCGGTCCAGAGGTAGGTGAAGTCCGCGACCCATTTGCGGTTCACTGACGCGGCGGTGAATGTCCGGTCGAGCACATTCGGCGCGACGGCGTTCGTCGATCGCACGCCGGTATCCGACGGCATCTGCCGACGCCTGGGGCGGGCGCGCAACGCCGCCTGTCGCATGAGTCGCTCGACCCGATGTCGGCCGCAGGAAACCCCATCCGCCAGCAGATCGTGCCAGACACGCCGGGCACCATAGGTGCGGTCACTGGCCAGGAAGCTGGCTCGTACCCTGCTCAGTAGCTGTTCGTTGGCCCTCGCCCGGGCACTCGGCGACCGGGGCCGCCAGGCATAAAAGCCGGCGCGCGAGACCCCGAGCGCCTCGCACCACCATCCCGCCGGCCAGATTCCTCGGTGTGTCGCGATAAAGGCACACGTCACAGCGCCTCCTTCGCGAAGTAGGCCGCGGCTTTTTTTAAGATGTCGCGCTCCGCCTTCAGCTTGATGACTTCACGGCGGAGCCGTGCGAGTTCCGCTTGCTCGGGCTTCATTTGCCCCTGGCCCGGAAAGGCCTGCTGCGCATCGGCGGCACACTCCTGCACCCATCGGCGCAACACCGAGCCCTGCACGCCCAAATCGCGCGCGGCTTGCGCGACCGTCACCCCGCATTCTCGAATCAGCTGTACCGCCTCAACCTTGAACTCGCGCGTAAACTTGCGTCGCTCCATGACTCACCTCCGGTTTCATGCATACACCTCACTCGGTGTCTTTGAAACCGGCAGCAGCCCACCTCTCCATCGGCAAGAAGCTCGCGCTTTCGTTCGACCTTATCCTCATCCAGCTCATCGGGAGTCTCAGCGCATCATTTTTTACCTCTCCCGTGTGAATAGCTACGTCGAGCGCCATCAGCGGATCACCATTCCCGCCGTCCTCACGGCGTCGGAAATGCTCCACAACCTCTCCGACATGCAGACTCACATGCACCACCTCCTCGATCATCAAAGCACTGCAGAGCAGACCATCAGCCCGAAGGTCATCGCGGAAATTGAGCACCGAATACTCACGGCACTGGATACCTATCAAGCCGCCCACGCTGTCCGTACCCATCCCGCCTATCACCACTTTACTCCCTTTCAATTTTGCACTCACCGTCCGAGCAAGTCTTCGTTCGTGTTTCCTGCTTCTCCTGACAAGACTTCTTATCCTCTTGACTAATGGCCCCATCGAGGCATTTTTTCACCTCCTCCTGAGCGGCATGAATACATTTCGCGCAAAGGCTTTGGGCGCCAGATTGCGCCTTCTTGGCATCCGCTTTAGCTTTGGCCGAGCTGGCTGCTTCCACTGCATCATCTTTCGCCTTCTTTACTGGATCGAGCGGAGCACCCAATTCGGATTGTTTCTTCCGGGCCTCATCACGTGCAGTCTCCGCTTCTATAGTCGATTTCTCTGCTTCCGCAATCGTTTTTCTTTTCTGCAAGTCCTCAAGACTGCCTTGTGCTTGCGCCGTAGCCACCCCCAAAAACATGAAAACCAGTAAAATCAGATTCGTTCGCCTGAGTGTGCTACTCCGAATGCGTGGCATGTGTTCGCATTCATTCGAGGTGGTCATAGATTCAGCATCGCGATTTGTCATCCATTTAAACATGACACTCCTCTCTTCAAAATATCCAAGATATCTTTCACGACCCACACAAATTTCCAACAAGCCATTGCACGGTTGGACTCGCCTCATCTATTCAGTTGACTAGAGACTCGCACAAAACGAAGTTCCATGCGTTGACCCAGC
>JACMLT010000061.1 GCA_014379455.1 Nitrospiraceae bacterium
CGGTGTCTTGAAGGCTGCCCCATGATTGCGTCTCGTTCGCTTCCTCGCCTCGCTCCTTGGTTCGCCCCTTCGGGCGTCGGGTTACGCAAGGCTCCCACTTCCCACACTGTCCAGATTTCCGGGACCCCCTCTGAATTCGAGGAAGTGGAAAGATAGCGATCGAAGCCGACGGTCGAATCGTTATAGTTGTGAATTTGCCCAACATGACGGAGCCGAATCTTATCGATGATTTGCCCAAGATGAGCGATACCACTCAGCTTGAAAGTGGGAGCTCCTCGTATGCTGCATACTCATGGTGCGGTCCTTCGAATCGCTCTTGCACTTCGTCCGGGAAAGACAGTATCGTACTGCGGATAGCGTTATCGAGTTGTTGGTTTGAACGTGAATAAAGGAGGCTACCATGGCACTACGGTTGGGAGATGAGGCACCGAATTTTACGGCAGAGACGACCGAAGGAACGGTCAACTTTCACGAGTGGTTGGGCGGCGGGTGGGGGATTCTCTTCTCTCACCCAAAAGACTATACCCCGGTCTGCACCACTGAGTTGGGGACTGTCGCGAAGATTACACCGGAGTTTACGAAGCGAGGCGTGAAAGTCATCGCCGTCAGTGTCGACCCATTAGATTCGCACAAGGGTTGGATTAACGACATCAATGAGACGCAAAAGACGACGATGAACTATCCGATCATTGCCGATCCTGATAAGAAGGTCGCGACCCTCTACGACATGATCCATCCGAACGCGATGGACAACATGACCGTCCGATCAGTGTTCATCATTGGGCCGGATAAAAAAGTAAAGTTAACCTTGACCTATCCAGCTTCATGTGGTCGAAACTTTGACGAACTTCTTCGAGTGATAGACTCGCTCCAGCTAACTTCGAAGTTCAAGGTCGCGACGCCGGCTAACTGGAAAGATGGGGAGGATTGCATCATCACTCCGGCTGTGAACGACGCCGAAGCAAAGACGCTCTTTCCGAAGGGTTTCAAGAGCGTGAAGCCGTATCTGCGCTATACCCCGCAGCCGAACAAGTAGCGAACGGTTTGACTGGGACTCATACTGGGACTCATAAGGGCGGGGGTGGCACGAGCTTCTCCCGCCCTTCGTATTTATAGCTGGATGTTGAACGAGTCGCCCTTCTCACCCGCCCAACCCAGCCGCGCCGAGACACGTCTTTTCCCATCCTTTGTTCACGCATCCATTAAATCCTCAACGTAGTCCGAGACTGCGCCTCCGTGTCTTGATTGGCTATGGTCCTGCTGGACAACCTTTTTGAGCATCCTGTGGGGCGGGTTTTTCTTATTCCAGACGTGCAGGCTTAGAAGGCGCCTGTGTTAATAGGGGCAGACGATGCATGAGATGAGGGTAAATATCGTGATCGTGGGGGGCTTGAGTCGTTCGTGTTACTCCTTCGCGCTCCAGCCAAAGACGATTACTCCCATACCGAGCACGGCAATTCCCGCTCCTGTCCAGTCGAAGATGGAGAGATCCTCGCCATCCACGACCTTCAGCCAGACGAGGGCCGTGGCCACGTAGACACCGCCATAGGCTGCGTAGACCCGTCCGCTGGCGGCGGGATGGAGGGTGAGGAGCCAGACAAAGGCGGCGAGGCTGAGTGCCGCAGGAATCAAGAGCCAGATCGATCCGTCCTTGCGAAGCCAGAGGTACGGGAGAAAGCACCCGACGATTTCGGCAAGGGCTGTGAGAACGAAGAGCGCAGCGGTCTGGATCAGGAGCATTGACACGTTCCCCTTCTTATGGGCGATAACGTCTCATCATGCATGAGAAGAGTCAAGTTCGAAGGGCTCAAGTAGGGAGTGACACGATACTCTTGACTCTTAGTCTGCTACACAAGCAGTAGACCGGCGCCGCGAACCTTCTTCCAGGAGGTCGTACTCAAAAAGACCTCAAACTCCTTGACGGTCCCTGGAAACGTCGCTTTCGCTTCCCGGAGGAGAGGGTAGAGACGCGATGGGCTGTTTTGAGTTGTGGCGTGCTGAATCAGATTGTGAAGCCACTGCGCCTGCGGGTTCGCGAGGGTGACGGTCTGATCGCAGCTGTGCCCCGGAAGAATGAGCCGTGTTCTTTTTCTAGCCTGCTCACAGACTGGTTGCCCACCGAGCCATACAAACCGCCGTTCTGCCTGTGCGTCATCTTGGACAATTCTGTTCTTGAGGAGACGACGTACCCACGTGGAGGAGACCCGATGTCTTGGTACGGAATGGTCGAACCATTGCCGGACATCGAGCGTGAGGCCGCGTCGTTCCAAATAATTCAGCAACGACCGTCGTAGCCCTTCGCCGAGCCACTCCGGCGTCTCACCTTGTCGGTCTAGGTGTAGAAGGTCATTCTCCGCAAAACCCTGGAACTCGGGTCCAAGAATGCGCAATCCATGGGCCGCTGGCTTGAGTCCGATCGGGCTATGGGCTGTAGTGGTGAAGCGATGCCAGAAGGCGGATTGAATCAGGTCTGATGCGAATAATTGCCGCACCCGCTCCAGCGAGTCCACCGTTTCTTGGACGGTCTCAGAGGGGCATCCGTACATGAGATAGGCATGAATGAGAATGCCTGCATCCTTGAAGGCTGCCGCCACAAGGGCGGTTTGATCGACGGTAATCCCTTTCTTCATATTCGCCAGAAGACGATCCGAGGCTGCTTCGAGTCCTGCCGTCACGGCGATGCAGCCGGAGGCTGCCAAGAGGCGGCAGAGGTCTGGCGCGAAGGCTTCTTCAAAGCGGATATTGCCCCACCAGGAAATCGTGATGCTTTTTTCTAGTAACGCCAAGGCGAGCGATTTTAAGGCGGCGGGAGGCGCGGCCTCGTCGACAAAGTGGAATCCTCGACAGCCCGTCTCGGCAATCAGTTGTTCGATCTGTTGAATAATCCGATCGGTCGGTGTGATTTCGTAGCGGCTGATGTAGTTGAGCCCGACATCGCAAAACGTACACTGTTTCCAATAACAGCCGTGGGCGACTGTCAGTTTGTTCCAATGGCCTTCCGACCACAGTCGATGCATCGGGTTCGTACTGTCCAAGATTGTGAGATAGCGATCCAAGGTCAGACCGCTATAGGTCGGACAGCCGATTTCATCCATCCCGAATTCCCGATCGGAGGTATCGTTTGCAAAGACCACTCGATCCTTATCCCGATAGAACGTCCGGCAGAGTCGCGTGCGCGGTCTCGTTCCCGCCAGATGTTCAATCAACGAAAGCAGTGGCCGTTCCCCATCGTCGAGGGTGACATAGTCGACGTAATCGAATACGCGAGAGTCAGCCAGACGGCGCAGCTCCGTGTTGGCGTATCCACCGCCAAGGGCAATGACAGTGTCGGGCCGTCGGCTCTTGATGGAGTGGGCGATACGAAACGCACCGTAGAGGTTTCCGGGAAAGGGAACAGTCAGGCAGACAAGCGCAGGATTGACGCGTTCGAGATGTTCCCACAGGGATTCGAGCATAAATCGATCCGTCAGCATCGGAGGGGCAGCGACCGCATCGATGATTGTTTGGAACGATGAGGCCGCTCGGGCGATGTGTTCGGCATAGCGGCTGAGGGAAAAATGGGGAGAGACGGTCGCCTGGACGAGATCGGCCAGGTCTTCGAGAAACAAGGTGGCAAACCGTTTCGCGCGATCCTGATCAGATAAGACACGTGATGATGCCGTCCGCGCTGTCTGGCCGGAAAATCGGGGGCCTTGAGGAAGAAATCCGGGCCGGGCGAGGAGCAAGGCCAATGACGGATTGCGTCCCTGGAGGAATTCAATGACTGGATCGATGGCATGCAGATAGGCCGGCGCGACCGCCAGCATCTGTCTAGCTTCCCCAGGCAATTCATCTTTGTGCTCGCGCACTTCTTCAAACACTGCCTTGAGCCCCGATCGACAAAAGAGACGGAGCACCATCTCGATCCCGAGGTCGGCTTGGGAGGCTTCAATCCTCTGGCTACGGAGAAACCCTGTGAGATATGCGGTCGATGGATAGGGCGTATTCAGCTGAGTGAGCGGAGGGGTGAGGAGCAGAACGCGTGAAGCAGCCATGGACTCGACATACCATACTGCTTGAGCGGAATGCTACGCGACATCCCTTCTAGCGGTTGGCTTCTTGTTAACAGGGCTGAGCGGCTATTTTTTGATATCCAGGAGGTTTCCCAGCATGTCGTCCGCGGTTTTTATAGCCTGAAGGTTGGCCTCAAACCCTCGCTGCCCGATGATCCGATTGACGGTTTCTTCACCGAGATCGACGTTCGACAGTTCCAACTGAGCGGGGCCGTAACCTGTGTCGTTTAGTATCGCAGGGCCAGCGAAATCATTTTTTTGAATCACCGCGAGTACGCCACCGGTTTCCTGTGCAATCAACTCCGTCTGAGACTTTTTGAAACTATTGGTATTGACGTTGGCCACGTTGTGAGCGGTGACTCCGATCTGGGTTGAAAATGCAATGAGCCCAGAGAGAGCAGAGTGCATTGCGCCAATCATCAGGCATCTCCATGAGGTGCTGTGTCAGGCGTCGCCTCCAATGACTTGGCGGGGTAGCCTGTTGCGCCCTGTCGGCATATATATCGGTCAGTTGAACGGGGAACTTGATCCCAG
>JACMLT010000062.1 GCA_014379455.1 Nitrospiraceae bacterium
ACGATCAATCGGCGGGGCTGCTGTATCTTGAAGATTTCGGCGATCTCACCCTGGCGGAAGCCTGTCGTGAAGCGAGCGCAGCAGATGTGGCAGTGCGTTATACGCAGGCCATCGATGCTCTTGTCCAGATGCAGTCGAAGGCCACTTCACAGGCAGACCCGAATTGTCTCGCCTTCCACCGGAGTTTCGATGCGCCGCTCCTCATGTGGGAGTTCGACCATTTTCTGGAGTATGGGATTGTCGCAAGGCAGGGGAAACCGATGTGCGCCGACGATTACCTGCCCATCCGAGGCGAATTCGAAAAGATCGCTGAATTGCTTGCAGGCCAACCGCGGGTGTTTGTCCACCGGGACTACCACTCGCGCAATTTGATGGTTGATGGCGAACGATTGGGGGTGATCGATTTTCAAGACGCGTTGATGGGGCCGGTCACGTATGATCTCGCCTCGCTGTTGCGCGATGCCTATATCGAACTCGATGAGGCGCTGATCGACCGCTTGATCGACCGCTATCTCGATGGATTGGCAAGGCATCGACAGGTATGGACCAACCGGGAGGCCTTCCGCCGCCTGTTCGACCTGACAAGCATTCAACGGAACCTCAAGGCGGCAGGGCGATTCGTCTACATCGATCGCGTCAAAGGCAATCCCAAGTTCCTTGCCGACATTCCGCGTGTCTTGGGTTATGTCAAACGCAATCTCCAGAAGTATCCTGAATTGGACCAGCTCAGGAAACATCTCACCTCCTACGTGCCGGAACTGCAGTGAGGCGTGAAAGGTGAAACGTAAAACGTGAGACGATTGAGGACCATCCGTTGTAATGTCCCCGCGCGACACCTTTCATCTTTTACCTTTCACATCTTACGCCTATGAAGGCCATGATCCTCGCAGCGGGCTTGGGGACTCGCCTGAGGCCACTCACAAACACGATTCCGAAGCCGCTTCTCCCAATCGCGGGCACGCCGCTGATCGTATGGAATCTTTTGCTGCTGAAGCGGCACGGGTTCCACGATGTGGTCATCAATCTCCACTACCTCGGGCCGATGATTGAGCAGGCGTTGGGCGATGGCTCGCGGTATGGGTTGCGGATCATCTATTCACACGAACCAGTCATTTTAGGTACGGGGGGCGGCCTCAAACAGGCAGAGCCGCACTTTTCAGGAGAGTCGGTGTTGGTGCTCAACGGCGATACGCTCGTGGATCTCGACCTTGGCGCGTTGTATCAGTTCCATCAAGAGCGCGAGGCTGTCGCCACGCTGGTTCTACGAAAAGATCCTGAGGCGGCACGGTGGGGCCTTGTGGAAATGGATTCAGGTAACCGCATCGTGCGAATCACCGGGCGTGGACGCGAAGATCTGGTGCCGACCCAGCCTCGTATGTTTGCCGGGATTCATGTGCTCCATCCGCGACTCCTGCGAGATGTGCCGAAGGGTGTGACTTCGACTATCATCGATCCCTATGTGGCGGCGATTCAGCAGGGAGAGACGGTGCTCGGGTATGACTGTGAGGGATATTGGTCGGATATCGGAACGCCGGAGCGCTATGCGCAAGCCGAACAAGATGCATCAGCCGGTCGCATCACACTTTCTTCCAGACTGCTGTCTACATAGCAGGATGCTGAAACTGGGTACGCGAGAGTTTCGTAGATCTGCACTTCTGGTACAGCGGGAAAACATTGACGCAGGATGCTCAAAAAGCCCGTCCAGCAAGGCCGCAGCGAGTGAAGGGCCGAGGCGTACCCTCTGGGGTACGTTGAGGATCTGAACGATGCGAGAACGACGCGGGCGGGCTTTTTCAGCATTCTGCCACAGCTACTCCGGCTCCACTTTCTCCTTCTGCTGCTTCAGCAATCGAGCCAGGTAGGTGCGTTGGAGTTTGAGGCGGTCTGCGGCTTTGCTCTGGTTGCCATCCGCTTCCTCAATTGCTCGTTCGATAATGTAGCGGCTATGGGCTTCTATCGACTCATGGTAGGGAAGGGAGAGATAGGGGAGGAGTTCCCCAGGTTTGGTGCGGCCCATGGTATCCAAAGACAGCATATCCGGTTCGATGGTATCCGATTGGTTTAAGACGACGGCCCGTGCAACGACGTTCTCCAGTTCGCGAATGTTTCCTGGCCACGGGTGCCGGCTCATGGCCTCCATGGCTGCGAGGCTGAACATCATGCCGGGGCGTTTCGCCTCTCTGGCGTGCCGGTTCAAAAAAAACTTGGCTAAGGCAGGGACGTCCTCGGGTCGTTCGCGCAGCGGGGGCAGGGTCAGGCTGATGACATTCAACCGGAAAAAGAGATCCTCGCGAAACTGACCGGCCTTCACAGCCTGTTGGAGATTTTTGTTCGTAGCGGCAATGATACGAATATTGACCGACACGAGGCGTGTGCCGCCGACTCGATGGAACTCTCTATCCTGGAGCACACGCAAGAGCTTGGCTTGCAGCGGGAACGACATGTCTCCGATCTCGTCCAGGAAAATCGTGCCTCCCTCCGCCATCTCCAATTTGCCCTTTTGCAGGCGATCCGCGCCGGTGAAGGCGCCGCGCTCATGCCCAAAGAGTTCGTTTTCGAGCAGCGTTTCCGTGAGGGCGACACAGTTGATGACCACCAGCGGCATGTTCTGGCGCAGACTCCACTGGTGGATGGAGCGAGCGAAAAGTTCCTTGCCTGTCCCGCTTTCACCAAGCAGCAACACGCTGGCATCGGACTTCGCGGCGCGTTGAGCGGACTCCATCACCGCACGGATCTTTGCGCTCATACCGACAATCGACGCGTAGCGGCCGTCGATTTCTGATTTGAGACAGGCCACCTGCCGTTTGAGGCTGTCCCGCTCTATGGCTTTGCCGATCACGATGAGGAGGTGGTCTTTATCCAGCGGCTTGGTCAGAAAATCGTAGGCGCCGGCTTTCATGGCCTCGACGGCGGCATCGATCGAGGCATGGGCGGTCATGACGATCACAGGGAGATCTTCCGCCGGTTTGACTTTCTGGAGCCGTTTGAGGACCTCGATGCCAGTCAGGCGCGGCATATCGAGATCGAGCAACATGAGGTGCGGAGCTTCCTGTTCGACAAGATCGAGCGCTTCTACCCCATCGCGCGCGATCACGGTTCCATATTCGGAGGCCTGCAAGCGATCCTCCAGCATCGTGGCAATATCGGGATCGTCATCGACGATGAGAATTTTAGCTTTCATCTTATCCTTCTATTCGTGGGGAGGGAGAGAATGATGCCTCCAAGCTCGCTTGCGTTCCCTCTTTTGAAAGGGCACCCATGTTGGGCTACGTGCGGCCGTTGAACGAGGTTACAGATAATCCCTCCAAGCTTGCTCGTTATCTCTTCAGGGATGGAGGCTGATTGATCTTCCACTGCGCGCGTCCAACGAGGGCCTTCTGAGGCCGCGCGTTGCGCGAGCACAGAAGATCATCAGGCTTCATCCCCTCCTCTGTTCCGGGAGCACAGGACCAACGTGGGTGCCCTTCCAATCCTTTTTGTCGTGGGGGCTCCGCGAGCAAGGGAATCGTCCTCACCCTCTCACTTCTACTCCATGACGTTTATGACCAAACCCGTCAGCGGCTTCGGGAAGAAGTATGTCGATTTGTGGGGCATGCGTTCGCCGGCCGTTGCGACGGCTTGCACTTCGCTGACTTTTGTCGCATTGAGCAGCAGTGCCCCTGTTCCGGCTCCCTTCGCCACCCAATCTAAAGCTTCATGGTCGTCCTTCGTATAGAGGATGGCTTCCTGTTCCTGCGGCGTCTGGCAGAGTGTTGCAACGACGAGTTGTTGGAGCAGCGACACATCGAGCTTGGCGCGGGGAGAGGCTTGTGCGGGCGGACGATGGGCTGGTTTCAGGCTGAGCGTGACGTAGCGATTGTCTCCCTTCAGCGCCAACCCAAATACCGGTATGGTTCGTCCAGTGGAACGCATCGTCTCGATAAATGTTGCCCGTGTGGCTGCTTGCGTGGCTGCCGTGAACGGAAACTCCTGCAGGTCGAACGTGGCGGCTAACAATGATTGCACATGGTCATACGGAGGCAGGGGAGTGGTTGTGACTCGATGCGTCGGGAGCACGGTTAAGCCTGGGTCTTCGAGGGCGGTCAACAGCATCAGCACGCTGTCATATGGTTGCTGGCCGACCGGCGGGGCCTGCTGCCGACGGAGTTTCTGATAGTTCAACGCGGTCTCGTAGCGATGATGACCGTCTGCAATAAACAGCGGTGTGCTGCGCAGGGCCTCGATGGCCTGCTTCAGCACGGATGGATCGGTCACGGCCCAGAGTTGCTGACGGCACCCCACATCGTCACGAAAATCGACCTGCGCGGGTTTCCCCTTCACGGCCCCTTCCAGTAAGCCCATCACGGATCCTCGAGGGTCGGAGTAGAGCGACCAAATAGGGCTGAAGTTCGATCTGCAGGCTTCGAGCAGATTCAGCCGGTCTGTTTTAGCCGCCGAACGGGTATTCTCATGCGGGTAGATATGCCCCGAATCGAGGGCTTCCAGTTTGACCGTGGTGAGAATGCCCTTGAGAGTTTTGGTCGGTGAGCCGGGCGGAGCATAGGGCGCGGTGTATTCGATCGTATGATAGTAGAGAGTCGGCTCTGTGTCGCGTTTCAGCGCCCCGTTCTTCAGCCAGTCGCAAAGGGTCAATGCGGCACGGGTGTATCGATTATGGGTTGGACCGTCACCGGGTTGATCGAGCCCCAGTTCGAGTCGAATGATGTTCTGTTGATGGCGATCGTGTAAGGCTTTCTGTCCGGCCGCATCGATAATGTCGTAGGGTGGAGCCACGACCTGTGTGATATCTCCAACAATCGTCGTATCGTACTGCACGCCATGAAACGGAATGATTGTCGACATAGCAAAGTCCTCTACTGCAGTGAGTGGTTGAAGTCGTGGTGGCGCAATGACCTACAGGATGGAACCTTTCCTGCTGCGCGTGCTTTCCGATAGTTCCGGAGGCACAGAGTTCGCTGGGAGAGAGGTTATCGATCGCGGGTGACCATATAATCGGCGACCACCGAGAGGGCTCGCTTGGCCGTACTGTCTTCGAACTGATTGAGATCTCGTTGGGCTATGGCGATGTAGGATCGTGCGCAATCCATAGCATAGGTAATCGAGCCGAACTCCTCCATCAGGCGAATGAACCGTCCGAGGTCTTCCTCTGTCAGGGTCCTGGTTTCCATACGGTCGATAATCATCTGCCGGTCCTGTTCCGAACAATGATGCAACAGATGTAACAGCGGAAGCGTGGCCTTGCCTTGGCGGAGGTCCTGTCCCAAAGATTTGCCCAAGTGTTCTCCGTTGGCTGTATAGTCGAGCGTGTCGTCAGCCACTTGGAAGGCGATCCCCAGGTGTCGGCCGAACCGGAAGAGCGCTTCCTGCTGGGCCTCTGAGGCGTCTGCGAGCATGGCGCCCATGCGACAAGCGGCGGCAATCAGTCCTGCCGTTTTGTATTCGACGATCTTCAGATACTCCACCTCCGACATCGAGGGGTTGCCATTGAAATAGAGCTGAAGGACTTCGCCTTCGGCCATCTTCTTGCAGGCCTCGCCGAGCACGTCGTTAATGCCATGGTTCCGAAAGTCGACGATCTGGCAGAAGGCTTTGGAGTAGAGGTAGTCACCTACGAGGATGCTGATCTGGTTGCCCCAAACTTTTCTGGCGGTTGGTCGGCCCCGGCGGATATCGGCTTCATCGACCACATCGTCGTGGAGTAGGGACGCGGTATGAATGAACTCTACCAGACTGGCGAGTTGGTGATGGTCGTGACCGGTATAGCCGCAGAGACGGGCAGAGAGTACGAGGAAGAATGGTCGAATTCGTTTTCCACCGCTGTTGAGAATGTGCGCGGCGACGGTATTGACGAGTGCGACACTGGAATCGAGGTTCGTCCGAGCCTGTCGCTCCATCCCCTCCAATTCATCGCGGTATGCCTCCCAGACATCCGCCATAGTGTTGATAGTGGAGGTAATAATTGGGCTGTGGGACATGCGGCGGATGGTAGGGCAGAAAAGGAAACAAAGTCAAGCTATTGACCCCTTTAGAGGGCATCCCGGCATGGACTATCTTCGCGAGAGAGAATCTTGACAGAAGAATCGTGCTTCTATTAAGGTGATGAGGGTGGATACAAGCGAAATTTGCCTTGCGAGTGACGGGGTTATCCATCGTGGTTGCCTTTCTGGTGTAGCCTCCATTTAGTCGCATACACGCCTACATTTTAAACGAGATACGAACGATGAGTATCCCCGGTCTTCCACCGAAGCAAGGCCTCTACGACCCTGAACAGGAGAAAGACTCCTGCGGGATCGGGTTTGTCGTCAATATCAAGGGCCAGAAGTCTCATACTATTGTTCAGCAGGGACTCCAGATTCTTGAGAATCTGAGTCATCGGGGGGCACAGGGCTGTGACCCTTGCACGGGAGACGGCGCCGGGATTTTGCTTCAAGTCCCGCACGAATTCCTCATGCGTGCAGCCGGCGATGTGGGGGTTGCTCTGCCCAATGCCGGGGAGTACGGCGTGGGGATGGTGTTTCTCCCACCCCAGGTCGATGCACGGCAACAGTGTGAGGCGCTCTTTTCCAGAATGATCGGCGAAGAGGGCGCTCGGCTTCTTGGCTGGCGCGATGTGCCGGTCAAGAGCGATGCGATCGGGGCCGTGGCGCGCAGCACCGAGCCGTTTATGCGGCAGGTGTTCATCGCCCGTGATGTCCTCAATGAAGGGCAGTTTGAGCGCAAGCTGTATGTCATTCGTAAGCGGGTGGAAACGGCCATCCGCGAATCGGCGATTCAGGGGCGTGACTACTTCTATATCTCAAGCCTGTCGTCGAGCACCATTGTCTACAAGGGGTTGCTGCTTCCAGAGCAGATGTCCGCGTACTATCAGGATCTGAAGGATGAGCGTCTGATGAGCGCGCTCGCTCTCGTGCATTCCCGCTTCAGTACGAACACATTCCCCACCTGGCCCTTGGCACATCCCTATCGCTACATTTGCCATAACGGTGAGATCAATACACTCAAGGGCAACGTGAACTGGATGCGCGCCCGGCAAGGGCGGCTCAACTCAGAATTATTCGGCCAGGATCTGGCTAAGCTCTATCCAATCGTGTCCGAGCAGCAGAGCGACTCGGCTTGTCTGGACAATGCGGTGGAATTTCTGACCATGGGAGGCCGTTCCCTTCCGCACGCGATGATGATGCTGATTCCTGAACCTTGGGTGGCGAACCCGCAAATGGATCTCGATCGGCGGGGGTTCTATGAGTATCACGCGGCGATGCAGGAACCCTGGGATGGTCCGGCGGCGGTGTGTTTCACCGATGGGAAGCTCATCGGCGCGACGCTCGACCGCAACGGGCTGCGTCCCTGTCGCTATCAGGTGACAACGGACGGCCTGGTGATTTTAGCTTCTGAAGCGGGCGTGTTGCCGATGGATGTCAGGAAGATTAGGCTGAAGGGGCGTCTCATGCCGGGCCGGATGTTCATGGTCGATACGGTGCAAGGCCGCATCATCGACGATGAGGAAGTGAAGGCCGAGATCGTGAGCCGCAAACCCTACCGCTCCTGGGTCACCCAATATCGGATTTCACTCGACGAGTTGCCCGATCCGAGCAATGTGCCGCAGCCGGACCACCTGACGATTCGCCAGCGCCAGCAGGCGTTTAACTACACCATTGAAGAATTGAAGATGGTCATTACTCCTATGGTGGTGGAGGGGCAGGAGACGACGTCTTCAATGGGCACGGATACGCCGTTGGCGGTGCTGTCCGATCGGCCGCAACTGCTCTTCAAATATTTCAAGCAGCTGTTCGCCCAGGTAACCAATCCTCCAATCGATCCGATCCGTGAAGAGTTGGTGATGTCGCTGACGACCAGTATCGGGCCCAAGCCGAATTTGATGGATGAGCATCCGGAGGCCTGCCGCCGCATCAGGGTTAAACAGCCGATTCTGACGAATGCCGAGCTGCAGAAGATCCGCGAGATTGCCGATCCGCACTTTACGAGCAACACGCTCAAAATGCTTTTTCGGGTGGCCGAGGGACCTGATGGACTCGGGGCAGCAGTTGACGATCTCTGCCGACAAGCCTCCCAGGCGATTAAAGACGGTTACAAGTTTCTGATCCTGAGTGATCGCGGGGTGAACGAAGAATGGGCGCCGATTCCGAGTCTTCTCGGCATCGCATCCGTCCACCATCATCTGGTGCGCGATTGTACGAGGACGGAAGTCGGCCTCATCGTGGAAACCGGCGAACCGCGTGATGTGCACCATTTCGCCTGTTTGATCGGCTATGGAGCTGGAGCCGTGAATCCGTATCTCGCATTCGAGACGATCGTGGACCTGGACCGCGAGAGCTATTTCCCCGAGGGGTTGGACGCGCAGACCGCGGAAGGTAAATTCATCAAGGCCATTAATAAAGGCCTGCTCAAGATTTTCTCGAAGATGGGCATCTCGACGGTGCAATCCTACTGCGGCGCGCAGATCTTCGAGGCCATCGGATTGAATCACGAACTCATCGGTCGGTATTTCACCGGCACGCCGTCGCGCGTCGAGGGGATCGGCATCCGCGAGGTCGGCGAAGAGACGCTTCGGCGCCACTGTTTGGCTTATGATCCGGCGCCGATACGGCAACTCGATTTCGGCGGGGAGATCCACTACCGCATTCAGGGCGAGCACCACAACTGGAATCCGGACACCATCGCAAAGCTCCAGCACGCGACGAAGGCCAACGACCCCAAGACCTTTGCCGAGTTTTCCCAGCTCGTGAACGATGAGAGTAGGCGGCGTTCAAATCTGCGCGGGTTGCTCGAGTTCAAGTTTCTGCCGGAACCGATTCCTGTCGAGGAAGTGGAATCGGCCAAGGAGATCGTCAAGCGGTTTACGACGGGCGCCATGTCCTTCGGCTCGATCAGCAAGGAAGCGCATGAGACCATGGCGATCGCGATGAACCGCCTGGGCGCCAAGAGCAACACCGGCGAGGGCGGAGAAGACCCGGCTCGATTCGTTCCGCTGCCGAACGGCGATTCGAAGAATAGCTACATCAAGCAGGTGGCGTCGGCACGGTTCGGTGTCACGAGCCACTACTTGGTGAATGCGAGAGAACTGCAGATCAAGATGGCGCAGGGCGCCAAGCCGGGCGAAGGCGGTCAATTGCCGGGTCACAAGGTCGATGAGAACATCGCGCGGTTTCGCTACGCGACGCCGGGTGTACAGCTCATTTCGCCGCCTCCGCACCACGATATCTATTCCATCGAAGATCTGGCGCAGCTCATTTTCGATTTGAAAAATTCTAATCCTGATGCGGCGGTGTCGGTCAAGCTCGTGTCTGAAGTGGGCGTCGGCACGATCGCGGCTGGGGTGGCCAAAGCTCATGCAGACAAGGTGCTCATCAGCGGTGATTCAGGCGGCACCGGTGCGTCACCGCTCTCCTCCATTAAGTATGCGGGTGTGCCCTGGGAACTGGGCCTGGCTGAAACGCATCAGACTCTCGTGCTCAACGATCTCCGCGGCCGGATCCGGGTGGAGACCGACGGGCAGATGAAAACCGGACGGGACGTGGCGATCGCCACCTTGTTGGGTGCCGAGGAGTTCGGGTTTGCGACCGCCCCCTTGATTGTCGAAGGCTGCATCATGATGCGGAAATGCCATCTCAATACCTGCCCCGTCGGCATTGCGACACAGGATCCGGCCTTGCGAAAAAAGTTTGCCGGGCAGCCGGAACATATCGTGAATTTCTTTTTCTTCGTCGCGGAAGAACTACGCCAGATCATGGCCAGACTGGGCTTCCGGACCATCAACGAGATGGTTGGGCGAGTGGATAAGTTGAAAGTGCACAAGGCTCTCGACCACTGGAAGGCCAAGGGGCTGGACCTCACGCCACTGTTGAAAGCGCCGGATGTCGGGCCGGAGATTGCGCGCTATTGTGTGCAGAAACAGGATCACGGTCTCGCAGACGTGCTCGATAACAAACTGATCGAATTATGCAAACCGGCATTGGAAAAGAAAGAGAAAGTCACACTCGATCTGCCGATCAGAAATGTGAACCGCACGACTGGGACGATGCTCTCCAGCCGCGTCGCGAAACAGTACGGACTTGAGGGATTGCCGGAGGACACCATCACGATCAAGTTCTCCGGTTCCGCAGGACAGTCATTCGGCGCATTCCTCTCCCGTGGCATCACGCTCATTCTCGAAGGCGAATCTAACGACTATCTGGGCAAGGGATTATCCGGCGGGAAGATCATAGTATTCCCCCCGAAGCAGGCGCTCTATGCGCCGGAAGAGACGATTCTTATCGGCAATACCTCGCTCTATGGCGGAACACAAGGTGAGGCCTATTGTTACGGGATGGCGGGTGAACGGTTTGCGGTACGGAATAGCGGTGTCAGGGCGGTCGTCGAAGGGACCGGCGATCACGGCTGCGAGTATATGACCGGCGGAGTGGTCGTCGTCTTGGGCCGGACGGGACGAAACTTTGCGGCCGGCATGTCGGGCGGCGTGGCGTTTGTACTGAACGAATCCGACGAGTTCCAATCGCGCTGCAACTTCGGCATGGTGGAGTTGGAAAAAGTGAAGACGGCGGACGACAAGAAGACGCTGCATCAGATGATCACGTCGCACTTCATGCATACCGGAAGCCGCAATGCGAAGCGTATCCTCGACAGCTGGGATTCGATGCTGCCGAAATTCGAGAAGGTGATGCCGGTGGACTATAAGCGTGTTTTGGAAGAACGGAAGAAAAAGGCTGGGGCAGGTAAGGGGTGAGGCATTAGGAGTAAGGGGTAGAGCAAGGGACACAGCCGATCAGTACGGACTCAGCACGTAGGACTAGAAGAAATGGGCGATATCAAAGGTTTCATGAAATATGCCCGTGAGGGCCCCAAGCGGAAACCGGTCGAGCTGCGCGTGCTCGATTGGAAGGAGATGTATGAGCCCATCTCCGAAGACACGCTCAAGGCGCAGGGCGCTCGCTGTATGGACTGTGGCGTGCCATTTTGCCAGGGCAATACCGGCTGTCCAGTTGTCAACTTGATTCCCGACTGGAACGACCTCGTCTATCGTGGCCGTTGGAAAGACGCGCTCAAGGCGCTCCATACCACGAATAATTTCCCTGAGTTTACCGGTCGGCTCTGTCCAGCGCCGTGCGAAGGGGCCTGCGTGCTCGGCATCAACGAAGACCCTGTGTCCATCCGCATCATCGAGTGGAATGTCGTCGACCGTGGCTTCAACGAGGGCTATGTCGAACCGATGCTGCCCGTCATCAATACAGGGAAGACCGTTGCCATTGTCGGGTCAGGTCCGGCGGGCATGGCGGCGGCGCAGCAATTGGCGCGCGCGGGGCATCGCGTCACCCTCTTTGAGAAGTCCGATCGCATCGGTGGCCTGTTGCGCTACGGTATCCCCGATTTCAAAATGGAAAAGTGGGTCATTGACCGTCGGCTGGAGCAGATGAAAGCCGAGGGTATCGAGTTCAAGACCAGTGTGACGATTGGGAAAGACATCACGGGTGAACAACTGCGAGCGCAGTTCGACGCGGTGGGGCTGACCATGGGCGCGGAGCAGGCCCGTGAGCTGCCGATTCCTGGCCGTGAACTCAAGGGCGTGCATCTGGCGATGGAATACCTGACCCAACAGAATAAGCGCACCGCCGGAATTTCCGTGACGGACGAGCCGATCACCGCCAAGGGGAAGCGAGTCGTCATTATCGGCGGCGGCGATACGGGCTCAGATTGTTTGGGGACGACGCACCGGCAGGGCTGTATCGAAGCGCATCAGTTTGAATTACTCCCGGAGCCGCCTCCGACCAGAGCCGATTCGACTCCTTGGCCGCTCTGGCCCATGCAGCTCCGCACCTCGCACGCGCACGAAGAGGGCTGTGATCGGCAGTGGAGTATCTCGACGACGAAGTTCACCGGCCACAATGGCCAGGTGACGAAGCTTCACGGCAACAGGGTGAAGCTCGAGAACGGCAAGTTCGCGGCAATCCCAAACAGCGACTTCGACATGGATGCGGATCTGATTCTGCTCGCGATGGGCTTTACTGGCCCGGTGAAGAATGGCCTGCTCGATAGCCTAGGCGTGAAGTACGACGCCCGTGGCGCAGTGGTTGCGGACGAACACTTCATGACCAACCTTGATGGTGTCTTTGCCGGCGGCGACACCAAACGCGGCGCCTCGCTCATCGTCTGGGCGATCGCCGAAGGCCGCAGGATGGCGGCGGGGATCGACCAGTATCTGCAAGCGGGAAGATCGGCGAAGGCAACCGTGAAATGACACGAAAGACCATTACTTCGTCGAGGTACAGCGGCAAGGATTCTCGCCATATGTCTATAAAGGACAAGTTGTTACTGATGGACCAACTCTATCAGAAGGCAGTCGAAGACGGTTCATTGGAGCGATATCGTCGAGAAAGCGAGAAAGGCGTTGAAGAAGTCAGACGCAGGTGGCAACTCCTCAGAGAGCGTCTTCTCCAGAATTGCCCGACCGTTGCTCGCCGATAAGCCATCCAAGTTCTTGAGCTTTCCAAATCCAACGCGTTGGTTCTCCCACAAAGCACTAATCCCGTGTGCTAGGGCTCGTCGCTTCCGTGCCTCCCGAAGCGACCCTTCCGGACTCATCTGAGCGGAAATCTTCTGGAATTCCTTCGATTGCGGGCATCGACCTGGTTCATTGGGTTGACACAATACTTCACAAAAAGTAGCCTGTCGGTGAATTCTTTGAGATAGAGAACGGCGGGGAGCGATTGCATGGCAGAGGGCATTGTAGAACGTGTGCGAGCGGCGGCTCGAAAGCGCCTCTTATATTTGCCCCACGCTATTCGGCAGATGTCTCGAACGGACCGGATGCTCGCGCCACAAGAAGTACAAACGGTTGCCATTACCGGTCGATTAGTGGAAGGTTATCCCGATGATCCTCGTGGTCACAGTTGCCTGCTTCTTGGGTATGGAGATGGAGGACGTCCGATTCATGTCGTCGTGGCGCCGAAGGATGACTATCTTGCTGTCATCACAGCCTATGTGCCTGATCCAACGCAGTGGTCGCTGGATTTCTTGAGGAGGGCGTGAGAGATGGAATGTTTCCATTGTAAGGGGCGGATGGAACGGAAGACGGCCCCGTTCAGCTTGGATCGGAAAGGGTACCATGTATCCTGGGATGCCATTCCAGCGTGGGTGTGCGTGCAATGCGGCGAGCCATATTTTGAAGCCAAAGAAGTGGAACTAATTCAGAGAGCGCTTACTGCGTTGGAGCGAGAAGGCGCGGCGCTAGTTAGCGCGGGACCTCCAGCGGCGAAATCGTAAGCAGAATCTCACTCATCGTCTGGGCCATCGCCGAAGGAAGAAAAATGACGGCGGGGCTCAATCAGTATCTTAACCCTGGCAAGTCGGCTAAGAAGTCAGTCTCCTGAAGTTTTTCCTCGAGTAAGTCAGAGCCAACCTGGTTAATCTCCTTCGTTCGTGGAACGCGTGGCATCAGAAGGATGGGAAGGGTCGCCTGGCCGTCCTCCTGCTCGCGGAACAGAAGAAGAGATGGAGCCTGATGATCTTCTATGCTCGCGCAACGCGCGGTCTCAGAAGACCCTCGTTGAACACGCGCAGTGGGACCCCCCCTAGCCCGCCCTCAAGGGGGAAGGTGGAAGAGCGGTGTTCGTTCGACAGCCGCAGTGGGTGGACCAAGCTGGTTGATCTTTCTGCCGACACTGGTTTTTGACGAATTGACACAATGCTCTACAGCAAGTAGCCTGTCTCCGCATTCCTGGCTCAAAACCTAACTGGCAAACAAGAATCAGGCCGTGGCTGACTACGAATATCACATTTTTGTGAGCTACCGTCGAATGGATGAGTCTTGGGTCCGTTGGACGCGGGAAAATTTTGTTCGGCCGTTGCGTTCTCTTCTTCGTCCAGCTCTTGGTGATGTTCGAATATTTTTGGACGAGCAAATCGAGACAGGTGTTTCTTGGCCCGCACGTCTTGCTGCTGCGCACACACGCTCTCGCCTCTTGATTCCTATTCTGAGTCGTGACTATTTCAATAGTGATTGGTGCCGTCTCGAGTTAGCCCTGATGTATGAGCGAGAAAAGTCGCTCGGCTTTCGCACTCCTGATAAGCCGCAAGTCCTAATTCTGCCGTTCGTTATTGATGATGGAGATTGTTTTCCTCCTGAGGTGCGGGCCATGCAAGGGGAAGGGATTCATAAATTTGCCAATCCTTTTATGTGCACCAACACCCCTAGTCAGGAAGCATTTGCGGAACACCTCAAGCAGTGGGGCCCCCGTGTGGAGCAAGCGCTTCAGTTTGTTCCTCCACTCGACCCATTGTGGGAGCGCTGGGCACATGATCAATTTAATCAGACGTTTCAGATCAAGAGCCAGACGTTGAAAACTCTCCCAGGTCTCTCGCTTCTTTCAAAGAATTCGGGGCTATTACCGCCATGAGCAGAATCGTCACGTTTTATTCGTATAAGGGAGGTGTTGGACGGACGTTAGCGCTCGCCAATATCGGAGTGCTCTTGGCGAAACACGGGAAACGAGTATTGCTCATGGATTGGGACCTGGAAGCGCCCGGCTTGGAGCGATACTTTCAGCCTTTTCTTCCCGAGGGATTTTCACCTGACCAGGGGGTGATCCATCTTCTTCACCAGGCAATGAATGGACAAGAGGCTAATTGGAAAGTTCACGTCAAAGAGGTCGTTGTTTTCGCAAGCGGGGCCTTGTCAAATGAGCGGTATACACTTTCAGTCATTCCTAGTGGAGTAACCTCACCTGATTACGCGGACAAGGTCCGTGCGTTTTCCTGGTCCAATTTCTTGCAAGAGCGAGAGGGTGGGCCTCTTCTGGAAAAGTGGCGCAATGAGTGGAAGAAAGAATACGATTTTGTTCTCATTGACTCCCGAACGGGCATTACTGATACAGGCGGGATCTGCACGGTCCTGATGCCGAACTTTCTCGTTCTTGTTTTCACTGCCAACGATCAGAGTTTCGAAGGGGCGCTAGGAATTCTGAACAGCATTCATCTTGAACGGCGCAACCTTGCAGTGCCGCGACCTCCACTGATGGTGCTTCCGTTGCTGAGTCGGTTTGATCGAAAGGTCGAAGTGGACGAGTCGGACAAATGGCTGGCCCGTTTCGCTCGTGACCTGAAGCCCGTTTTCGACGATTGGCTCCCTCGACAATATTCGCCTTCGCAGATTCTTGAGCTCACAAAAATTCCATACATCACCCGGTTCAGTTTTGGAGAGCCCCTGCCTGTGCTCACCCATAGTTTGACCGATCCAGAACTCCCCGGTTTCTATTTGGAAAATGTTGCACGCCTGATCAGAACAGATTTCAGAGAGGCTGCCCAGATCATTGATCCCAGGGCACCGTCGGATCAGGGGGTCGAAGCAGAGATTGCTGCTGTAATTCAACAAGCGCCCATCGATGAAGTGAAATTGCTTCGCCTTCTGCGAGATGCCGAACAAGAATTGGGTGAGTCGCTACAGGTTGCGAGTCTCTTTGCCAGAGCTGGTAAAGCACTGTATGAACATGGCCCTCTAGCCTCTGCGTTACCCTTGATGAAGCGGGCGCTGGCTATCGACGAGGCGAGCTATGGGCCGGAGCACCCCAGGGTGGCCACTGATCTCAACAATCTGGCGCAGCTGCTCCAGGCCACGAATCGGCTGGAGGAAGCGAAACCCTTGATGAAGCGGGCGTTGGCTATCGATGAGGCGAGCTATGGGCCTGAGCACCCCAGGGTGGCCACTGATCTCAACAATCTGGCGCAGCTGCTCCAGGCCACGAATCGGCTGGAGGAAGCG
>JACMLT010000063.1 GCA_014379455.1 Nitrospiraceae bacterium
ACCGGAAGGAGACAGGCGTAGGCATTGAAGCTCAACGCAAAAAAGAGCACGACGAGTATGCCTGCTAGAATCGAAGTGGCGCGATGGGCCTGTATTCGCATGGGGTCAGTCTATCGCTCTCTATCCCAGCCGTCAACAGCGCACCGCATACCCTGGTGCCCCCAACGCCTCAGATAGAACGGATCGTGGCAAAGACTTGCCCAGCCATTCATACCGACTCACGTGAACTCTGGAGCATCATGCAGCGGATTCCCAGATACTACAGAAAGCTCGGAAGCGGCACTCAGTAGCAATGATTTTCCTCCCAGTGACATCATCCCGCTTGCTCACCATTTGGTCATGGCAGTAGAGTGAGACATACTCGAACATTCTTCTTCCAAGAAGGAGGCTCCCATGGGTGCGATCGACCGACGGGACTTTCTCGTCCGTAGCGGAATGGCCATCAGCGCGGCGGTGTTGGCCGCTGAGATTCCTCTTCCCAAAGTCTTCGCTGACTCACCGCCTCTGAAGCTCGACAACTGGAAGGCCGTACGTGAGCAATTTCAGCTCTCCAGCGACTTCGTCCATCTGGCGGGGTTTTTCCTCGCATCCCATCCCGCCCCGGTCAGAGCGGCGATCGAACGGCACCGGCGCGGATTGGATGCTGATCCCATTGGCTATTGGTCCGAGCACGAAGAAAAACAGGAAGCGGCGGTATTGCGAGCGGCGGCGGATTATCTTGCGGTCGATCCGACTGAGATTGCCCTGACTGACAGCACAACGATGGGACTGGGGCTCCTCTATAGCGGCCTCAACCTGCGTGAGGATCAGGAGATCCTCACAACCTTGCATGATCATTATGCCACCGAAACGTCCTTGCGGCTTCGTGCCGAACGTACCGGCGCCACGATACGCCAGATCCCGCTCTATCATACCCTCAAGAAGGTATCGCGCCTTGAATTACTCGACAACCTGATGAAGAACATCAAACCCAACACCCGTATCATCGCGGTGACTTGGGTCCATTCGAGCACCGGACTGAAGCTCCCGATCCAGGAGATGGCCCAGGCAATTCATACAGTGAACGAATCACGCGCGGAGAAGGATCGAGTGATCTTCTGCGTGGATGGGGTCCATGCGCTGGGCGTCGAAGATTTTCGCCTTTCCGACGTAGGATGCGATTTTCTAGTCGCAGGGACACATAAATGGATGTTCGGTCCACGAGGGACCGGGCTCGTCTGGGGGCATCAGCGGGCCTGGCCTGTAGCCAACCCCATCATTCCCACCTTCAATACCCAAGCCTACGATATCTGGATGAAGGTCAGCCCGCCGAAGGACTTACCGAACTCGATCTATATGACTCCGGGAGGATTTCATTCCTTCGAATACCGGTGGGCGCTCGACGAGGCCTTCACATTTCATCGAGCGATCGGAAAGAGTCGCGTAACTCAACGCATCTATGAATTGAATCAGCAGATGAAGCAAGGCTTGGCGAAGATGCCCCATGTCACATTGCACACACCGATGTCGCAAGACCTGTCGTCCGGCATCGTCTGCTTTGAAGTGGAAGGAATGACGCCACGACAAGTGACCGAGCGGCTTCGACAAAAAAAGATCATTGGGAGTGTCACCCCCTACGCGACGCAGTATGCGCGGGTGGCGCCAAGCCTCCTCACATCATCGGCGGACATTGAACAGGCGCTCCAGGAGATTCTCACCCTACGGGCCTGATCGATCAGCCTGGATTATCATGAACATTACTGCTGGATCGCCTGCCTAGCCTGTCCGAGCCAAGACAGGTCAATTCGATGCTTCTGAGCGAGACAATCGAGCTACAGTGCCCCCTCGGGGATTTGATCGAGCTTATAGAAATCTACCGGATCCAGCCGGCGTTGAGTCGTTTGAGTCGGCTCGCTGCCTTTGGTAAAGAGCTCGACGGTGCTCGCCTGCCCCTCCTGCTCATCCTCAAGAAGCCCCGTTGACGGATCGACCTTGACGAATGTGACGCCTTCCGGAATGGTGAAGGCCACGACTGGGAGCGGCTTAAACGCGGCCTGCATGAAATTGATCCAAATAGGCAGCGCGGCATGCGCCCCCGACTCTGTTTCGCCGAGTGACCGTCGATCGTCAAATCCGACATAGATGCCTGCAACCAAGTTCGGCGCACCGCCGATAAACCAGGCATTGATAAACTCGTCGGTGGTTCCGGTTTTCCCTGCAACCGGTCGCCCGATCCCTTTCGCCGCCTGCGCGGTCCCCTTTTGAACCACGTCTTCCATCATGTTGGTAATCAAGTACGCCGTTTCTTTAGAGATGACAGGAATGGCTTGCAACTCCGCCTGTTCAAGCACCTGTCCCGCGCTGTCCTTCACGGACAGAATCCCGTGGGGCTCTGCACGATTCCCCTGGTTCAGAAACACACTGTAGACGGAGGTCAGTTCCATCAGCCCGACGGACGATGAGCCCAACCCCAAGGACAGATCTGCCGCCAATGGACTGGTGATCCCAACCGTTTTCGCAAACTCAATGACACTTTTGACGCCGACCTTGTCCAACAGCCGAACCGTCGCGAGGTTGTGCGAATGGGCCAGCGCGTCCCGCAAACTCACCATGCCATGGATCTTTCTTCCATAGTTCTCCGGCTTCCACGTTTTCTCATCCTGTTCCTGCTCATAGACGACCGGCGCGTCGAGGATCACTGACCCAGGACTCATCCCCTGATTCATGGCCGTCGCGTAGATGATCGGTTTGAACGCGGACCCGGGCTGACGATGCGCCTGCACCGCCCGATTGTATTCACTGCGACCGAAATCGTAGCCGCCCACCATGGCTCGAATCGCGCCTTTGCCTGGCTCCAGCGCAATCAACCCTCCCTCAATCAGAGGAGTCTGTTCCATTTGCACATGGACCATGTCACGATCCAGTTTCTTCACCATGACCTCAATGACATCACCGGGCTTGAGTACTTGCTTGAGATTCTGATTGACGACGACATCTTTCGCCAAATCCGGCCCAGTCAGACGGCGCTTCGCCCATGCCATATCGTCAAACGCAAGTTTGGTCACCAGCGAGCCAACCTGCACCAGAAAATGGTCCTTCCCCACTCTGGTGACGAACCCTTCGCGATAATCTCCCACCTTCAGGATCAGATCCGCCTCTGCTGCAACAGGGGACGGGGCCGGCGCCGTCACATCGACCGTTCGAAGCGGACCACGCCACCCTTGGCGCTTGTCCAATTCACGAAGACCGGTCGCGAAAGCCGCTTCAGCAGCTTTTTGCATCTCCATGTTCAAGGTCGTATAGACTTTGAGCCCGCCCTTGTACACCGTCTCTTCGCCATATTTCGCGACGAGCAACTGTCGGATATATTCCACAAAGTACGGCGCCGCCTGTTCAACACCCGGACGACGGAAATTGAGGATCTCTGCCGCAGCCTGTTCGCGTTCTGTCGGGGTAAGGAACTTCGCCTCTTCCATGCGCGCCAGGACATGCTCCTGTCGCTTTTTTGCGCGGTCATAGGCCTTGAAGGGCGAATAATGGTTCGGCGATTTCGGGAGTCCCGCCAGAAATGCGGACTCTCCAACCGTGAGAGCGGAGAGATCTTTTCCAAAATATGTTTGCGCCGCCGTCGCGACCCCGTAGGCGCCTTGCCCGAAGTAAATCTGATTCAAATACAGCTCAAGAATTTGGTCTTTCGTCAGGACCAATTCCATTTTATAGGCCAGAATGAGCTCACGAACTTTGCGGTCGAAGGTACGTTCGGACGACAGGAACAACGATCGCGCCAATTGCTGGGTAATCGTGCTGGCTCCTTCGACCTTGCTCCCTCTGCGCACATTCGTCCAGGCCGCACGGAGCATGCCGATGTAGTCGAGGCCGGGATGCTCAAAGAACCGGACATCTTCAACCGCGATGACTGCACGCCGCAACCGTTCGGGAATGTTTGCCCCCGTAGTCAGAATGCGACGCTCAATGAAAAATTGACCGATGAGCTTCTGATCAACCGAATAGACCTGCGTGACGAGGCTTGGCTGATAGGTCCCCAACTGGTCCAACGCAGGAAGGTCTTTTGAGAAGTGCCAGAGCAACCCACCCACGGTCAGCCCACCCATCGCGATGATCGCCCCCAGGCCCAGGAGCGAGATCTGCCACCAGCGCCATCCGCGACGAGGTGGTGGTTGACGAGGCGTATCAGAGAGTTGTACGGGCCGATCAATCATGGTTACGCGGGGGTTACCCTAGGAGCCTGTCCGACATTGACCTTTCTACTGCGGCGAACGATCCGCCACCATCTGCGTAGTGCTCTGCCAGAAAAATCCTCAATGTATTCGAGCGAATACACCTCCCGTTTTTTCTGACCTGCGGCCTTGCATCTGGTGCACCTCCTTCGCCTCGTCACGAAAACACCTGTCGGACAGACTCCTCTAAAGAAAGGCGGCTTGGCTTCCTGAGAAGGCTATCACGATCACCATACCGTGGAGACCCTCAAAACTCAAGATTCAAGCCGGTGTCAGCGACGCGCCCCCTTTGTATCGTCTCCGAACATCGCTTGTGCCGGATATCTTGCTTCGGGTATACTACCGTTCGACGCCTGGATTTCTGGGCGTCTTTTTTTTGGAGCATGCAGCAATATCTATGGATCAGACAGCCACATCAGAATCTCCCGTCGCAGCTGATATCGCTCCTAAGGGGCGTCGTAGCGACATTCGAAATATCGCCATTATCGCCCACGTCGACCATGGCAAGACGACCCTGGTTGACGCCGTGCTTCGACAGACCCATGTGCATCGCAAAATTGACGATATGGGTGAACGGATCATGGACTCGATGGATCAGGAACGTGAGCGTGGGATCACCATCCGGGCCAAGAACGCCAGCGTGATCTACAAGGGCGTGAAGATCAATATCGTCGATACGCCGGGTCACGCCGACTTCGGCGGTGAAGTTGAACGGACCCTGCGCATGGTGGACGGCGTCCTCATCTTGATCGACGCAAAAGAGGGTCCCATGCCACAAACGACCTTCGTGTTGCGGAAGGCCCTCGCGCTCGGTCACAAGGCCATCGTGGTCATCAACAAAATTGACCGCCCTGACGCGGTGATCGATGACGTGGTGAACCGGACCTTCGACTTGTTTGTCCATCTCGGCGCCACGGACGAGCAACTCGATTTCCCGATCGTCTACACGGCTGCGATCAAGGGTACGGCAACACTTGATATGAATAAGCCCGGTACGGACATTACGGCACTCCTCGATACCGTACTGGACAAGATCCCGGCACCGGCCATCAACGCCGAGGCGCCCCTCCAGATCCTGGTCCTCTCTCTGATCCAAGACCTCTACAAAGGCAAGATGGGAGTGGGGAAAATCCAATCAGGCTCGATCGCCCGCCGACAGAATGTGGTCGTACTCGGAAAGGATGGCGCCAAGTTCCCTGGAAAAGTGTCAGACCTCGCAGTCTATTCAGGTCTTGAACGGACGGATATCGAACGCGCGGAGGCAGGAGAAATCGTTGCGGTCGCAGGCCTGGACGAAGTGAGCATCGGCGATACGATCGCTGACGCGGAACATCCGGTCGCACTGACCCGGGTCACGGTCGACGAGCCAACCGTCCAAATGACTTTCTCCGTGAACAATAGCCCGTTCGCCGGACGAGAAGGGAAGTACCTGACCTCGCGGCATTTGCGCGATCGACTCTTCAAAGAACTCGAGACCAACGTGTCGTTACGCGCGCAAGAGACGGATAGTGCGGATAAGTTCCTCGTTGCCGGTCGCGGTGAGTTGCATCTCGGCGTCTTGATCGAACAAATGCGCCGGGAAGGGTACGAGCTGCAAGTCTCGCAACCGGAAGTCATTGTCCACCGGGATGGGGACAAGGTCCTCGAACCCTATGAAGAGCTGACCATCCAGGTACCGGAAACCTATCAAGGCGCCGTGATTGAAGAGCTCGGCAAGCGCCGCGGCGAGTTGCGTCACATGCGGCTCATCCATTCCGACGCCGGACCGAGTGAAATGCATCTGGAGTACCACATCCCTACCCGCGGCATCATGGGGCTCAAAAACCTCTTGGTCGCTAAAACGCGCGGCACCATCATCATGCACCATGTCTTCGTCGCATACGAACCGGTGGAGCAGCGCGACCTCACGGTGGCGACACACGGGTCGCTCGTCGCGTACGAAGACGGAGTCAGCACCGGCTATGCCATCTTCATGACCCAAGAACGGGGTACCATGTTCATCGGCCCGGTCGTAGATGTCTATCGCGGGATGGTTGTCGGCGAAAACAGCCGAGACGAAGACATGGACGTGAACGTCTGTAAAGAAAAGCAGTTATCCAACATGCGGGCGTCGGGTACCGATGAGGCCTTGGTCCTCACACCGCCACGGGAAATGGGCTTGGAGCTCGCGCTCGAATATATCGGTCCAGATGAACTGATTGAGGTGACGCCGAAGAGTCTGCGTATTCGCAAACGGATCCTCAACTCGGATGACCGCCGCAGGGCCAAGAAATCCAACAAATAAGCTCTCGCACCACGATGAGGATCAAAAAGAAAACTCCCAAACCTTCCTCCCGCCGTCCCCCCCTCTACTTTATCGGCTATCGGGGAGTCGCGCCGGCCACAGACGAACTGAAGATCTGGTACGACAAGGAATACGGCGGGCCTCTGACCATCCAGCACGAAGCGGGCTCGATAGAATCCTGGCAAGCGACTCACGGCCCCTGGTCGGCCCATGTCGTGATGCCGCTGCCGATGAGCCACGTCGCCGATGTGATGAAACAGTTAGCATGGGAGCACGATGTGATGGGGGCCGTGGCGCCCTCTCTTGTGTCCCCGCGTGAGACGCCGGACACCATACTCTTTGCCGCGCGACTGGCCAAAGGCCTCACGCTCCTCTCGCAAGGCACAGCCCATGACATTGTCACCAACCAATACGTCAACCCTTCGGATTGGCAAGATCGCTCTCTGGCCCATTTCGTCTCCGCCGATCACATCCTGATTACGCAGGGCGAGGATGAACAGAGCCATCGGACGTGGTGTTACACGCTCGGCCTCAGTAAGTTCGGAGTGAATGAGCTTGAACTATTTCTCTCCCCTGGTCTTCCGGACCAACCTGCGCGCGATCTGCTCAGAGGAGCGGCAGACGAATTGACGAGAATCGGCCCGTCGCCAAAAGTAGGCAGTCGCATCCGCCTAGAGCTCTTGGGTCAGAACATTGAGATTACCAATCACCGCACCGCTGCACCAGCCGGACGCATGCTGAGTTTTCGAGAAATTCGTTTAGCATCATAGCTCTCCTGCGTTATCAGCCACTTATGGATTTTCAGTCCTCTGTTAGGCCTTCAGGCCTGTTGACAAGGTTCTAAGTCACACGGTACAAAATTGTAGCTGACAGTATCAGAGGCCGGATTAAACCCAGTGAAGGAGGGACAGAGATGAGCGACGTAGCCCCAGAAATCAAGATTGGCGATACCGCACCGGATTTTAACTTAAAGGACCAGGATCAGAAGGACGTGAAGCTGAGCGACTATCGCGGCAAGAAGAATGTCGTGCTCTGCTTCTATCCGCTGGACTGGAGCCCCGTCTGCCAAGGCGAGAACAAGTGTTTGACCGACGACTTCCCCAAGTTCCAATCGGCCAACGCGGAACTGTTCGGCGTCAGCTGTGACAGCTTCTTCTCGCACAAGGCTTGGGCTGATTCCATGGACCTGAAGCATCGGCTACTGTCGGACGTGCATCGGACCACGGCAAAGGGCTACGGTCTCTACTTTGAGCCGTTGAACTGCTCGAAGCGTGCAACCGTCATCGTCGACAAGAACGGCAAGGTCGCCTATGCGAAGGTGCAGGACATCAAGGTAGCTCGGGAGGACAAAGACATCCTCGCAGCTCTCGCAAGTCTCAGCTAATTTTCAGTTCTGAGCGCTGGGTGCTGAGGGCCAAGCTTTTGGCTCACTCAGCACTCAGCACGCAGGTCTTTCAATCATGCCTGGAATCGTCGAAGACGTCAGAGACGAAAACTACAAGGAATTCACCGGTGCGCCCGCATCGATCGTCGCCTACGGCCTCGCGACCTGCGAACCCTGCCTTGCCTACGACCCGATCCTGGTAGAGACCGCTGCCAAGTTTCCCGACGTGAAAGTCGGCAAGGCCAAGATGCATGTCCCAGGCCGCTGCCGCGAGATCAAGAAGAGCCATACCTTCGAAACCTATCCCACCACGCATTTCTTTTCACACGGTAAGCTGCTGCTCACCCGCGAAGGGGTGGTGGAACCAGCCGAACTCGCCGCGCTAATTTCGGATCACTTACTCAAGTAGAAAAAAGAGCGGGCAGCCTGGTTCTCCTCCGTGCTCGCGGGACGCGCATGATACAGCTGTACTCGTTCGACGCGCGCACGGTGCAACTCAACTCGTCTACCCGCGATAGAACGAAGGGTAACCCCTACAAGGTTAGCTTCAGGTGCTCTTTAGTAGCTCTCTCCCTCTAACATAGAGATCGAAAATCCTATCTATCGATCCGACAATAAAAACTAGATTGAGGGGAACGTCTAGCGAGTGTTACGGCGGCGCAGCAGGCCTGTGGTTTTGAGCTTTGTTGGAGCAGTGGGGAACCGCCGAGGCTTAGCTGGAGAGGAAAGCGGGACCTGACAGAGACTGCGAAGGATTTCCGAAAGCTTCCATCGGGCCGAACCCGTGAGGATCGCTCCTAAGTCACGGGAACGAGGCGCCACCGGCTTAGAGGACAGGAATTATTTCACTGCTCGTGTTCTGGAGCAATGCTCATGCTGAATCAGCCAGGTTGGACCTTCTTTGTGCAGGATGGTAGTACATTGCCCGGAGTCCTGCCCTTCGAGTTCGCCCTTCCTGATCGCCTGAAATACATAGTCATAGGTCGCCCACGCCGTGGGACCCGGCACCCGGACACGTAGGTTCGACACAATGTTGATGAAACGCAGTGTGTTCCCCTTGTTCAGTTCAGATTCATATTCCAAAAACCACTTCTCGATGGACTCGCGCGTTTCCGTCTCGCCATCCTGAATACCGACATAGTCTTTGGTATACAGCTTCAACACGGCTTGGCTGTCTCTGGTTTCGGAGTAGGTCGCGGATGCCATGGCAGCTTCCTTGACGACCTTCTCAATCGCCACACCTTCATCCGCAGACCACGCCATGGCCGCCCACGAGAGGCAGGCCATCAATACCACAACGGCGAGCAGGCTTTTCATACACAGCGATCCAATAGCACGAACATCAACCGGCATAATCGAACGTGAGATCGCGAGATTGAACGACGTGAACGTTGGCCAGGCGACCCGATGAGAGGCCGGATACGAGCGATGTCCATATCCGTTCGGCTAGTTGCCCGCCCGTGACAGACTCAGCATCGAAGACATGGCGCAGATCCTGGCGGTCGAACGCCTTCACGACCTTCTCCTGCACCATACGATCCAGCGCGCCAATATCCGTCACCATCCCCGTCACTGGATCGATCGTGCCACGGACCGTCACGAAACAATCCCACTCTCGCCCTTGATGGCCATCCTGCAGGGCCATGAACGAGTAGCGCCGCGTCACGCTGGCGACGTCGAGTCCCGCATCGGCCGTGACTTCGGCATACAGGTCTTCATCTTCATACAATCGAATGGCGTGGAGCGTACCGATGTCTTTCTGCTCGTCCAACTTGCTCCAGAGCACACGGGCCAGGTTTTCCGACGTGGGAATCTTGTCCTTGAAGTAGGGCATATCGAGGTTCAAATTCTTATGGTCGAACTCTTCGAGAACCTTGAGTAAGATGCACTTCAAATCGAAAAGATTCACGACCATACCGGTCTTTGGGTCCACCTCGCCCAAGACCGTCACCTCAATCATGTAATTATGCCCGTGTGCCGGCGGGTTATAGCAGAGACCGAACACAGATCGGTTCTTGGCCTCATCCCATTCAGGATTGATATACCGATGCGCCGCGGCAAACTCGAGGCGCTTTGTCAGCAAGACGGTAGGCATAATGAAAATGTTTAATTGTAAATGTTCAATGTTGAGTGTACGGGGCGTCTGTCACTATTATTCTCCTGCACTCCAATTCACCATTCAACACTAAACATTCAACCTTTTCCTCGGCGCTTACGCGCACAGCAGGATGCTCAAAAAGGCTACGGTTCTCACCCACCCAGCCCCGGCGCGCCAAAACGCGCCGTTCCGCAGGCAAGGCCGCAGCGAGCGAAGATCCGGAGGCGTACCCTCCGGGGCGCACGGGGTGCGACGAATAAGGAGCACCACGTCTGTGCGCGCCGCCGAGTTAGTGAGGCGGCCGGGTCCCCGTTGAGGATCTGAGCGATGCGAGAACGCCGCTGGCGGGCCTTTTCAGCTTCCTGCTAAATCAGAGAGCCACTCTTCTCGCATACTCCCAGGAACAGGCGCCTCAGCGTGATACTCGCCGTGGCGCACCGTCAGCATGACCGGCTGGCGCAAGTCGGCGAACGCGGCGGTCATTGCCGCGGTCGGCCGGAATCGGACGAAATGCACTGCGCTGATTTTCGTTTCATGACTGTGGCCACCTTCGAACTGTCCGAATACGTGTTCACTCCCGGCGCGAATCGCAACTTTTTCACCATGATCGAGCCCCATGAACATGTCGAGCCATTCTTTCATCCGGTCCTGTTCTGTAATCTCAATCAACAAGGTAGCGCTCAACTCGCCAGTTCCCGGCATGAGGGCATTATACACATCCAATTCATCCTGGACTTTGCGGGGATCGAGAATATGCTCGACACGGATCATTTCCTGGGTCTGAAACCGCAACGTCTCACGATTTTCGAAAACGAGCGTGAGCAGTGGCCCGAGGAAAATCCTGCGCCGCTGCTTGAGCGCGATGATCTGCGAGCGAAACTGCTCCCGCTGCCGTTCATACTCTCCCACGGGCAAGAGGTCATGGGGGGCCAAGAGATTCATCGCGGTAACCCGTAAGCATCGCGCACAATTTGAATGGGATGCTGCGACGGCCTTCCGCCGACATGAGCCATCGCGCCGGCTTGGTCCAACTGCAATCCCGCCAGCGGGCAATCGGAGGCCACGAGATCGGCCGGAGCCTGCTCAATCGCTCGAACGGCCTTCTTCGCGATCAGCATCGAGAGAGGGAAGAACTCCGTCTTAGCGGACCATGCGCCATCGTGGCCTGAACACTTTTCAATCACCTCAACCTGCGCGCCGATGCACTCCATGAGCTCCTTGGATTTAAATCCGATGTTTTGATCCCGTAAATGACACGGCACTTGATACGCGATTCGCCCGGGCTTCTGCTGAAAATCTGTAGCCAGTACGCCCTCCCGTTTCAACTTCATCAGATATTCGCTGATATCGAACGTCCGTTCCGCTACGCGCCGCACCTCATCGCCCCCGATGATCTCGGAATATTCCCGCTTCCACATCAAACTACAACTGGGCACCGGCACGACAACGTCGTAGCCTTGCTCCACCCAGGGCAAAAACGAAGCGATATTCGCCGAGGCGGCCAGCTGAATGGCCGCCGTATCGCCGATATCGAACGAGGGCATGCCGCAACAGCGCTGCTCAGGAACCACGACATGCACACCGTTCTTCTCGAGGACTTGGATCGTCGCCTTGCCGACATCCGTCGCTTGATAATTGACCATGCAGCTCCCGAACAATGCAACCTTCTTAGGAGCGGACGCAGCAACCTGTGATTTCCCGCGGCGCCCCCACCACTGGAGAAAGGTCTCCGGAGCAAATCGCAAAACCTGTCGATCTCGATGCACACCGACCCACGATTCCATCAACCCACGGAGGAACCGGAGGCCCATAACCCAATTAGCCACAGACGCAAACCGACTTCCGAGGGAGCCGATCGTATCCGTCTTGATCAACCACCGATCGCGCCAGCTCACCCCACGCGTTACGGCCAGGTGTTTTTTCCATGCAATCATCAAGCGGGGAAAGTCGAGCGCATACTGATGCGGCGGCGTATAGGGACAGTGGTTGTAGCAGAGCTTACAGTAATAGCATTCATCGACGATCTGATGGTGGTCGGTCGTCGTCAGTTTCGCGACGTCTCCCTCATACCGATCGATGCCGTTGAGCAGCGTAGTGAACGACGGACAGAGGTTAAAGCAGCGCCGGCAGCCGTCGCAGACTTCATAGATTCGCTGCGTGTTTCTCTGAAGCTGCGCGGGGTCGATAGGATTAATCAGGCTCAGACCATTCACGTTGCTCCGATCAGAAAGCAATCAGCGGTCAGCTATCAGCGACAGGGAGGAGTCCGATCCTCATCCAGCCCTTCTGAAAACTGACCGCTGAACGCTGACTCCTATCAGTTTTTCTCAGCCTTGTTTCAGGCTGTCGAGCCCCTTCGTGAAGCGATTCGCATGGGAGCGCTCCGCTTTTGCGAGTGTCTCGAACCATTCGGCAAGTTCAGGAAATCCCTCATCCCTGGCTGTTTTGGCCATGCCAGGGTACATCTGTGTGTACTCGTAGGTTTCGCCTTCGACCGCCGACTTGAGATTCGCTTCAGTATTGCCGATCGGCACACCAGTCGCCGGATCCCCGACTTCCTTCAAAAAATCCAGGTGTCCAAACGCATGACCTGTTTCCGCCTCTGACGTATCGCGGAACAACCCTCCGATATCAGGAAAGCCTTCGATATCCGCTCGTCGTGCGAAATACAGATAGCGCCGATTGGCCTGGGATTCTCCGGCAAATGCACCCTTGAGATTGTCGTGACTCTTGGTCCCTTGTAAACTTTTTCCCATTGTGTCCTCCTCCTAGTGCTTAGAGATCGTACCGTCACCGCTCTGGGGATCTTACCACTATGCCCTCGGTGAATAACATAGCCGTCCTCGTGGAATCAATAAGTTCCCGTCATCCGATCGGTCGATACCGTGGCAACTCTGATTCCATCTCAGCCAAGGACTTATAGGCTCGGTCCTTTGCGGATAAGATGGGTGTCGCAACCGGCCAGGGAATGGCGAGAACTGGATCGTTCCAGATGATGCCCCACTCGTCGCCCGGCGCATAATAGTCCGTGCACTTATACAGAAACGAGGCTCGGTCGCTCGTCACACAGAATCCATGCGCACAACCAGGCGGCACATAGACTTGCAGGCAATTCTCCGCTGAGAGATGAACTCCATACCATCGACCAAAGCCTGGCGACCCCTTTCGGATATCCACCACGACATCGTAGACGGCTCCGTCAGTCACCATCACCAGCTTACCCTGAGCGTGCGGCTCTTGATAGTGGAGCCCGCGCAACGTGCCACGGAGAGACTGTGAATAGTTATCCTGAACGAAGGTGCCGGAAATACCGGCGTCCGCATACCGGCGGGCATGGTATGTTTCGAGAAAGAGCCCCCGTGGATCGCGGAACACATCCGGTTCAATCAGTACAACGCCTGGGATATCGGTTGTGGTAACGCGCACGACGCTCCTCTTTGTCCCCTTGTCTCTGGCTCTTGCGCGAGGCCGGTCGGACAAGCGTCAGGCAGGCGCTGACTCCATCCATCGCATTGTTCCAGCTTGCCTCGACGGCCTCGCTCGACTAACCTGGTGGATGGTTTCAGGGGTCGACGATTTCGGGAGGTTCGGGGTACAATTGCCCAAGCCGATCGATCAACGGTTTGGCCGCCGGCGTACTCTCGTGAGTCGGCTCACTCACCGGATGATCCCACGTAATCGTCCGGATACCTGCATCCGTCAGCATCGAGCGGATCGTCGATAAACAGGCCTCCAGTGTCAGCTCCGTTCCCTGGCGAAGATCGAGTATACGTTCCTTGGGGTCGGTCGGCGGCCCCTCGGTATGGATGAGCGCCCAACAACGATCGAACATGGTGGCTCGAAGTGCCGGCGCGACATTGCATGCCGTGAGATCAGCCGTGCAGAGGGCCGACACGAACAGAACGAATTGCAAATCCGGCATCCCGGGATTCTGGATATCCAACGACGGCATGGCCGAGCATTATCGATGGCGACCGGCACGGAGTCAACGGGTCTCATGCTCCTGCTTCCCACGAGGGTGTTGCGAATGAAGATGAGGAGTATCCGACCATGATCACTATTTCCTTGATGGGTCAGCTGCAAACAGCCGACGGCGAACGGGACCTTGCCTGTGAAGTTCCATCTCCCATGTCCGTTCGCCAAGTCATCCAGCGGCAGGGCATTCAGTTGCGCCATCTCCTCCAACTGATTCGCCAGAAGAAAGTGCTGGTGACCATCAATAAAAAGATCGCCAGCGAAGACTCACTGGTTCAGGACGGTGATGCAATCAAGCTCGTTGGGCATGACGGCATGGGAGGGACAGGCCTCGGCCCGTCACTATAGCGGTGGGGAGAAAAAACAGAGCCGGCGCCCCGTTCGGGGAGCCGGCCCTCTGGTTCTTTATACGGCGTAAGTGAAACCGGAAGAAGGCGCGCGACGGACGATTGTTGCTTACTTTTTCCCGAGGATTGCGTCCTTGGCGGCTTTGGCCACGCGGAACTTGACAACGCGCTTGGCTGGAATCTTGATGGCTTCGCCAGTCTGTGGGTTCCGGCCCATGCGGGCTTTCCGGTTCGCCAACACAAGCTTCCCGATCCCAGGTATCACGAACACGTTCTTCGCTTCCTTGTACGCCAAGGCGGCAAAGTCGTCCATGAGCTGGACGGAGGCCTTCTTGGTTAATCCGGTCTTCTGGGCCAGGTGATCGGCGATCTGCGACTTGGTCATTGCTTTAGCCATACGAGCAACCTCCTTTAAAACGGTGATGGTGAATTGTAGTGAACTCGCCCTTCGTGACTCCCCTCAGACTCGATGAATATTCATGACCGAATAGTCCTGTCGCTAGAAGCGGCGAAAACCTTCGGGAGTCTATCCAAGCGCTCCGAGGCTGTCAACAGGAAAACACAGGCCAGGCGTAGGGAAACGCCTTCGCCGACTTCTTGCAGTTTCAAGACCAGCCAGCGTAAAGTACAGTCCGTGGTCGTGTGGGTGAATCGAAGTGGCCGCATCCAGGAGTTTTTAGCATGGCGAAAGATTTGCCCATTCTGCCATCGCCCGTCCAACCGGATGAAGCAGCGCAGGCCGAGGCGTATCAGTATTCTCGCGTGTTTTGTCAGAAAGAAAACTCCCCACCGCTCCGTTTGCTCTTGGAATTTCTCACGTCACGCGGCCAGACACCCATCACTCCGCCGAACATGGACGACACCATGTTGGATGAATGGGCCTGGGTCCAGGTGACGCTCGGGTACGATCGCAATCGAAAACCAATTCAGGTGCTCTGTGTTCGAGATCGAGGTACCTATCAGGACGTGTTCGACACCGAGAAGAAGCAGTTCTCGGACCTCCTGTCCGCTCACGACGATGTCGAAGCAGGACTCGTGCGCACCTATGTGGAGCGCGCGCGGTTCGTGCTCACCACTCGATTCGCCCAGAACGACATGACCGATGAAGGCTATGACTTCAACGGATGGATCCTGGAATTCTACCAAGACCAGTGCAACGGCATCGTCCAGATTGACAACCAAGGCTTCTACTCACCCAAAGGCGATCTCATCGTCGATCTCTCCATCAAAGTGGAATGAGTCCCATGCTAGAAGCCTGTCTGACATTGATCCTTCTACTGCGGCGAATGATCCGCGACCATCTGCGTCTTTCTCGGCCAGAAAAAATCCTCTATGTATTCCAACGAATACCCCTCCGGTTTTTCCTGGCCTGCGGCCTTGCATCTCGCCGCGCCTCCTTCGCCTCGTCACGAACGCCATGCCAGACAGTCTCCTAGGTCACACTCCGTCCAACCCTCCTCCGCTGTATCGAACAACCGACCACTGGTTCCAACGGGCAACCGCTGCGCTCCTGGGTGAAGTTCCCTGCCGACTCGGCTGTACCAGCTGTTGTATCGGTCCTTTTCCAATCACCCTCCTCGACGTCCAGACCCTCCAACAGGGACTCGCCGGCCTTCCGCCGACTCACCGCCATCAAATCGAGCAACGCGCCATCGAACAGACCGCTGCCATGGAAGCCGTATTTCCTCAACTCACCCACACCGAGCAGCTCGACGAATGGACCGATCAGGACATCGATCGACTAGTCACCGAGTTTCACCATGATCCCTGTCCTGCACTCGACGCAGACGGACGCTGTGGCGTCTACTCTCACCGCCCCCTGGTCTGCCGATCAATGGGTATCCCAACGGACGATCGTGGTCTGGCGCATGGCGCTTGCGAGATCCAAACCTTTATCCCGATCGTTCGACTTCCCATCGCATTCCGAGAGGAAGAAGATCGTTTAGCGCAGGAAGAAGCCGCTTCTCTGGAAACACTTCGGCAGGCCACTGGATCGAGAGGAGAAGAGGTATTCCTTCCCTACGGATTCTTAGCCAAGCGCGCGTCAGACCGTTCGTATGGGAGCCGCTAGACAGAGGCTAAAATCCTATGCTACTGTCAGCCCCCTTGGTTGCAAGAGCGCCTGTAGCTCAGCTGGATAGAGCATCAGCCTCCGGAGCTGAGGGCCACAGGTTCAAATCCTGTCAGGCGCACCACACACTGGCAAGGGGTAGGGCCACACAAAGATATTCGCTACGCACATACCCGGTGGGCCGTTAGCTCAGTTGGTAGAGCAGCTGACTCTTAATCAGCGGGCCGTAGGTTCGACCCCTACACGGCCCACCAAAAATCAACCACTTAGACACCCTCCCCCTTCCAGCCCGCCTCCGTGTAGGCACAGTGTAGGCAGTAAAATTGCTGATCCATCTGCACACGCATGTTCTGGATGTCCGACCATTGTTGCCGCTGCCGATAGTAGTCAAATTGTTGGACACTCCCCCTCGGTGCATTCACGCTCCCGTTCGAATCGTAAAGGGTGCCCGCCCCTACGACCGTGCCAGTGCCCAGGCTTCCAACCAGAATGCCAAATACGAACTGTCGCATGGTGCCCTCCTCTGTTTGGTTTATCTGGATTATTTGGTCTGTCTCGTTTATTTAGTTGGCTGATCTGAAAACCAGAGAGGCCAGCTGCTCATCAGTTATGAGACGGTCTGCTCCCCTCGTTGCGTGCTTCAGGCTGATTGGACGGCTTCTCCTCCCAGCCCGGCCCCTGATCCGACTGCTTTCGTCGGCGGTAGCGCGCGGCTCGATCACGTCGCGGCCAACTATGAGAAGACCTTTCTTCTCGCTTTGGAGGACACTGAAAACGCCTACGTCGCGCATACCGCGGCGCTCGAGCGCCGCGATCAGTTGATCTGGGCCGAGACGGCGGCGAAGCGATCCCACACCCATGCCCAAGCCTTCTACCAACGCGGAGCCGCGGACTTCCTGTCGGTACTCGACGCTCAGCGGACAAGGTTTTCAACCAGCGACGAGCGCACCAAAGCCGAGACTGCGGTGCGCGTGGCCTTGGTTTCCCTCTATCGGGCCTTTGGCGGCGGCTGGTCAGGCGAACCTTCGGTGGGTCGCCCGCCGTCTTGAGGGATTTGGTTGGTCATGACTCTGAAGGCCGCACAGCTATACGGAAACGACTCGACGACAGAGAAGCCGGTTCGATGGGGAACAAACCTTAATGATGAGTGAGAAGAAAGGAAGGGTATAAGCATGGACCACATGACATATATGACAATCTTCTCTTCGCTAGCTACGGTGGGGATGGTTCTCCTAATCATGTGGGGCATGAGTAACGTGGACCCACAGGGAGAAACGATTAATTTGGCGTGGGCTTCGGCTAGTTATAAGAGAATCCTCGATGCTTCCGTCTTAGTCGAGAGCAAAGGATATCCATCGTCAGAAAATTTGAAGATAGTTTTCCACAAACTCGGTGTGTCTATCTTCACCGAGTGCAATCGCAAAATGAGAACCGATGTCGCTGCATTAATCGATAGCATAGGTGACCTCCGTTCTGAAATGGCCCATTTAGGCGTTCCATCAGGGATCACAGAAAATGATGTTGAGAAGAAGATCAAAGACCTGCGAAACATAGTGGTGACAATTGATCGGATAGTGCACGAACAATTTTGAAGGGTGCGAGATCTCGATATACAACACAGTGCCCATCCTCTGTAAGGGTGAAATTGCAGCTCCTTTAGGCTTTCATCTCACGAAAACCTGGCTGACACATGTCGGAGAATCGAGGAGAAGAGGATGACAGGTTTTGCAATGCGGGGAACCAATGATGGCTATAGCTTGCCATCAATCGAATGCCAATCCTGCTTGTTGGCGCACCATGTCTTCCAGGAAAAAGATGTGACCATTTATGTGACCAGACAAGGCGGGAATGGAAAGGAAGGAACCGGAATGTATGGACTTAATGGATAGTTACAGAACCTCGATATTGCTAACTAAATGGGGGAAACCGTTGCAATAGCGAGCTTAGTGAGAAATGGCCATTTGTCACCCTGCAGCCCAAAAAAGCTTTAGGGCCCCCGAGTCGTCTCGACAGTTAACACCCCCTGTGCTAGAAGTCGTAGAAGTCGAACCCATTGGTCGCTGCCCATCATTAAATACCATAGGGAAAGGAGTGCCCTCATGAATCAGGAACAATTCAAAGCCTTTTGGATCCAACTCAAACCGTCCCTGAAAGTACAGTGGGAGAAGATCACGGAGGGGGATCTTCACGAAATCGATGGTGACCTGGCCAAGTTTACGACCGTGATTGAGAAGCGTTACGGCACATCAAAGGCGGAGGTCAACACTTGGGTGAACCGACGTTATTCCCATTGGTCAGGTAACTACGATAAAAAGTATGCAGACCCTGAAAAGAAGGAATCCTGACGAGTCATGCCGCCTGATCCGTCCAGGGAGAGGTGCTCATCCGCACTCATGAAGATCCGCTGCAGCGAGTACTCGTCAAGGATAGAAAAGGATCGAACTATGAAAAAGATTGTGATCAACAGGAGCTACGGCAACTTTTCGGTAAGTCACGAGGCGTTTTTACGATTGCGTGAGCTGGGTCAACCGGATGCACTTCAGGAAAGTGATCCCGCAGCCTACTGGCCAGAGGCGGCAACACCGAGAGAACCAAGCCTCAATCAGTGTGGCCAACTGATTGCTCGGGACGACCTAAAGTTGGTCCAAGTGGTGGAAGAACTTGGTGCGGCTGCCAATGGCCATGGTGCAGAGTTACGGGTAGTCGCGATCCCAGACGATATCCAATGGGAAATTAGCGCCGTGGGCGGGGTCGAGCATATCAGCGAAGTCCACCGTACTTGGTCGTAACAGCCTGGTCAGACCATTGGCAGCCCGCTCAGAGTCGCGTGCACGGGTGAACACTCTCAAAGACAGAGGACGGTTGCCCCCATAGCCGATGCTCCCGCCTGGCGGCGTCGCCTGCTGCCGGCGTCATGGCCTCGCGGGCGCGGTGATCAACGATCGCCTCCACCTGGTAAGCGGGATGATCCAGTCGGCAGGGGCGCTGGTGTTCCAGGACCCGCATCTCGCAGTCACCACGGCGCAGCACGACATCCTGGAGCTGAAGTTCTTCGAACCGCCGAAGGCTGCGGCGAGGGGCGGGGCGGGGGCGCCTTCCGCAGGCGGGAAGAAGACCTACACCCGCTACAACGTCAACAGCCCCGAAGTGGCGACGGTGTTGGGACGGGCGCCCAGCACCCTGAGCCGCGAGTCGGCCCGCAACGCGACGAGGGGCCGACCCTATCGGGCCTGCACGGC
>JACMLT010000064.1 GCA_014379455.1 Nitrospiraceae bacterium
CAATTGACCACGGTCTGTCTCATTCCTTTCGACCTGGTTGTATTCCGGTTCCTCAGGGGGGCCATGCGGGAAACGGTGTAGTTGAATAGACTGTGTCGGGGCGTGGCGCAGCCCGGTAGCGTACTCGCTTGGGGTGCGAGTGGTCGGCCGTTCAAATCGGCTCGCCCCGACCAATATAGACAGCGCTGAGAACTGAGACGAACAGGATCGTGTCGTACTCGGTTCTCAGCGCTCAGCAGTGAAACAGGGAGCTGCCGCCGGCAGCTTTTTTTATCCCTGACGGACCCATGCGAATTTTGGTGACGAACGATGATGGGGTTCATTCGCCTGGTCTGACGGCGCTCGCCAAGGCGTTGTCACGAGTGGGTGAGGTGTGGGTGGTTGCGCCGGACCGTGAACGGACTGCCGTGGCGCATGCGGTCACGCTCCATAAGCCGCTGCGAGTGCAGCAACTTGGAACACGGATCTACGCCGTCAACGGTACGCCGGTCGACTGTGTGAATCTGGCCGTGCTGAAAGTCCTGTCGGCACCGCCCGATCTCCTTGTGTCGGGAATCAATAAAGGTGTGAACCTTGGCGACGACGTGTTGTATTCAGGAACAGTTTCGGCAGCAATGGAAGGAACGATTCTCGGCGTCCCTTCAATGGCCGTGTCCCAGGAGGGGCAGGAACATTTCTATTTCGATGCCGGCGCTCGGTATGCCGTTCGTATCGCTCGCTTGATTTTGAACGAGGGGCTACCGGATGAAACGCTTGTGAATCTCAACATTCCGAATCGTCCGTTCGGGTCGATCACCGGAATCCGAGTCACCTGTCTCAGCCGCAGGCGCTTCGATAATCCGATCATTGAAAAGGTCGATCCGCATGGCCGGACCTACTACTGGATTGCCGGGACTCGTGTGTCCTGGAGCCGAAGCAAGGATGCCGACCATGAGGCGCTTGAGCAAGGGGCGGTTTCGCTTACCCCCATTCATCTCGATACGACGAATCACGGGGTACTGGATCGATTCCGGAAGTGGGAAACGGTGCGCCGACCACATGCGCGTCGGGTGTCTGCATCGTCGAAACTGAAAAGCAAGCAGAGGAGTTAGGGTATTGTGGGGAACCTGATCGAAGCGATCATTACAGAGCTGAGCCGGTTTGTTGTCTCGACAATCTCGACATTCGGCTACACTGGCATTTTCCTCACCATGGCCATTGAAAGTGCCTGCATTCCCCTGCCCAGCGAAATCATCATGCCCTTTGCCGGATATCTTGTGACAACAGGACAGTTCACCATGCTGGGTGTGACATTGGCCGGCGCCATCGGAAATGTCGCGGGATCGATTGTGGCCTACTATGCTGGCGTGTGGGGCGGTCGGCCGTTCGTCGAGCGATATGGGCCCTATGTATTGGTGTCGCAAAAAGACATCGAGATGGCGGATCGATGGTTTGCCAAATATGGCGATGCAGCCGTATTTTTCAGCCGGATGCTTCCGGTCGTCCGGACCTTCATCTCGTTGCCGGCTGGCATTGCCCGAGTGAATATCTATCGATTCGTCCTCTACACGTTTCTCGGTGCGTTGCCCTGGTGTTATCTTCTGGCCTATATCGGTGTGAAAATGGGAGAGCAGTGGGAACATCTCAGAGACTATTTCCATCAATTTGATATTGTGATCGGTGTATGTTTGGCGATCGCCGTGGGATATTTTCTCTGGTCTCATTGGCCGAAACGCCGCATCACTCCAGGGGTATAAGCAGCCCATGCTCTCGATCTACAACACCCTCACCGGGGAAAAAGAGCCGTTCCAGTCGCTTCAGCCGAAGATCGTGCGGATGTATGTCTGCGGTGTGACGGTCTACGACTACTGCCATATCGGGCATGCCCGCAGCGCGCTCGTATTCGATGTGATCAGGCGATACCTTGAGTTCAGCGGTTACCAGGTTGACTTCGTCAAGAATTTCACCGACGTGGATGACAAGATCATCAAGCGGGCGAACGAGCGAGGCGTATCCTGCGATGCCATTACTTCCGAGTATATCGAGGCCTATTCTCAGGACATGCGGAAGCTTGGAATTCGACAGGCCACGCATGAGCCGAAAGCGACCGAGCACATGGCCGAAATCATCGAGCTGGTCAGGAAGTTGATCCAGAAAGGCCTCGCCTATCAAGTGGCCGGCGATGTGTACTTCCAGGTTGAGAAATACCAGCCCTATGGCCGCCTCTCAAAACGCAAGCTCGAGGATCTGCAAGCAGGCGCGCGGGTGGAAGTGGACGAACGAAAGCGCCATCCGATGGATTTTGCGCTTTGGAAGAGCAGCAAGCCGGATGAGCCATCATGGGAAAGCCCTTGGGGTCTTGGGCGTCCCGGCTGGCACATCGAATGTTCTGCCATGTCGATGCGCCATTTAGGGGAAACGTTCGACATTCATGGCGGAGGAATGGACCTGATTTTTCCGCACCACGAGAATGAAATCGCTCAGTCCTGTGGCGCCACCAGCAAAGAGTTTGCGCGCTACTGGGTCCACAACGGCTTCGTGCAAATCAACCAGGAGAAGATGTCCAAGTCCCTGGGGAACTTCTTCACAATTCGTGAGATTTTTCAGAAATCTCAATGGCCTGAGGCAGTAACGGGGGAGATGCTGCGGTACTTTCTGCTTGGGACGCACTATCGCAGCCCATTGGATTTTTCTGACAAGAGTATAGAGGAAGCGAAAAATGCGTTGAATGGATTCTACGATCTGTTCGAGCGACTAAAAGAGTCTGAAGATAGAGCCACGGCAGACAAGAGGCTGATGGAAGCAATCGAGCGATGCAAGGTGGCATTCGGCCAGGCGATGGACGATGATTTCAACACGTCAGTGGCCCTTGCGTCACTGCAGCGCTTGAAAAGCGACGTCAATAAATTGCTGAGCCAGGGCCTCTCGAAGAAGGCGCGGAAGATCGCAAGGGAGGAATTTGGGTTGCTTGGAAATAGCCTGGGATTATTTCAGTTAGAGAAGTGGCTGTTCAAAGACGAAATAGTAAGAACCGGCGTGTTAGTGGCAGGAGCGTCCACGGTGACACGCACGGGAACGGTGATTGCGACTGGTACAGATGTATTGCAAATTTCAGGTGTTACTCGTAGCTTGAGCAACGAAGAGATTGAAAGAAGGCGGCTCGAACGCGATGAAGCCAGAAAACAGAAAGACTTCAAGAAGGCCGACGAGATTCGTCAGTTCCTCGCGTCCCACGGCATCGTCATCGAGGACAAGCCAGACGGTACCAGTCGGTGGAAGCGATAGTCCGCCGGACGTGATTTACGGGCTGCATGCCGTGCGTGAGGCCTTGCGCGCCGGTTCGCGTCCGCTGCAGCGGCTTCTTGTCCTCCGCACCGATCGGCAATTCCACGACCTTGTCCAGCTTGCGAAGGCGCAAGGAGTTCCTGTCCATATCGAGCCGCCGCAAGCGTTCGACCGTCTGGCGCCTGGTGGACGCCATCAGGGCGTGATCGCGCTCATTGCAGCGAAGTCTTATGACACGACGGAGCAGATTCTCGAGCGGGCAACGGCGCGAGGTGACAAGCCCTTTCTCGTGCTCCTTGATGGGGTCGAAGATCCGCACAATTTGGGGGCGGTTTTGCGGACGGCTGAAGCCGCGGGTGTTCATGGGGTTTTCATCACGGAACGTCGTGCTGTTGGTTTGACATCCGTGGTGGCAAAAGTGTCAGCTGGAGCGCTGGATCACATTGCTGTCGGGCGCGTAGGTAACCTGATTCGCCTCATTCAGGATCTCAAAAAAGTCGGCCTGTGGGTATATGGCGTGGACCCACAGGCGGTGAAGCTTCATACCGACATCGACATGACCGGCCCGATCGCGCTGGTGCTTGGAGGGGAAGGAGAAGGTCTTCGCCCTGGTGTGTTGGGAGAGTGCGACGACCGTATTAGGATTCCGATGCAGGGGCGTGTCCAGTCGTTGAACGTTTCAGCTGCAGCAGCCGTCACGCTGTTCGAAGTGGTACGCCAGCGTCGCAGGGGCGTCGTGCCGGCGGCGACGCCTACCGAATCTTGATTGTCCCATCTTGGATCGCAGTTTTGAGCAGCTGGGCGGTGTTCGATACGCGCATCTTTTTCATCATGTTGGCTCGATGTGCCTCAACGGTCTTGACGCTGATCTTGAGTCGTTGACCAATTTCTTTGTTTTTGAACCCGGCCCAAATCAGTTCAAGAATCTCTTTCTCCCGGCTGGTCAGTGATTCAGGCCGTTTCTTGCGTGGGGGTGGGGTCAGATTGGCCAGGGAAGGTTTGGTTTTCGTCTTCGTCTTCGTAGTCCGTGCCATTGCCATTATCGGGTTCTCCTTTAGCAAAAATAAATAGTACGGTATAATTGACTTCGATGGGTGAGGCCAAGAACAAACCCTTACCCAGTCGGCAGCAATTATAAGAACTCTCTCGTCATAAGTAAACCGTAGGAGCCATGTTCCAGTGAAGCTACCTAGTTTATTTCACATTTCCCGCACCGTGACTTGGGCGTTCCTGGCCGGAGTCTGCTCCCGAGTCGATTATGCATGAGTGGCTTCTCTATTGTGCGGTCGGGACACTCGGTGCGCTGGTCGGCAGTTTTCTCAACGTCTGCATCTACAGACTGCCCCGGGGTGAATCAATCGCCTGGCCTGGTTCTCATTGCCCCTCGTGTGCTCACCCCATCGGGTTCTACGACAATATTCCGATACTGAGCTACCTGTGGCTTGCTGGACGCTGCCGGGCTTGCCGCACGCCTATTTCAAAACGCTACCCCCTCGTCGAAGCCACAAACGCACTGGGCTATCTCGCCGTCTTATGGTACTTCGGTCCTACCTGGACGGCCGCGCTCTATGCTCTGCTATTTTCTGCTTTGGTTGTGGTGACAGGAACAGATCTCACGCATAAGATGATCCCCAATGTCATCACCATACCAGGGGTGGTGGTCGGACTTCTAGGTGCAGTGACGGTATTACCGGTGGGTGTAATCAATTCGGTGGCCGGTCTCACGGTGGGCGGCGGCATCCTCTGGCTCTTGGCCTGGCTCAGTCCCTACCTCTTCGGTAAAGAGGGAATGGGCGGCGGCGATATCAAGTTGCTGGCGATGATCGGTGCATTTCTTGGCTGGAAGCCGGCGCTTCTTACCATCATGATCGGCTCGCTCACTGGTTCGATCATCGGCGTAGGTTTGATTGCGCTGCACGTCATCAAGCGCGATGACTATATCCCCTTTGGCCCCTTTCTTGTGTTGGGTGCTCTTCTCTCCATGTTTTTTGCCCAGCCGCTCCTCGATTGGTATCAAGGTCTTTTTGACCCTGCCTTCTAACCCGCTCCCTGTATCTCTTTGGGCGAATCCCTGTATCTAAATCGCGAGATGTTTTTCTGGTTTCCTTTCTCTTTTCCATCGGGCATAGGATGGCTCTGCTCCCTCGTTTCTGCATGCAACGCGAAACAGCGCGTACCTATGGGGTATTTCACCCCTGCTACGTACGATGCGTTCGGCAACCTCAGTGTGGATCAATGTGGGCATGGGTCTTGGATACTGGGATCATCCTCGTAAGGGAAATTTCTTTGCGAGGGGGATATGCCGAGAGAATCACAGACACACGAGCAGGGCTGGAGCCTGACGGAGCTTCTGATCGTCCTGGCAATCATAGGCCTGTTGGCCGTGTTAGCTGGGCCGAGTTATCAGGCAGTAGCCGCACGGGTTCAGGCACGTAGCGCGACGGTGGAGATTGCTTCGGAACTCCGTCTCGCCAGGCAGCTGGCCATGGGTAGACGAGAGCGGCTTCGAGTCATTTTCGATCGAGAGGGCCGGACGATCACGCTACGACGTGCGGATGCCGAGGGCATCCTTCACGTCTATGACTATGCGGGCAAGGGAGTGATTGTGGAGGAGCCAACCTCGGGCCCTGAACTTCTGTTTCATCCCAGTGGTCGGTCGGTGACTCCGACAACTATTCGCGTCCACGACAGTCAAGGTCGGGAAACCATGTTTACGGTGAGTATCACCGGAAGGGTATCCATCTCATGACTCGGGGTCAATTATTTCATGCAGAGGGCGGAGCCAGTTTTGCTGAAGTGTTGGTGGCGATGACGCTGACGTTGATCGGATTGGTTGGCGCGATGGGGGCGTTTCAGGCAGCAGAACGGAGTATTCGAATAGGGACATTAGCGACGCGCGCGCTCGCGATGGCGGAATCACGGATTGAAGCAAAGCGATCTGTGAGATGGGATCGTCTCTTGTTGGACGATCTCAATCACGATGGTGCATCAGATCTCGTCATGCATGACGATGGAGTAGCCGGCGATGCGCTGGCCGGTGATGGGGTGTATTCCGGTAGTTGGGACCAGGATGGCGTACGGCTTATTTGGACGGTCACGCCGAGCCGCGCCGGTTCGCTGTCGGGCTCAGGGCATGTCTTGATCGAGGCTCGCGCCGTCTATGCTGTAGGTGAGAACCAGCGAGAAGTGCGAGTCGTTACTTTGCGCGCCAACCCATTGTTCGTTGGGAGCCGATAGCATGACGAAATTAGAAGTAGACAGGATGCGAACGGAGCGGCAAGCACGAGGCACCCACCAGAAAGTGTGGATGGAGACAGGGACGAGTCTGATCGAGCTGATGTTTGCCATGGCGGCTGGGCTAGTCGTTCTCGGTGCCACGCTTCAAGCCCTATCGTATTTCCAACAACAGTTTATGAAGCAACAACGTGAGGTCGCTCAACAGCAAGATCTTCGCCTGGGGCTAGAAGTTTTTGAGCAGGAAATGCGGCTAGCGAGTTCCGGCTCTCTCGCCAGC
>JACMLT010000065.1 GCA_014379455.1 Nitrospiraceae bacterium
AACGAGACTGGAAAACCGGACGAGAATCAGGTCACAGCATGTAAAAGAGAGACGGAATGGATCACGAGTGGTGACCGTTTGACCAAGGAGGAAACATGGGAGATCATCGTCAGAAAAGGAGTGAAGAGATCGCTGCTGAGATAGCCGGGCCTATTGTGGAGGCGATTATCACAGCCGGAGCCAATGGCAGCGATGGACGTCTTTCCGATACTCCGAAAGCCAAAGCAATAGGAGAGGCCGCCAGAGTCATATATGAGGCGGTCTTTACTGGAGTTCTTGCCAGTCTGAAGCCAGGTACATCGAGTGCGCTGCCAAAACCGGGTGATCTGCTTGACCGTGTCACTGGGAAACCAGTCCTGGCCTCTCAACAGTGAGTACGGTGATCCTGGAGCGACCTCAAGCAATGGAAATGTATTCAAGAAGAAAGCGTGTGACGAACGGCGAAGCTACCTCGATGAGAGGAGTTGACGTTCCATAACGGGTGAGCAGACGTGGGAGAATCGGTGACCAGGGAACAGCGACCTCACGATTTCGAGCGCAACGACTCAACGCAAGTTAAATAGTTGAGAAGGATGTGCCAGACGAGTTCGGAGCAATAGGACAAGGACTTTGAATGGCATAATATTTGACAGTGCACGGGAAAGCGACGATGGGGACGAATGGAATCCTGAGGGACTTGTAGTGCGGCGTGTCGACGGGTGGAGTAGAGGGGCGGCACCCACGGCCCGCTGATGAAGAGTCCCGTCGACGACCTCCCTCAGGACACTCAGCAAGACCAATCAGTAACGAAAGGCGAGGATTCGTGATGGTGCACCTAATCATGGGTCACGGTGTGTCATGGTGTTTTGGCACCAATCTCGTCAACAATCTCCCTCTTCCCCAGCACAAGCAACCCTCTCTACTTGGCTCAGTGTTCTTGACGTAAGGCAATTCGGCACAATGCCGTGCCGTTTGAGTGCCCGATCCCAAGGTTTAATCAGAATTGCACCAGTCATAATTCGAGTTCCAGACGGATTTAGTCGCCGTTTTCGAACCAACAGCGCGCGGGAGTCCAAGATGCACACCGGAACAACCTTTGTGGTGTGCGGGAACAGGCTACGCTCTTCGATGAAAGTGGAAGGGAAGGGTTCAGAAGACAGGACCACACACCACTCCCATTCAACCTCAATTTGTTCGATGGACTTCAGGACGTTTTGTGCCGCCTTGACCACCCGACACAGAGACTCCACGGCTATGACCACGTTGTTGCAGTCCAAGCGGTCCTTCAGGACTTCTCGCAGCGATTGCTCAGTAGTAGATTCGTCGCACCGGAGCACCACGCTATCAGGTCTAGCCACGATGCGGACAAAGGCTATATGTGGCGCCAACGGGCGCAGCATGTCCTGTATCTGCTTACCTGATACGTACCGGCTACCTGGAATGTTCAGTCCGTATAGGAATGCGGCAAACAGTTTGTTTGGCATAACAGACGGTTCCGTAGAAGACGTACCCCGAGATAATCAGCGCCAGAAATCAGGCCGCCTTTATTCGTTGCCGTTGCGCAAATTTCCAAATTGGATACTCTGGGTGACTCGGTCTGGGCTGATATATCTCACTTTTTGTATACCATCACGAAACCCACTTTCGCACATAACCTTTCGATCCGGATGTGATGCAGTCTTTTTCTTCCATTTGCATGCGAATCTAGCTGCCTCTTTCAGGATTTCCGCGGTGACCTGTGTGGCGTCTGAATGCTTGCATGGGTGTGTCGGCATGTCTCCTCCTAGATGAATCTTCCTTGCTGAGCCACACTATGGCGAGAAAACCGGCAGGGGTCTGGTCAAACTTGCTCAGGTGGCTGGAACTGATGATGCAGAAGATTGCCCGTGCTCCAAGCCGGATGAGCCGCAAGAAGAAGCGCTAATCATGGTAGGACGACATTGAGGAGGGAGGTGTGCACGTGGACGCCACTGTTGTAGTCCAAGAAGCCGAGCTTCCTGAACTTATTCATGATGAAGCTGACGCGGGAGCGCGTGGTGCCAATCATCTCGGCGAGCATGTCCTGACTGATCTTCGGAATGAGCGCGTCCACCTGGCCTTCTTTCTCGAAATGTGCCATGAGCAGCAGCACCCGAGCCAGCCGCTTCTCGCTGGAATTGAACAGGTGATCCACCAAGTCCTCTTGGATCCGAAGGCTCCGAGATAGAAGATACGTGGAGCACACGGATCATCGCCCGTTTGTCAATGCGGACGAGCGTGGATTTTTCCGTAGCGGCGGCCGTGGCCATCCACTGGCCCGTCTGGATATAGAACACGGCGTCCGCCGAATGCCCTTGCGAAAAGATAATCCGTTTCTTCGGGCATGTCAGCGTCGTTTTGCCGTTGCCGACTTGTGCGAGAAACTTCTGGGGATCAAACTTCGCCATTCGTTGGGCCTCTCCGATCTTCTTCCCTTGAACGCGGTCGGTGCCGAGAACCACTGATACAGTGGATCTTCTAGCATAGTCGCCACGGAAATCAAGACTATCTGCGAGGGCATGCCGCATCGGTAACGGTAATCATGGGGGGGAAGGGAGCTCTCGGACAGGCGTTTTGTAGGAGGAATGTGAAGGAAGGAAAACACCGTTGATTGGCGGTGCTATGCGGAAATTATCACTCAGTCTGCAAGTTCCGGGGGTTCCTGTGCAACCTCGTTACATGATGATGTAAATGAGTCATGGGTATTGATATTCAGCTCGACCAGCACATTTTCTCCCGAAAATTCCTCGCCCCTTGACCATCGCACTATGGCCTCAGGTATTTCGATTCGTTTCTTAGGGGCCGCGTGATGGTCACCGAAAGGGTGTACCCGGACCGCAATGGGGAGATCACCATAGATGCGGCGCCGGCGACCTGGTCGAAATTGCATTGGTCTCAGAAGCCGAAGCGGGCTGCCCCGGTGCGCGAGTGCTGAAGACGTGGAAATGAGTAGGGTTGTGGGAGGTCAGTGTGAAGATAACCGGGTGTAGAGCTTCCTCAGATACTTAACCAGTATCCCAAACCCCAAGAGGATCGTGAAGATCAGAGCAAGGATTACACCCAAAATTATCATGCATACAGTCTACGTCTCGACGATTTAAGAGATCAAGACTGAGCTTCCCCTGAAATTTCGTCTTCCACGGGTGACGTATAATCGCAGTAACCATGAAAGGGAGGACGATGAAGATACCTAAACAACAATACACAACCGAGTTCAAGGACTTGGCGGTCACGCGAGTCAACGACGGGCTGACAGCCGGAGCGGCGG
>JACMLT010000066.1 GCA_014379455.1 Nitrospiraceae bacterium
TCGAAGGATGGCGCGCACCCGCGCGACGAGCTCACGGACACTCTGGCCGCACACGACCAAGTCAATATCCTGATCATATTCTTCGAGACATTCTTCGTCGTAGCAGGATATGGCTCCCTCCTGCACCGCGACGATCGAAACCCTGTTCAGCATTTTCATCCGTCGGAATTTGGCGACGGAGTCGGAGCGACGGTCAAGAATAATTAAGGATGGCACGTTCACTTCCGCCTCTGTGAGAGCACAGGACTCCGTGGTCACCGCTGTCCCACGATAACCGCTCGACTCCAGTGCCCTCTTCAACGACTGCGCGAACGATTCGGATTTCAGAAAGATGAGGATCAAGTTGGGCATCCCTGTCATGGATGATCGACCAGTCAACATTGCGAGATCATGATAAGACCGGGCTCAACAACACACCGTTACGACAGAGTTACTTATCCGTTAATTCGAACTGGGGTCTGTTGAGCCATTGACTGGGTGCTCAGGTTGGAGATAACATCGAAGTAATATTTCACCGATTCCGGGCAACGCAGCCCCACATCTCCTTGACAGGATGCCGAAAAACTTATACAGCCTGTTAAATACTCAAGCTGCTTGGCCCGTCCGCCTCAGTTAGGGATTGCTTCTCTCTCCTTCCCTCTGCGACAGTAAATGGTCCCGCAAGGAGACCGTGATGGCTCGTGCCGACAAGCTTCCTTCGACATCGCCAGATCCGGCTACTGTCAACCCGACTGTTCAATCAGTGGTCGAGCGTGAAATCAAGCTGACTGTCGGTGACCGTTTCCGTCTGCCAGAACTCCCCGGTATCCCGCTTCCACGACGCCTGCTGACCTCGACCTATTACGACACCGCCCAGTACGACCTGGCCCATGCGGGGATCACCCTCCGCCATCGAGTCGAGCGCGGGAAACAGGCCTGGCAACTGAAACTGCCTCTCATGAAGGACCGGCAGGAAATAGAGATAGTCGATCGCCAGCCTACTCCACCATCCACGTTCCGCGACCTGCTCTTTCTCCCTCTCGGACAGCGGGAACTCTTACCTGTGGCGACCTTGCGAGTCTGGCGGGCCGGTATCCGCGTGCGCACGGACCGTACCCCTGTCGCAGATGTCACGCTCGACCAGGTGTCCGTCATGAAAGATGGAGCAGTCCTTCAGCGCTTTCGAGAACTCGAAATCGAACAGGTAAATGGGAAAGACAGCACACTCCCCGATCTTGAACGGCAGCTCCGTCGAGCGGGAGCCGAAGATCATGACGGACGCCCCAAGCTCTTTCGCGCGCTTTCTTTGGTGGATTCCGGTCCTGAGCCACCGCCGGCATCGGATGCGCCGGCCTTGGCTCATGTGAGGTGGGCCCTCGCACATCATGCCCGATTGCTGCTTGCGCATGACCCTGGTGCCAGGCTTGGAAGGGAACCGGAAAGTCTACACCAAATGCGTGTGGCCACGAGACAATTGCGGGCCGTCCTGCGCACTACCAGGCCCCTGTTGGTTCCTGAATGGACCGACTCGTTGCGGGATGAGCTGCGCTGGCTCGGTCGACTGCTGGGGCCGGCTCGAGACCTCGATGTGCAACTCGCCTATTTCCGTGAAGAGTCTGCCTCGTTGGATGCCCGAGACCGCCGGCCATTGACATCGTTCATCGCCCATCTGGAAACACAGCGGACCAGTGCCCAGGAGGTCCTGCTGAACGAGCTAAAGAGTGCACGATATCTTGACCTCATCAGGCGACTCCAGGAAGCGCCGCACGACCCGCCCGCCGTCGAATCGACCGCAACGTTGCGAGACCTCGCCAAACAGGAGTTCACAAAGTTGCGAAACGCCATTCGCCAGGCTGGCCGCACACCCAACAGCGCCACAATCCACGAGGTCAGAATCAAAACAAAACGAGCCCGTTATGCCGCCGAACTCGCGGGACCGACGGTCGGCAAGCCGGCCACACGCTTTATCAACAAAGCCCGCGTCGCACAGGACGTCTTAGGCATGCACCAAGACGCCATTCAAGCGGAAGTATATATCCGGGCATTCCTCAAGCATTCGACCAGCACGCGGGCCGCATTCGTCGCCGGACGCATGGTCGAACGACAGCGTCGGCGTCGTGAGAAGGCCAGAAGAAAGATGGAGCGGCTCTTGCGCAGTCTCATAAAACGAGGCGAGAAAGCGTGGGAAAAAGACTGACCGGATGCGAAACGGGTAAGAAAGGTGGGAGAAGCTACCCTATGCAGTGCTTTCCTAATTATTGACCGAATGATCGGACGTATCGCAGCACCTGCCAGGCTTCTTCTTCCGTGAGTACGAGCGGGATAAAAGAAGCCATGGCCGTGCCCTTGCTGCCATTCTTCAAAATCCAGAACAGTTCCCCATCGGTTCGAGCGGCTTGCCAGTCACGGTCGGTGAAATCGCGCGGCAACGGGCCTTTCAGGCTGCCAGGGTCGATGTCGCTTCCCAATAGTCCTTTGCCGTCCGCCCCGTGGCAGACACGGCAGAATCCTTTGCCCTCATAAGTCTTTTTTCCATTCTCAACAGTGCTCGGCGTAGCAGGCAAAGGATTGCTCATTGCCCTCGCAGCGTCGACTTGATCAGCCGGGACACGAGGCCTGAGTATCTCCTGATCGGCGCTCCAGACAGGGGAAGCCCACACCGTACCCAATGAGAAGGCAATGGCAAAGAGGAGAGATTGTTTCATGGGATGAGACCACCGGCGGAGCGGGTGGTCCGCTCTGCCGACACGCCTTTCTACAGTAATTATTCTGTTCTCAGCTTGTGACCGACTGATTGCGGATGCCCAACCATGCCGTTCGGCGCCTTGGCTCCATCCGGCCAGAGATGGAAGATGATGCCGTCAGTTTTGGCGGCGATGGCAGCAATTTCCTTGGCCTGGGATTCTGGCATATCCAATACTTGCACACGACCAGTGGCAATCTCGACTTCGTGGTCATGATAATACTTGTTCCAGGTCTCAAGGGGCACCTGCGTGCGGGACACGGACTTAGCGACGAAATATTCTACATCCGTCAGGATGGCGTTGGGATCGGTGGATTCAAAAAGCAAACACTGGATAATTTCCGTAGAGACCGGCTTACAGTAGTGGTGGTAGGGGCCATGGACCGTACCGTCTTCGAACTTATGCGGCGCCATCACGTGGATGTTGTACCCCTGAGCTGGCCCCGGCTTCGGCGCAGCCATCGCTGGACTGGAGCCTCCCCCCTGCATTTCCGCACAGCCGGTCAACAAGGCGAGGCCCAAGGTCCCAACGATCGCATATGTGTTTGACTTCATAAGATACTCCTCTAGTTGTAATGGCCCATTCTAGGCTCCACCCATGGAACCTACGAAATATTCCTGTTCCGTTTGAGACATCAAATGGGAATAAGATTCAGAACAATGAGCCCAGACACCTGGACATAGCAATCTTGATGGGTGGCATGCAGAGATGCAGATCGGGAACTAGCGACCGACTGTGGATTTCATCAAACTGTCTGCCTGTGGAGGCGAGAAACCCTGGTACCCTCTGTGGCGCTCGGCGAGTTCCAATACGGAAAAAGGCTGGCCGTCCACCATTTCCGGCGCCGTGAAGATTTGTCGTAACTGGCCACCCCGAGCCCCGACGATCTGACCGGTAAAGACCACCCCCTGTGCCTTCAACCGTTCAATCGCCCGCTCAATGTCGTCCACACGCACCGCCACATGATGGAACACCTGATCGCCGAAGGTCTTGACCCAACCGGGGATGATACTGGTACGGCCCCGATCGTCGGAGTAGGCCTGATCCACAAAGAGCGCCGGATACCCGACCTTCCGATAGACCTTCGCATACCAGTCTGCATACTCGATCGTTTCGCTGTACCCATACCCGAGCCTCGTGAACTCCTCCGCACGCCGGTCGATATCCAACGTCCGCAGCGTGAGATGGTCTGCCACCGGATAGAAACCGACTCCTGCTGCATCGAGCAAGTCGCGCAACAATGTAGCTGCCCGATTGCGCGACACATAGTTGCCGATCATTCTGGCAATCAATGCGTCCAACTCAACGCCTTGTTCCATAAACCACACTCCTTGTTGCTTCGGCATGTGTACTATGAGCCAAATTGAATGCCCTGGGCCAGCGGCAGATCGTTACCCCAGTTGATCGTGTTCGTCTGCCGCCGCATATAGGCTTTCCATGCATCCGAGCCGGCTTCGCGTCCTCCGCCGGTTTCCTTTTCACCGCCAAAGGCGCCGCCGATTTCTGCTCCTGACGTTCCGATATTCACATTAGCGATCCCACAGTCACTGCCGGCAGTGGATGTGAACCGTTCGCTACTCCGCACGTCGGATGTAAAAATCGCGGAAGACAGGCCTTGAGGTACCGCATTCTGTAACGCGATGGCATCGTCAAGCGCCTTGAAGGGCATGACATAGAGAATCGGCGCAAAGGTCTCACGCTGGACGATAGGCCAATGATTCTCCGCTTTCACGATCGTCGGCTCCACGAAATAGCCCGGCTGATCCAACACCTTTCCTCCGTAGAGCACTTCCCCTCCCGCCTGCTTCACTTCCTCGATCGCCTTCCGATAGGCCTCGACCGCTGGTCGATCGATCAGCGGGCCCAGGAGCACACCTGACTCCAGTGGATTGCCGATACGTATCTGCCTATATGCCGAGATCAGCTTCGCGACCACGTCATCGTAACAAGACTCGTGGACGAACAGCCGTCTGGTCGTCGTGCAACGTTGGCCGGCGGTACCGACCGCACCGAACACGATGGCGCGAATCGCCAAGGAGAGATCCGCCGTCTGATCCACGATAATCGCATTGTTCCCACTCAGTTCCAACAATGTCCGCCCCAATCGTTGCGCGACAGTAGAAGCCACAGCGCGACCGACCGGCACGGACCCCGTGAACGAGATCAACGGCAATCGGCGATCCTGAACTAACGTCTCCGCGACAGTCTGTTCTGCCGTCACGATCAGAGAAAAGATTCCTCGATAGCCCTGTTGCTCCATCACGCGGTTGCAGAGGTGCTGCACCGCGATCGCACAGAGCGGTGCTTTCGGCGATGGCTTCCATACCACCGTATCTCCAGCAATCGCCGCCAGAAACGCATTCCAGGCCCACACCGCGACGGGAAAATTGAAGGCGGTAATCACCCCGACCGGCCCAAGCGGATGCCATTGTTCCGACATTCGATGCTGCGTCCGCTCGGAATGCATCGTCGTTCCGTACAGCATACGCGACTGGCCCACGGCAAAGTCTGCCATATCGATCATTTCCTGAACTTCGCCGTCTCCCTCCGCTTTGATCTTGCCGACTTCAAGCGACACCAGTGAACCAAGCAGATCCTTGTGCTCTCGCAACGATACGCCCAGTAACCGGACAAATTCTCCCCGCTTGGGGGCCGGAACGAGCCGCCATTGCTGAAATGCCTCAATTGAATCCAGCACAATGCGCTCATAGTCGTCGGCTGAACAGGTGCGAATATGCGCAATCGTCTCGCCGGTCGCCGGATTCATAGACTCCAGCAACGATACCTTCTCGCTCGAAGCCCACCAATGGGTCCCGGTGCTGCCACCGGCATTGATGGCGCTCAAGCCTAATCCCTTAAGAATTTCCACCGCAGAGATCATCGGTAACAGGCTCCAAACCGATTCTTCAGCACGTCTTGTAACGGAAACGACTCCTGCGTGATAAACCCCCTGTACAGTTGAGGCGCGGCGAGCACGAGGTCAGCCACGGCGCAGAGGCTCGAGGCGGTAGTCATTTGAATGGCAGACCACAGCTTCCCTTTAATACATTGAGGATAGATCTTCTTCACGTAGTTCTCTTCGAACAACGCGCCCTCCCGCATTCCCATGACGGAGGTATAGATCAGCACGACATCCTGCAGTGTCTGGGGAACCGCTCGCTCGAGAATTCGTTTGAGCGTTTCACGGTCCTCGTTCAGCTTAAGATCTTTCATGAGGAGATGAATTTTTTCGCAATGGCCTGGATACCGCAGCGTCTTGTAGTTCATGGTCCGGACTTTCCCTGCATAGGTATCTGCCAATGTTCCCAATCCGCCTGACGTATTGAACGCTTCGTACAAAAGTCCATCCACCTCGATCGTCTCATACCCTTCGAGGGGTAGGAGGGGCACCTTCTCTCCCCCTTCAATTCCGTAACAGATGTTGCCGTACTCGTTGATCAACCCATCGGTGGACCACGTCAGTGAATACTTGAGGGCGTTACTGGGATGAACCGGCAAGGCGCCGACCCGCATTTTGACCGTATCCACTGTATCGAAATGGGTGATCAAATCGTGCGCTGCGATACTGATGAACCCAGGGGCCAAACCGCATTGCGGCACAAAGGCTTGAGGCGAATCGGCACTCAGGACTTTGACCTGATTGGTGACTTCGACATCCTCCGTCAGGTCAAAATAATGAAGGCGGTGTTCCCGAGCCATTCCGGCGACAACGGGGTTGCAAAAATACGGGAGGCTCGATAGGACCGCATCGAATCGATGCGCCTTCAAATATGCGCTGATGGTGTCGGGATGTCGGACATCAAGGAGCAGGGGCGTGACTCGCGAGAGACCAAGGTCCTCGACGAGCCGCTTGGAGGCATCGAGGCTGATGTCACCGAGACAGACCTCGTAGTCGCCGCTCTCTGATAAGAGGCAGGCAACCAAAGAGCCGATCTTTCCAGCGCCCAAGACGAGCACACGGTGCATGGCAGGCCTCATGTGCCATTATTATACTCCTGTCCTGGCAAGGTGCGGCTAGACAATAGACAATTGTGTCCCGCGAATACTTCGATGGTTCGCATGCCTACCACCATGGATATCTTATTGCCAGCACAAATAGTGGTGGGGTCTCGCACGCCGATTGTCGACGAAAATCGCTCTGTCACTTATAAGATACCGGCATCGCTGAACCGGATTAAGGCCTGCCCCCACCGGAAATACGCCAGGCATTTCGACGGGGTAAGCCAAGGAAGGCGCCGGATTTAATAGCGAAAAATTATGCAACTTATTGTTTTTAAATAATATATATGCTGTGAA
>JACMLT010000067.1 GCA_014379455.1 Nitrospiraceae bacterium
AGTATCCATCCATTCGTGACACCCTCGACCGATATATGCCGTTACGGGTATCAGTAAGGCTGAGGTTCCTAGGATCGCAATACTCATCAGTTGGTTCATGCTTCCGACATCGCTCGGGGACAACAGAGTCGTCGCAGCCTTGATCGTGATAAAGCCAGCGAGAACTTGGAGGCCTCGTCCAAGACTTAGAATAAGGAGGTCCCTGAAATGTGTCATGACGATTCCATCCTAACGCAGGATGCCACGCTGGTCTTCGAATGCATCGGCAATCGGTTGCCGCGCCGGCGGCACAATCTCTTCAGGCAATTGAGATGGGGGGGAAAACCTTACTTCTTCGCTCTCCTGACTGCACATAAGACTGCCGGACAGTACTCGCGCTCCAACGACGACGTCGATCAGTTGCACAACATCGCCATTGTCTGGATACGTCACGATGCGGCCACTGGGGTCTGAATACACGCCGATAAGATGTGTGACCTCCACTGCCAGGCCAGTCTCCTCAAGCACCTCTCTTAGCGCAGCGGCGGCCAGTGATTCACCTGGTTCAACCCGTCCTCCTGGCAATCCCCACCACCCACAATCGCGGCGCTTCTCCAAGAGTATGGTTTCTCCTGGCCCCCGAATGACCACTCCCACTCCCACCCGCACACCCATCCCCTCCATGACGGCACTTCCATACATAGAGGAAATTTCTGGTTTGATCATTTTGGCCTCGCGAGCATCACGCTCACTCATGACTGACTCCGTCCTCTGCGGCAGTGCCTGTCCCGCTGCTCCTCATGTCTGGCAAACTCCAGCGAGCGCCGGTGTTTCGCACTCGCGGGTGGCGAGGTCATCGAGACTGGCGCAGACCTGGACGAGTTCTTCCTTGTCCGCTGGGTAGCGGGCGAGAAATCCACTCTCGTTACGCCGGCACCACGTCGTTCACATCGATCTTCACCGCTGCGGCTTGCTGAATAAGCCGGACACCCAATACTAGGCGATGGTGATTGTCTTTGCGCAAGAGAATTCCGTGAACTCCTTGTAGCGGACCTCGGACCACCTCCACTCGCATGCCTTCGTGCAGATAAGGATGCGGGTCATAAGGGAGCACACTGGTCATTAATGTCTTGATCGCCGCAATCTCCTCGTCTGGAATCGCTTCCGGGCAATGACTTGTCCCAACAATATCGACCACACCGATCGTCTTGAGCACCGGCAGCTTTTGTTCCGATGCAAAGCGGACAAAGCAATACCCTGAAAAAAGGGGAACTTCGATTTCTTTCTTTCGATCCTTCCATTGACTCAGGCGCTTGACCGTGGGCAATAGCGGCTCGATACCCTGATTGGCGAGCTGTTCTCGCACAAGCTTTTCGTGACGCGATCGCGTCCGAAGGGCATACCATTTTCGAGTTTGGCTTACCTCGTGTATGTGGCTCAGGTGGTCAGGCTTGTTCATTTGAGGCTTCCCGAGAGACAGACCTAAAGTAGTCCATTCGTCACGCACCTTGCATCCATCTTTCAGGTCGGGTAAGTTCCGCTTGTCTTGCGCCCTGTGGACACAGCTCCGCCCTTTCACTTACAGATCTACATCGGACGCACCACAGACAATGTCGACCACGCGTAGAAGCGCGGGCCTTATTCGGGCAGGCCGAGTCTCAGGACCTTTTCCCGTGGCACGCCCGACTGGACCAACTGTTCTTCAACCGCTGCCGCATGATCGAGATCAGTAATCAACACCTGATCAAAATGCCAGCCGGCGATCCTTTCCGGCGAAGAAACCGGGCAAGAAAGAAATGACTCACGCGAGTTTTCATCTATGAATCCCACACAGTCGATATTCATTTCTCGAAGCGACAGATAAGCCAATTCGGCCAACTCGGTCGTCCCATAAATCACCACCCGTTGGCCATGAGCACTATCAAACGTCGACATCATTTCTTTTAACCGAGTACGCATGTCACGGTACTGCGAGAGAGAGTACTGCATGTAGAGATGGGTCAACCGTGACTTTTCCGTAAAGCCCTGTGGCGTCAGAAGATACCTGATTCGACTACGCGGAATGGTCGTGACCTTGATGTAGCCCTTGCGGGCCAGACGCTTGAGATAGAGATTGGTCAGGCCCAGCGCGACACCGAGTTTGGTGGCAAGCCTACGCTGAGTGGCCCCTCCATCTCGATCGAGTTCGCTGAGGAGCAGGAGGTCTCGTTGTCTTTGTAAATCCATGAATTATACAGATAATTTGGCCAACCGTTCATAACATGAACACATGAACCTCTTCTGTCAAGCATAAAAATACCGGAGCTCACTCTTCACCGTGAACTACGGTACTTGAGCCCACATTACTCATGACGGTTTGCTACGAAAGCGCGTTCCTCGTGAAGCGGATCTCGTTGGGGATAAAAGCCTATGTTCATGGCGTATATCTGATGGCAAGGACGCCCACACTCCATCTCGAACCATACGATAATGGCCAGATACCATATGCCTGTTTCGTCGGACGAAAGACGAAATCTTGAATCGCAAGAGCGGCAGCTTGTTACCTCATACCCTTCACGGCAAGAAGAAGCTTCTGAGCTGCAGCAATGACCTCCTCAACTGAAATGCGCCTCATGCAATTCTCTTCGCCTCTCGTACAAGTCGGATGAAAGCAGATACGGCAATCGACCTCCTTATAAAGTATCTCCGCAGGACCACCACAAGGGCCCCACTCGCGAGGATCCGACGGGCCGAACAATGCGACGACGGAAGTGCCCACTGCCGCAGCAATGTGCATCGCGCCGCTATCGCTTCCCACAAAGAGGACTGACCTTTTGGCAATGGCTGCGAACTGTTTAATGGTTGTACGGCCAGCCATAATCGTTGGGCTGCTCTTCGCCATCTGTCGAATCTGCTGCGCGAGATCAATATCGTGGCAGCTACCTCCAATCAACACGTGGCAATCATGCTGAGAGGTCAAACGATCCGCCAGTGCCGCGAACCGCTCCGGAGGCCAGGCCTTGAACCAATAGCGAGCGCCGGGCTGCAATATCACCGTCGACTGCGATCGCTGAACACCGAGTTGATCCAACAATTGATCTGCACTGTTGACTTCTTCCGACGTCACCCGAAGTTGAAGATCCTTTGAGTCAGCTTGGATATTCAAGGGTTTGAGGGCTTCCAGATCTCGGTCGATTCGGTGCTGCACACCCGGCATAGACTGGACCACCTGCGTGTAGTACTTCCCCCGCCATCGATGTTCATCGTTGAACCCGATCCGAACTGAGGCCCCACTGATCCAACTCAGAAACGCCGAGCGATCTCCATCTGTCAAATCGATCACCGTATCGAATCGCCGACTCCGCAGCCCGGCAATAAGCCGCGATTGGGCTGCCAGAGATCCCTTGTCGAGGACGACGACCTCTTCCAAATCCGGGTTCTCGGATAAGACATCTTCCGTCCCGCGATTGACCATCATCGTGACCCTCACATCGGGTTGCGCCGCTTTGATCGCCCGCACAGTCGGCGTCGCCAATAAGACGTCGCCGATATAGCGAAGCTTAATGATGAGGACGTTTTTCATGGGAAAAGAGCTGATGACCTATGGCTGATAGCAAGAAACAGGAACTGACCGCTCATGGCGATTAGCTTTTCCCCTCGCACAACTCCCGGTACAGTGCAACGGTCTTTGCTGCAACCTGCTCCCAGGGGAACTGCTTGGCTCGAGCAAATCCTTTCACCTTCAAGTCGGCTCGAAGCGGCTCATCCTCAAGCGCACGAACCATCGCCTCTCCCAGCGCCCGCGCGTCTTGAGGATCCACTAACACTGCCGCATCACCCGCCACTTCAGCCAACGCGGTCGAATCAGACGTAAGCACCGGCGCACCGCAGGCCATCGCTTCCAACACAGGCATCCCGAATCCTTCGTACAACGAGGGAAAGACGAACAGATCAGTGGAGGAATACAGCAATTGTAAGTCGCGCATGGGCAACCGGCCCGGGCAGAGCACCTTTTCCGTCAAACTGCGCCTTCGGGCCGTCTCCTCGTAGCTCCCGAACGGATGGATTGGCGAGCCGACAAGGACCACCATCCTCGGCCCCAGTTTCTTCCGAACCTTCTCCGCCGCCTCGAGAAATATCTGGTGATTCTTGCGCGGATCTGCCCCGCCAATAAATAAGATATAGTGCTCAGCCGTGAGACCAATCCGTTTCCGCAACTCTGCCATCGCCTGATCGTCTCGACGTGGCGAAAAATCCTCCGACACTCCGTTAGGAATGACTCTGATGTGCTCGCGCTTCAAACCATAAAGTTCTATGAGCTCTCTCGCGGAAAACTCGGATACCGTAATGGTTTTTCTGGCCCGTATCGCGGTCTGTCTGGTCTTGAACGACGAGGGCCATTGACCCAACATCTTCTTCGAATACTCAGGATGGCGATCCAGCCAAAGATCGTGAATGGTCACCACTCCGCCATAGCGCCCTACGGTATGCATTTTAAAATTCGTGCCGTGGTAGAGATCCAACTGATCTGACGCTCCCCGCTTCCCCATCCCCCATCGGCTCGAATTGACCCATCCAAGCCGCTCAACGCCCGTCCAAGCACTCACAGAGTCAGGCCGAACAGCGCCTGGTCTCGCATAGGCTACAAAATCGATTTCTCCTTGCTGTGCCATCATCGTGCGGAGTAGATGGTAGCTGTGCCACCCCACCCCACCCATATCGCCCACCATCGGATTGGCATCAAAACCAATTTTCATCCTCGCCCTTTCTGTGTCCCCAGTACGTCTCCGTACAGCTGTTCCATGTGCGCGACAGACGCATCAAGACTAAATCTCTCTTGCGCACGCATCCTCCCACACACCCCCATCTGCTCTCGCCTGAACGTGTGTTTCAGCAGAGAGATCGCGGCTTCAGCCAATGATTCGGCATCTCCCGGGGGAACAAGCAAGCCAGTCTCTCCCTGTGCCACGACTTCGGGGAGACCCCCTGTCGTGGTCGCGACCACAGCTTTGCCCATTGCCATCGCTTCGACCACCGCGATCCCAAATCCCTCCATGAGTGCCGGATGCATATACAGATCGAGCGCGGCCAAGAACGGCTGAACCGGGTCCTGAAAGCCGACAATGTGTACGCGATCGGCGATTGTCAATTCGCTCGCGAGCCGTTTCAATCGATCGGCATAGCCGTGATCATCACTGCCCACGATCACATAATGCACCGTAGGAACCGCATGAACAATGGCCGGAAGCGCTCGAAGCATCACCTCATAGCCTTTTCGTGGAAACAGATTGGCGACGGTGCCCAATAAGACCGCCCCGCTCGGAAGCCCGATCAGCCGACGAATTCCCTGGTCATCGTGCGAAGATTGTCTCTTGGAAAAATCAATCCCACTGTAGAGAGTCCGTACCCTGCCCATCGAGACGCCACCGGTTATCAGCGATTGCTCAATCTGCCGGGAGATTGCAATAACAGCCTCAACCCGATCAAGCTCATAGCGTCCCACCTTCTCCGGTTCGATTTCCTGCCTCACATGGGCCACGATCGGCATGGAATGAGACCGACCACTGGCGATGGCTCTCACGGTATGGGGCACCCACCAGATATCGTTCACATGAACCAAGGCGGGATCAAGTTGGCTCACAAGAGCACCGAGACGCCCGATCGCCGATCGGCGCTGAAACACGGCGAGAGGCTTTCTCCAGGGAGGAAGACTCAGTGCATGAGTGGGGACGGCGATCGCATGCAGCTGCTCTCGGAACGGACCCGTTCCCGGACAGACCACATGCGGCTCCCACTTGTGCCGGTCGAGTGTCTTCAACAGTGCGATCAGATCGCGTTCCGCTCCGCCAATAGCCTCAATCCCATGCACGTACAGAATTCGCGTGCCCACTACTTGGCGTCCGGGTGAGCGGTTGCCTGCCTGGTGGTATCCCACAACTTGGCATATTTCACAAAGGTGTACATGCTGGCAAATACAGAGATAATGAGTCCGTGCACTCCATCCCGAAACGCTTGCCTTCGGACATAGTATTTCCAAAATGTAAACAGCGGACGAATTGTCAGATCACTCCACCGAACCCTCTTCTTCGTTTTCCCGCGCTCTCTCGCTGCCAATGTCGTAAAGTTATTGAACTTCTTGAAGTGGTCTTCGATTGTCCGCTCCGTGTAATGATCGAGTGCATGGGTCAGATCTCCGTGCAGTCCTTCAAACACAAACCGGTTGTGAGGCTCGCTATCGTCTAACCGACCGACGCCACGCCGAAACAATCTCAGTTGATAATCCGGATACACCCCTCCCCATCGAATCCACTTCCCATAATAATAATTCTTCCTCGGAAGCGAGTAGGCCACCGGACCTGCCGGGGTAGAGGTCTCCAATACCCGTTGAATTTCTGCGCGAAGATCGTCACTGACGCGCTCGTCGGCATCCAGAATAAACACCCAGTCTGATGTCGCACGATCGATCGCAGAATTTTTTTGTTCACCAAACCCATTCCACTTGCGCTGGAAGACGTGCGGCGTAAACTCCCGGCAAATCTCAACGGTCTTGTCGATACTGTAGGAATCGACTGCGATAATTTCATCCATCCACGCGACCGAGTCGAGCGCTTCACGAATGTTCCGTTCTTCATTGAATACGACAATCGCGCAAGAAATCGTTTGACGCATACCGGTTCCTTCAGGAAAATGTTATCAGGGAGCTTCCCAAGCCCGCATGATTCATGACGGCACTCCACCGGGCAGCTGTATCGCCGCCTGTTCGAACTGCCGGCGGTACTGATCGACCACGCGATCGGGGCTGATCCAGAGCCGGCGCCAGGCGGTGGCTCGATCCAGTTCCTGCACCAATTTCTTCACAGGCTTCACCACACGCCGAGCAAACCGCAGCCCAGCGGACGATGAAGCGAATTCCTCCGGCTTACACCACAGCTCAGTTTGTTCGGCCTGGGTCCACTTCCGGTCGATCGTCAATCGTTCATGGGTGCAGGCAAACGGCTCCCGCTTACTCTTCATCGTCGCCCGGATGAAATGATGCACGAACGACGCCCCCACGACCATGCATCGCTTCATATCCCCGACGACCTGCTCGCGCTTGCGCAGGGTGTAGTACAAGTCCCAGTCAGCGGACTGAATCCGTTCGTCCAAGCCGCCGAGCGCGTCATAGGTCGATCGCCTGATCATGACGCAGGACCCGACAATCCCTTCGAACATCGTTCCGGCGAATGCACGGTGCGCTTCCCTGCAATAGCGCTCCCAATCGCCATACATCGCCTGAATCATCGTTCGCAGCTGGTCGATGCCCTTTCCGCTTGAAAGCCGTCCTTGCCCGATCGCCGCCCAACGTCCCTGCATCCAATCGGTCAAGGATGCAGTCGGCATCATTTCCAGCCCCAACGGCGATGCGGCATCGAGGCGATAGCGCTCCATCGCCTCGATCAAGAATCCGTTCCAGTTCGGCGCGACATACAAATCGTTGTTGATGTGGCACAGAAACTCTCCGCTCGCCAAGTCGGAACCGAGATTCATCGATTCCGGGTAACAGAGGTTTCGATCGTTTCGAATCACCCGGCACCCGTTCGCTTCAAAAAACTCCGCTGATCCGTCTGTCGAATGATTGTCGATCACAATCACTTCGTGTGGGCCGGTCGTATAGCGCTGTATCCCCTCTAGAAAAAGTTGATTGTGCCCCAATTGATTGTGCACGGCGACAATAATACTCAGCATGATGTGACGCTCGGCCGACCTGTCATGTTATCCACGAAAGCCGCGGCGAAGGACTTCCCGATAAAACTGGAGATTCAACCACCGATTGCGGCGGGCAGCCCAACGACGAGAGGATTGGAGACGATCCACCATCACCGTTGGATGCGATCCACTGAATTCTTTCAATATGGCATAGTCCTCAAACTGAAAGCTGTCGTGAGCGAGTTGTTTGGCCTCTGCGGCAGGAACATGGCCTCCTCCATGATAGACCATCACTTGCTCCCGCTTTTTCTCCAGCATTGTTTTAGGGTCCTTCACCCACCCATAGTGAAAGACTCGCCCGTCCGATGGAGCGATCCATTCCTTCGGTCCACTCTGGAGGTACTGCTCCGTCGCCTTGAGATGAAACCCCACGGCATCGCCGCAGGACTCCACTTCGCCGTTGTTCCTGATGATCCGCACGGCTTTGTGGTAGAACCAGGGATTGGTCGACCAATAGTCGGCGATAAAATGTAGATACCGGAACAGAAGCCCTTTCACTTCAGGATTGCCGAGATGGCGGCGCATGGCTTCCCGAATGATAGGCAAATCGTCTTCGTGCACCACCTCGTCGGCTTGTATGTAGAACGCCCAATCGCCGATACAGTGTGCCAACGCAATGTTAGTCTGCTGGGCGTAGATCAGTCCGTCTTTTCGCAGCGTCTCATCCCAGACCGACTCCACGATTTTGATCTTGGGATCGCCGATCGAGCGAATCAGCTCAAGCGTGCCGTCGTCACACCGCCCGACATTCACGATAAATTCATCGACCACCGGCAAAACGGATCGGATCGACTCCACGACCGGATAGTCGTACTTCACCACGTTTCGCACGAATGTAAATCCGCTGACTTTCATAGACAGGCCACTGACCCTCACCTGAGCCTCAGTCTCAACCTTTCTGCGAAAGCTCCCAGAACTTCGCGTACTTCATGACGGTGTAATAGGCATAGAGGCCGGAAAGAATCAAGCCAGGTTTGCCGTCGAGGAAGCCGGCCCGCTGCACATACATCTTGAAAAACGCACCGAGCGGATGGGTGATCAGTTGAGGGGGAGAGAACCGCCGGCCCTGCTCCACCATGCGACGAGCCATCAGGGCCGAGTAGCGGTCTTGCTTCGCCACATAGTGATCGATGTTCCGAAATGGATACTGCAACGCGGGACTCTTGAGAAATCCGACTGGCCCATCGCATTCGAAACTCTCATGGACCAGTTCTTCGCGATACCGAAACCGTCCCTTTCGAAACAACTGCGGTTGACGATAATCGGGATACCAGCCGCAATGTCTGATCCACCGGCCTAAAAAATAGTTCTTTCTTGGAACGAAGTAGGCATCCGCCCCGGGTCCACGGTCGAGCAGCAGTCGAATCTCTTCCCGCAACTCGGGCGTCATTCTCTCATCGCTATCCAGACTGAAGACCCATTCATGGGTTGTGAGTGCCACTGCCTGATTGCGCAGATTGCCAAATCCTTTGAAGTCGACTTGATAAACCTTGCTCGTAAACTCGCGACTGATTACAGCCGTCCGATCCGTACTGTGGGAATCCACGACGATCAGCTCATCGCCCCAGCCTGCCACAGACTCAAGGCAGGCCCGCATATTAGGCTCGTCGTTGTAGGCAATGACATAAACCGACAGTTTAGACATGCACGACCTTGAGCGGCGCAGGTTGTTGGCAGACCTCCATGACTTGTTGCGCCACCGTGTCCACCGTCAACCGGTCGAGGCAGTCCCAATAGGGGCAGGCCTCATAAATACATTTTTCGCACGTCGGCACATCGGGACGCAGGACGACCCCCTGGCCGAGCGGCTGCCAACGCGTCGGAAGATTGTTGCGCCGCGGATCGAACAGACTGACATTCGGCACACCGCAGGCTGCGGCAATATGGGCCGGGCCTGTGGCTCCGGAGACCACCGCATGACTGGCCGCAATCACGGCCATCAACTCGCGCACCGATAACTGCCCCATCAGATTCAGGACTGAAGCAGGAACCAGCACATCACTGCTCATGTGCTGGTTGAACATGTCTGCTTCCACCTGGCTTCCCGTCAATATCACCCCCACGCCCTTCCGATGCAACTCATGCGCGAGCGAATGATACTGTTCAATCCGCCAGCGCCGGGCTGCAAATCCGCCTGGATGGAGCACCACCCTCGGTGTAGGCATACCGCGCAATCGTTCTTGCCCCCACGCGCGCTCTGTATCGGTCAGCACGAGACTCGGTGGAGAGACGATGCCAGGCTCCAATCCAAGCCCCGCAAGCATGCCGACGTTATACGCAGCTTCATGCTTAGCAAAATCTTTCCGATGTTCATAGATCCGACGATTCGCCAACACACTATACCAGCGGTACCCTGTGGCCACTCGAATCGGCACCCGCGCCAGGAACGCCGCCCACATCAACCGTTTAAACGGTTTGAGAAATACCACCGCATCGACGGCCCGGCAAAACAACGCCTTCAACTCGCGCAGGGATTCCCGGCCCGTGACTGTCCAGACCTCGTCGAGATCCGGATGGTGCGCCAAGAGCGGAGCGGCGTACTCGCTGGAGAGAAACGTGATCCGTGCCTCCGGCAGAAGTCGGCGTAGCGCGGACGCGACCGGCAGACACAAAATTTCATCGCCGATGCCATCAGGCCTGACTAAGAGGACATTCATCGGGGAGCCATTCGCTGAGAACGCTGTGCTCGAGCCGCTGCCAATACTTGTTGTGGCGACACCACTTTCAGACATTCCAACGACACCGTATTGTGGCAGGTTCGACTGAAACAGGGACTACAGGGTACCTTCCCCGTCAAGACCGCATGGCCCACCCCATAAGGGCCAGTCCGAACCGCGCTTGTCGGCCCGAACAAGGCCACGATCGGTATACCCACTGCCGCCGCAACATGCATCGGACCTGAATCATTCGTAATCAGCAGTGATGCCCTACTGAGGAGCGCTGGGAGCAGCCCCACGGTCGTGGCTCCGGCCAGATCGATGGCAGGAGTCTTCATCATCCTGTTTACTTCAGCGATATCCGCTCGTTCATCAGGACCTCCGATCATGACCACCGCGCCAAATCCTTCTTGCTGCAGCCGATCTGCAACTTCAGCGAACGACGCAGGAGGCCACCGCTTGGTCTGCCACCGGGCAGAGACATTCATCGCCACCCAACTCGTTCCAGGCGTCACACCGGATCGACTCAATACACGATCGACCTCATCGTAATCGGTTTGCGGGATGCGAAAGCGAAATTCCGGCGCGCCGGACTCTACCGCTCCCACGGCCTTGGCCACAAGCAGATACCGATCAACCGCGTGCATATCCGATTGTGGAACCGACACACGTCTTGAATAGAACCTGGGGCTCCCCTCTCGCCCATTGGCAAATCCCACAAGCAGAGGTGATCCACTAAACCACCCGATTGCAGCGCTCCGGAACAGACCCTGGAGATCCATAACAAGATCGAACTGCTCTGCGCGAAGAGGCGATACCTGGGAGAGCCAACCCGTAAGGGTTGGTTTCACCGACCACACCCGATCGACCCCGTCGATCCGCTCTACGAGACCAGCCCACTCACGTTTGACCAGCCAGGTCAGCCGAGCTTTGGGATAGGCTCGACGAATCGCCGCACAGGTCGGCATCGCATGCACGATGTCACCCAGCGAACTCGGCTTGATCAATAAGATGTGGCGATAGTCGGACATGTCAAGCCTGAGTGATCCGCCGTCAGCCGTCAATTCGTCTCGCCATTTCCAGATTATTTCTCCGCGGCTCCTACCGGTTGCGACGCTGCCTTCACTGCATCGTTTAGAATCCAGTCAACGGCCTCAGCCATAGACTTCGCCATGGCATCCGGCATCGCCTTTTCGACCTTGAGCCTGTCCAACGATTGCGCATCTACCGGCGCTGACGTCAGGAGAATAGACTTGGCGCCTACCCTGTGCGCTAGTTGTATGTCGCGTACGTGGTCGCCAATCAAATAAAAACGACGGAAATCCAGTTGTAACTCCGACACAGCCCGCTCCACCATGCCCACGTTCGGTTTGCGACAGCGGCACCCGTCATCAGGATGGTGCGGGCAGAAATAGATTGCGTCAAGCGCCACGTCCTCCTGCTCCAACAGACCTTGCAACCTGGCATGAATCGCTTCAAGATCCTTGAGTGTCAAAATTCCACGACCGACACCGGATTGGTTGGTCACAACCACCAATTTAGCCCCAACCTTTTTCAAACGCGCCAGAGCCGGGCCCACCCCTGCCAATAGCTTCAGATCAGCGGCAATCTTCAAATAGCCTGGATCGTAGTTCAATGTTCCATCTCGATCCAGAAACACGGTGACACCGTCAAGAATGTTCCTATGGTTGGGCTTGCTCATTTTGGATTCGTGGTCAATCTCGTTTGAACCAGAGAAGTTCGCTTCATGCGATAAACCAGGGAGGACAGCCACCTGCTTCGTTGCCGCCTCATAGACCTGATCAACAGTTACTCTTGTCATGCACCGATGGTCAATCGGACATTCACGCAACAGGCAGGGCGCACAATCGACCGGCTGTCTCACAATGGCATGGGCGCCCCCAAATGGCGACGTGGTACGCCAATCGGTCGGCCCGAAGATCGCCACAACCGGTACTTGGAACGCAGCAGCGATATGCATGGGACCGGTATCATTCGTCAGAAGCAGGCTGCACCGCTTCACCGCCGCCATAAGTTCCCGGATCGTCGTTGCCCCAGACAAAACCAGGGAACGAGACGATAGGCGTACAGCAATCTCCTGACCCAAACGCTCTTCCCCTTTCGCCCCAAAAATGACCACACTGATGTGTTGCCCTGGAGATTTGTGGATCGTTCGGCAGAGTCGTTCCGTGACCTCGGCAAACCGTTCTGGCAGCCAGCGTTTGGCATCGCCATAGGTTGACCCAGGGTTGATCCCGACGACGATATCCGTAGCCGTCAACCCGCCCTGCACGAATCGCCTCACCATGGCCTGTTCCTCCTCTGGCAGGACGACGAGTTCCGGTACCGGAGGATCGCCCGTGAGGCCCAGCGGCTTCAACAGATCCCAATAATAGCGGACTTGATGGACAAGCAGGCGTGGATCCGGCACAGCGACCGGATCGGACAATAGTAAACTTCGCCCGTCTGTCGCATACCCATAACGGCGAGGCACACGTGCCAGAAATGTCAGGAAGGCCGCCTCGAATGCGTTCTGAAACAAGACCGCCAGGTCGAAGCCTTGCCGCCGCAGCTGCTTGGCTAACGCCCACTTTCCCGGGAGCCCCGCATGACGCCCCTTGATGTCGTAGGTCAACACGCGCGTTACTGCCGGATGCCCCACAAACAGATCGGCCACAGCCGGTTTCACTAAGAGTGTCACCTGCGCATCAGGAAACAGCCCACGCAATCCACGGAGCGCGGGCTCACACATCACCGCATCGCCCAACCAGTTGGGCCCACGCACAAGAATCCTTTTAACGATATCTCGACCCACAGACCTCCGATCCAAGTTCAAAATTCCAAATACTTCAGCCCTCAGCCTTCAGCCCCATCCCAAGCACCAACTGCCGTAATCGATCTTCCCCCTTGACCACGTGCGTGGTCAGTCGGACTGCCCACCAGGCATCGGTGGGGTGGAGCAGCGATGCCATCTTGCAAGCATCTTTCTCCGTCGTCACAACCAAGTCCGTCTGAAGCTCAACCGCTCTGGCGCGCAACCGCTCGACATCCTGCCTTGTGTAGGCATGGTGATCGACATAGGCCACTTCACCCAGAATTTTAATTCCCATACGTTCGACGAGCGAACGAAACGATCCAGTATGGCCCACACCACTGCAGAGCAGGGCTGTTTTTCCCTTTGACCAAGAAAGCGGCTGCACCGCACCGGTCACGACCGACACAAGATTCTCCGGACGAAAGACCGCCTGGATGGGGTCCGGAATCGAACCGAGCTTTGCCTGTAGTCTGCGGCACACCTCATTCACTTGAGCCGATACGTCTGCTCTCGTTACAATGAGTGCGGTCGCGCGCGCAGCAGCCTTCAGCGGCTCCCTGAGCCGGCCGGCCGGAACCAAAGCCGCAAGCCCCGCCGCATCGGTGGCATCGATCAATAAGAGATTCATGTCTCGATAGAGCCCGCGGTGCTGAAATCCATCGTCGAGTAGGAGACAATCGATCGGGAATCGCTCCAAGACCCAGTCACCGAGTTGGTAGCGATCGGCACCGACGGCCACGATCGCCCGGGGACAACGCTGCGCCATCAAGAAAGGCTCATCGCCCGCCTCCTGCGGGCCGACTAGCAGGCGCTCGCCATTTGACACTAACAAATACTGAGCCGTACTTGTCCGCCGATAGCCCCGGCTGAGAATCGCCACCTGCTTCCCCTGCGCCAGAAGCCAGTCTGCCAGCAGAATCACCACCGGGGTTTTTCCTGTCCCGCCTAGAGTGAGATTCCCGACGCTGACGACCGGGACCGGCAATCTCCTCTGATCAAACCATCCCCAGTCGTACAGGAGCGCGCGCAGCCGTGCAACCGCCCCATAGGGGATTGCGGCCCACATCAGCCACCATCTGACCTTTGTCCCAGGGTTCAACACCGTGCGTTATGATCGTCCGGCCATGAGAGGAAGCGACCGGTCTGCGAGAGGAGACCCACTGGTGCCTTGCTGCGGCGTCAAGAGCCTATCGATGGCGTCCAGCGTCCGTTGTAAGGCTCCCTGGTTCTGTTCGACCACTTGACGAGCCGACCGGCCCATCCGCTCCCGTTCCTCGTCATTAGAAAACAGGGCTATGACTTGTTGTGTAAGGTCCTCCGCCTGGAGAATCCGACAGCCCCCTCCTGCTTGGATAAGGAGATCGGCAATCTCTGCACAGTGATCGGTATAGCGACCGAACAGCACCGGTTTGGCCCACTGAGCCGGCTCCAGCAAATTGTGTCCCCCGATCGGCACGAGTGTGCCGCCGACAAACGCCACCACTGCCTCCCGGTAGATCGCAGCCAATTCACCCCGCGAATCGAGCACCAGCACACGGGGACCGGTGGACCGCAATACACCGACCTGTCCAATGACACTCCGTCGCTGCACCGAAAGCCCACGCGCCCGAATCATCATCTCCACTGACTCCGCGCGTTCAATATGTCGAGGAGCGATGAGCAAGACCGCTGAAGGATAGCGCGCCACGAGCGCCCGATAGCATTCCACAATGATCTCTTCTTCACCAGGGTGGGTACTCCCTGACACAAGTAGTCGTTCTGTATCTTGAAGCCCAAGATGAGCCCTGGTGACCCCGCCTTCCGCGATGACCGGTATCGGCTGGTCGAACTTGATATTCCCTGTTCGCCTGACTCGTGAGGCCTCAGCTCCCAACGCAATAATACGGTCGACATCCCGATCCGACTGCATGAGACAGAGGCTGAGCGTTTGCAACATCGTCCGATAGAACGATCGCACAGGGGCCCACTGCTGCCGCGCAAAAGACCGGGTCGAAAGCCGGCCGTTCACGAGGATAGTCGGCACTCCCTGCCGACGCAGAGACCACAAGAGATTCGGCCAGAGTTCGGTTTCGACGAACAGATAGAGGCAGGGTTGCAGCCGCTCAATGAAACGGGAAACGACCCAGGGGAAATCGAGTGGGGCATAACAGTGGTCAGCCACACCGGCCAGCCGTTGTTCCACAGCTTCACGCCCAGTCTCAGTGACTGTCGAGACCACAAGGCGGTACGTCGGGTGCCGGCGATGTAGCTCGTTGACAAGCGGGGTCACCGCGACCACTTCACCCAGAGAAACCGCGTGAATCCAGATAACTGGTTGTGTCGGTGTGGGGAGAATATTGTGTGAGGCAGATTGACCAGATAGGCCTTCTTGTAACCCTAGCCGTTGAAGCAATCCGGGACGGCACCGTGGCTTGGACAACAAGACTGCCACGATGAGCGGCGAAAGAACCAGTAACACGACATTGTAGAAGAAACGCCACATGGCTTTGCGCCCTAGGCGTGAGGCGTGAACGGTGAACGGTGAAACGAAATCACTGAGCCCCTTACGTCTAACGTCTCACATGTCACGCTGTACAACCTCTTCCGCCTGATTCGTCAGCCGATTCAAGACCGACTCCAGCTCCTGGCACGCCGCTGCCGCCGCCTGTTCATCTGCTTCCCGCGGAACCCAGATGGGAGCGCCCCATAGATAGAGCCCTCGTGACCATGGATACGGGACCATGAATCGATCCCAGCTCGCAAAGAGTTTTTTTTTGAGCAGCTAAAGGCCAGCGGCACAATCGGAAGCCCGGTCGCTTTGGCCAGCTGAATCACCCCGAGTTTCGCAACCTGGCGAGGCCCCTTGGGCCCATCGGGAGTCACGACAAGATCGGCGCCGGATCGCCCCAGGCGAATCAATTCTCGTAACGCAAGCGCTCCCCCCCTCGTACTCGATCCACGGACCGCTCGATGCCCGAATCGGGAGATGATGCGCGCGATGATCTCACCGTCCTGATGCTGACTAATCAACACATTGGCCCCTGATCCGCGATAGCCGGTCGGAATCATCAGTTGCTGCGCGTGCCAAAATGCAAGGATGATATGCCGGCCCTCACGATACAACGCATCCACCTGTTCATGGCCCTGTGAATCCATTCGCATCGACCGCCCCAGCCCTCGAATCACCGCGGCTCCGATTGGAGGGAGGACAGAGAGCTTCAGCCAATTCTCCACCCGCTTCATCGCGGGGTTACGCATCGGGAATATCCTGGAACTGCATGGCATGGAGCCGCTGGTACTGTCCTCCACGGCGCAGCAATTCATCGTGTGTCCCCACTTCGACGATCGAGCCTCGAGCCAGAACCATGATCCGATCCGCCTGTTGAATCGTCGACAACCGATGGGCAATGACGACGGTTGTTCGATTTTTCATCAAATTGGTGAGCGCCAGCTGGACCACCCGTTCAGATTCGGTATCCAACGCCGACGTTGCTTCGTCGAGGATCAGCAAGGGAGGGTCGCGTAAGATCGCACGGGCAATGGCCAAACGCTGCCGTTCACCACCGGAGAGTTTCACCCCTTTTTCCCCAACGACCGTCCGGTATCCTTCAGGAAGGCGTTCGACAAAATCATGGGCATAGGCTAATCGCGCCGCCTGAACGATCTCTTCATCGGTTGCGTCTTCCCGACCAAACGCGATGTTGTTACGAACGCTGTCGTCAAACAAGACGACGTCTTGTGACACCATCCCAATCTGCGATCGGATCGAACGAAGGGTGTATGATAGAATATCGATCCCGTCGATGAGAATACGACCGGCCGTCGGTTCATAAAAGCGCGGCATCAAGTTGACCAGGGTCGTCTTTCCGCTGCCGCTGCTGCCCACGAGGGCCACCATTTCTCCGGCACGAATAGTCAGATTGATGTCTTTAAGTGCCGGTACCGACTGGCTCTCATAATGAAACGTGACGTCGTCGAACGTCACAGACTGCGCAATTCGCGGCAACTCTAACCGGCCCTTCTCCGCTTCCTGCTCAGTCTTGAGGTCCAACACGCCGAAGACTCGTTCCGCCGCGGCCAGCGCCTGTTGAATCAAATTATTGGAGCCGGACAGTTTCCGAATCGGCGTATACGCCATAAACATCGCGGTCAGAAATGAGAAAAATTCGCCCGGCGTCATCGAACCGTTGATCACGAGGAAGCCGCCATACCAAATAATCGCCGCAACCCCCACGACGCCGATCACCTCCATATGCGACGACCCGAGGGAGGAGACCTGAATCGCCTTCATCGTCGTGCTGAGGAACGAGCGGTTGCTCTGTTGAAACCGCGCTGCTTCCGACTCTTCACGCCCATAGGCCTTCACCATGCGAATGCCGGATAACGTTTCCTGAAGCGTGGACGCCATATCCCCCATCCGCTCTTGACCGCTTGCCGCTAACGCCCGCAACCGCTTTCCCATCCGCACCATCGTGAATACGGCCAAGGGAATGACGATCACCGAGAGACTCCCCAGCCGCCAATTCTGATAGAAAA
>JACMLT010000068.1 GCA_014379455.1 Nitrospiraceae bacterium
ATATGCCTCAAGGCCTTCTGTAACTGGCAACGCAATAACTTCAGGAACTTCATAGGCGTGCATTGCCTTAATGGCTTTCTCAAGTTCACGATACCGAGGTTTAGTAGACTTCAATATGAGCAGCGCTTCTTGAGCCTTGGCAACCTTTCCCTTCCAACGATAAATCGATTGAATTCCTGGAATGACATTCGCACAAGCAGCGAGTTTCATATATACCATTTCCTCGCCAATCCTTACAGCTTCTTTCAGATTTTTCACCGTCACCATGACAACAAGCACCTGCTCGGCTGGTTTCTTTCTCATGGGCGTGGCCATCGTCAGACAATCTTTTCGTTCTTTCATGACCTGCCACGCACTCTCTTGGAATAAAGCAATTTCTGGACCTAAACTACACATGTGTGCATATGATTATCACAACCAATCAATATCTTATACATAATGCAATTAATAGCCTAACCTTGTGTAGCTCGCTCCATATCAAAATTGAGCCACCATGAATCCATATGCAGACATGAGCTGACAAAAATGTGCGGTCTTTGTTTTCCTATTCTCTGAATAAAGAAGAGCACTCACGGCTCGTCAAGTCGACCAATTACAGAAAATGCACGCCCGATCGTATCATCGGTCTCATTGACAAGCTTTTCTCCGCTCACTTATTATGCACAACATAAGTAAGGAGGGCACCCTATGGGCTTTGTCATTTCCCCGAAAGAGCTGAAGACACGCCTTGATAAAGGCGACAAATTGGTCCTACTTGATGTGAGAGAGGACTGGGAATATTCCCTCGCAAAACTGGATGGCTCAACGCTCATCCCTCTTGGAACGCTCCCTCAATCGCTCTCTAAATTGAGCCACGACTCAGAAATCATCGCCATCTGCCACCATGGCATGAGAAGCGCCGATGCCACGAATTTCCTGCTTCAACAGGGCTTCCCAAATGTGAAGAATTTGGTGGGAGGAATTGACGCCTGGTCAACCCAGGTAGACGGAACCGTTCCTCGATATTGACCCAGCCCGACCACAGCATGTGGTACGCGTGCCTGCTCCTCACCCTGAACAATGCGCCAGGCCTAACCCATACGCTCGCGGAAATAGTCGACGGTATGCTTGAGCCCTTCACTGAGTTCAGTTTTTGACTCCCAGGATAATTCTTGCCGGAGCTTGCCTGAATCAATCACGCTCCGTGCCTGCTCGCCACCTTTGGCCGGCCCATGAACTTCCTTACATGTCGAATTCGTGTGGTGGACTAAAATTCTGAGCAAATCATTGATGGAAGTCTCTTCTCCTGTTCCGACGTTAAACGTCCCTTGTATATCCTGACCCATCGCCGCAAGATTTGCTTCAACGACATCTTCGACATACACGAAGTCTCGTGTTTGCCGTCCATTCCCATTGACGATCGCCTGCTCGTTATTCAATAGCTTCTGAATAAAGATCGCGACCACCCCAGCCTCTCCCTCAGGATCCTGCCGTGGACCATACACATTGGCATAGCGCAGGGCCACTACTTGAAGTCCGTTCACTCGTTGATAGTAAGAGAGATACTGCTCCCCGCACAGTTTGCTGATGCCATACGGCGACAATGGTTTCGTAACATGGGACTCAGGGGCAGGATAGATCTCCTGCTCGCCGTAGATAGCCCCACCGGATGAAGAGAAGACCACCTTCCGCACACCATGCTTGATCGATTGCTGCAGGACGTTCAGTGTCCCAAGGACATTCACCTGGGCATCGAAGGTTGGATCTTCCACAGATTTTCGGACATCCATCTGCGCCGCAAGGTGCATGACCAAATTAGGTCTTTCGTTGCGAAACACCCGTTCAAGTCGCCAACTCTGAATATCAAGTTTGAAAAACCGAGCAGCGCGATTGAGGTTTCGCCGTTTTCCAGTGGACAGATTGTCCACAACAACAACCTCATGCCCTTCCTGGATAAGACGATCGACTAAGTGCGACCCGATAAAACCGGCACCTCCGGTCACAAGTACTTTCATGCATACCCCCATCGCCAAGAAATCCAAACCATCATCTGTCCACCGTGTGCCTGATCAGGCTGTGATCTTGCGCGTCAAACCAACAAGAATTTCCCGATTCCCTTTTCGCCCAATCACGGGGGAGTCGAGCACACCTGTCAGCTGAAACCCCAACTGCGCAGCACAGTGAATAACCTTCTCAGTCACCGCCTCACGCTGCGCATCATCGCGCACGATCCCCCCTCGCCCCACCTGGCCTTTACCGACTTCAAATTGTGGCTTCACTAACGCCACGATCACCGCCGCACTATTGAGTAGATGAACGACCGCTGGCAAGACCAGCGTCAGAGAAATAAACGATACGTCGATCACCGCCAGGTCGATCGGCTCAGGAACCGCTGCACGGTCAACATACCGAATGTTGGTTCGTTCGAGCAAGACAACACGTGAATCTTGACGGAGCCTCCACGCAAACTGTCCGTATCCCACATCGATGGCATAAATACGCCTGGCTCCTCGCTGCAGCAAACAGTCGGTAAATCCACCTGTCGAACAGCCTACATCCAAACCGATTGTCCCTCGCGGGTCAATATGAAAGGTATCAAGGGCTGCGGCTAGCTTGTCACCCGATCGACTGACGTACAAGGCAGGCTGCAGGATCTCGATCCGTGCATCCAGCGACACCAACTTCGCGGGTTTATCCACCATGACCCCATCAACCGATACTCCTCCCGCCAAGACGGTTCTCGCTGCTGCCTCCCGGCTGGGGACCAAACCTTGAGCGGCAAGCACACAGTCCAACCGTTCTTTGTGAGCACGAGGGAGAGAAGCCATAACGACTATGGAAACCACGCATCAGGGTATGGACTGAAATTGAGGCCTATCCTATGGGAAGCTAGGAGGAAGATTCATCGGCTGTGTCGTCTGAAGAGTAGGCGTGGAGTCGTTTCTTGCCGTTCTTATCTTGCACAAGCACTTCCACTTTATGCTCGGCTTCTTCTAAAATCTTGAGGCAATTCTTTGAGAGGCGAATGCCTTCCTCAAAGATCTTGAGCGACTCGTCTAGAGGAAGATCGCTTTTTTCCAACTCACCAACAATGGCTTCCAACCGCGCCATTGCCTGTTCAAATTTCACCGCTGCCACAACACGCCTCGTTATTTATTGATAGAGGTCCATTATACTGGACCGCACCACGATTTCAAACAGTGGAATCGTCACACACACGCGTGACCATGCAACTCAATCGCCCACGTGCCAATTGAGCCTCTAACTCCTGTCCAACCTCCACATCGCTCGCTCGATGGAGAATCTGACCAGCCGGAACAGTTTGAAGAATACTGTAACCACGTCCAAGAATCGCCAAGGGACTCAAGGTATTGAGCTGCGCCAGCATCGCGTGGATCCGGTGGCGATGCTGCGCCAATATAACACCCATCTGCCCTTCAAGACGCTTCGAGAATTGCGGGACTGTCGCCAGACCCTGCTTGATCGTGAGAATAGGGTTGAGACCAGACAGATCGCGCTGCGCCTCGTGAACCCGTTCACGCGCGAACGTAAGCAGTTGTTGGACCAGTTCGCGCAATCGATCGACCGTATCATCGGTCCGTTGTGCCGCTTCCTGGAGGTGAAAGCGTACATCCGTCACCCCTCGAATCCCGGCATCAAGCCGCTGCCGCTCGAAGGCACAATGCCGGAGCATTACCTGCCCAGTCCGGACCGTCAGCTCCCGCAATCGCTCTACGATGTCGGTCAACACCGGAACCACCGCCTCCGCTGCCGCCGAGGGCGTTGGCGCCCGGAGGTCTGCGACGAAGTCAGCAAGCGTTACATCGATTTCATGCCCGACAGCCGACACCACTGGCACATGGGATGCGGCAATAGCACGCACCACATTCTCTTCGTTGAAACTCCAGAGATCCTCCAGCGATCCTCCGCCTCGTCCAACAATGATGACATCGACAGACCCCCAGTCGTTCAAATCAGCCAACGCCTCAGCAATTTGACGCCCGGCACCCTCCCCTTGGACTTGAACCGGAGCGATGAGAATATGAAGCGTCGGCCAGCGTCGACGAAGAACAGCCAGGATATCTCGAATGGCTGCGCCGGTCAGTGAAGTCACCACACCCACAGTCCGAGGAAATACTGGGATCGGTTTCTTTCTGTCTTGCTCGAACAACCCCTCTGCTGCCAATCGTTCTTTCAACTGTTCAAATGCCAGCTGCAGTGCGCCGACTCCCTTCGGCTCTACCGTATCAAGCACGATCTGATATTCCCCGCGCGGCTCGTAGACCGTAAGCCTTCCTCGCACGATGACTTGTAGCCCTTCTTGCAAGGCAAAGCGCAGCCGAACTGCACTGGACCGGAACAACACCGCGCGAATTTGGCTCGTTCTGTCCTTGAGCGTGCAATAGACGTGTCCCGACCCGGGGGCGCGAAGATTCGAGAGTTCGCCCTCTAACCAGAAGTCGGGAAATTGTTCTTCGATGGAGACGCGAAGCAGCCCCGTCAACTCCGAAACCGTGAATACCCGTTTCGGAGCAGCAGAGAGAGAGAGGGAATCGGCAAAACCAGGAAGGTTCGTGGCGAGTCTCCTTTAATCGATGATGCGAATCCGTTCGATTGACAATGCTTTGCCAAGACGTGCATCAAGTTCAAGCAACACCGCGCAAAAGACGGAGGGACCTGAGGCCACTTCGGAGCGCCGTGGCATCCCGGTCAGAAACTTTTCGATCGCCAGCTCTTTTTTCACCCCGATGACGGAATGAAGCGGACCGGTCATCCCGATATCCGTCAGATACGCAGTACCTTTCGGGAGGATCTGATCATCGGCCGTTTGCACATGCGTATGGGTACCGACTACAGCAACAACCTCTCCGTCCAGATAGTGCCCCATCGCCATTTTCTCTGATGTGGCCTCCGCATGCATGTCGACAATCACGGCCGCTGTTCGCTTTTTCAGTGCGGCCAATTCTTTTTTTGCCACCTGGAATGGACAGTCCAATGTCGGCATGTAGGCTCGCCCCATCAGCTGAAGAACGCCGAGCTGCTCCCCGCCGGCCGACTCGACCACCACACTTCCGTGACCCGGCACACCACTCGGATAATTGGCCGGACGAAGGAGTCGTGGCTCCCGGGGAAAGTAGTCGAGAATTTCCTTCTTATCCCATGCATGATTCCCAGTCGTAATCACCGCGAGACCGAGCTCAAATAGCTCCTCTGCCAACTCCGGCGTAATGCCAAACCCACCAGCCGCATTCTCGCCATTCCCGATCAGGATGTCGATTTGCCGCTGAGCCACCAGCCTTGGAACAGCCCTGGCCAATGCTCGGCGCCCAGGCTCTCCAAAGATATCGCCGATGAAAAGAACTTTCACTTGGCATACTCCACATACCGGCTCTCTCGAATCACCGTCACTCTAATCGTCCCTGGATACGTCAGTTCCTGCTCAATTTTCTTCGCCAGATCCCGAGACAGTTGGAACGACTCGGCATCGGTGATATCTTCCTGTCGAACAATGACGCGAATTTCTCGGCCTGCTTGAATGGCATACGCCTTCTGCACCCCTTTGATCGTCGTAGCAAGGGACTCCAGTTTCTCCAGCCGCTTGACATAGGTTTCCAAGGCCTCCCGTCTTGCTCCAGGCCTGGCCGCAGACAACGCTTCAGCCGCAGCGACCAACACCGATTCAGGGCAGATCGGCGGGACTTGTTCGTGGTGCCCCGCAATAGCATTCACAATTTTCTCGCTCTCGCCGTATTTCTTGGCGATCTCAGCACCCAACATGGCATGCGGCCCTTCTTCTTCGTGGCTGACGGCTTTCCCAATATCGTGCAACAACGCTCCCCGCCTCGCTAATTTCACATCGAGACCAAGCTCCGACGCCATGATGCCGCAAATGTACGCCGCTTCTCGCGAATGATAGAGATTGTTCTGCCCATAGCTGGTCCGATACTTGAGCCGACCCAGCACCTTGATTAACTCCGGGTGGAAATCCGAGAGCCCCAACTCAAAAATGATTTTCTCGGCCTCCTCATACATGAGCTTGTCGATATCGACCTTGACCTTTTCAACGATCTCCTCGATCCGGGTCGGATGGATACGCCCGTCATGCATCAACCGTTCGAGCGAGACCTTGGCGATCTCACGGCGCAACGGATCGAAGCCCGACACGATGACGGCTTCAGGCGTCTCATCGATAATCAGGTCAATCCCGGTTGCGGCTTCGATCGCACGGATATTGCGCCCTTCCCGCCCAATGATCCGTCCCTTCATTGCATCATTCGGAATCGGCACGACTGAAATCGTGGATTCGGACACATAGTCACGCACCACACGTTGAATCGAATTGGTAATGATCTCACGCGCTTCCCGCTCCGCATTCTCCCGCGCTTCTTCTAATGTCCGCTTGGCATGCCCAACGGCCTCGAGCCGCGCCTGGCTTTCCATTTCTTGAATGAGCTGCTTCTTTGCCTCTTCGGCCGTGATTCCCGCAATGCGCTCCAACGCCTCACGATGCTCTTTCTCCACTCGAGCACACGCGGTTTCTTTAACCAGCAGTTTCTCTTCTCGCTTCCCGAGGTCTTGATCTCGCTTCTGGACCTCACTATCCCGCTTGTCTATCACACCGATTCGTTTTTCGATGGTTTCATCCCGCTGAATCAAGCGTTTTTCGACAGTCGCGAACTCAACCATCTTGACCTTCTGCTCCTTCTCCAGCTCCTCTTTCGACCGCAAGAGAAGGTCTTTTGCTTCCAGCTTCGCTTCTTTGAGAATATTCTCCGCCTCCCGCTGAGCGTTCTGTACGGCCTGCCGGGCTTGTTCCTCTTCCTGCACCTTCTTCTTAGCGCCCGATGACCGGCGGACCAGCTCAAAAATGCCAATTCCAAGCAGCCCACCTATGAGTCCTGTCAACAGATACGCAATAATTGAGTCTGACATGTAGACTCCCCCCCTTACAGTCACAAGACGAGAAGAATCCTGCTTCTGCGCCTCATGTGATACAAGGTTATTCAACGGTCTTAAATGCGGGGGTCGCAGTGGAGAGATGAGAGACTAGAAGAGGGCGGCTGAAAACGCGGTCTACGGACCTACTCCGAGTACGGGCTCAATGGAAATGGGGCCTTGCTGGATTGAGATGACGGGTATGTCCTGTGCGAGATAGTTCCCACGAAGACCATCGACGTCGGTACAGTACCCTCCGTACGGGAGGATTGAGTGCGCGAACAGAAATTAGCTGCTGGCTATTTCCCCAAACCACACTCCTCGACGGCCACAGGAACTCCATAACCTTGCCCAACATCTCCAAGAGGTTATACATAAAGTATCTGAACCCTTGTACACACTCTAACTGCCTCAATTTCACCAGCGTCATGAACCCACATCTATTCCGCAGTGCCTGCATCGTATACCCGGATCACTAAACCGGTTCGAGCATAACCTCATCATATCCCTAATCGTAAAAACTACAGCACCCTACGCACACAGGTACGATAACAAAGAGGAACACTCTTTGCAAGGTGAATCTAACGAAAGAGCGAGGTCGGCACCTCCTCCTCGATTGATTCCATAAGCGACTTCATCCGTCGCTCGATATCCGCCTCACCCTGAGCACGCTTTCGCTCAAGCTCAAACAACTGATGCGCTAAATTGAGGGCGGTCAACACGGCGAGCTTGGATGGGGTCGTCGTATTCATCCCTTCAGCGAGATGACGCATCTGCCCATCGACAAAGCTCGCAAGTCGGCGAACTTCCCCCTCGTCCGCCTCACCACGTATCGTATATCGTTGGCCATAGATTTCAACGTCAATGGTCTTAGTCAACAGCCACCTCCTTGCGTTCTTCTAGACACTCCAACAATTCGATGTCGCTGAGCACTCGTTCGATGCGCGACTTGATATCGACACGCTCTTGCTCCCACCGTCGATTCGCTTCATCTTTTTCTGCAAGGCGTCGCCGAGCAACCTTTAACTCTTCTTCACTGGCTGCATTCTTTTTCTTCAACTCTTGAACGAGCTTCACGAGATCCCTGATACGACTTTCCAGCGCGTCCAAACGGTCAAGTGCCATCTACTCACTCGCTCCCTTAAGACCCCTACATGTTGTGGTGCACTATAGAAACTTGTCTAAATCTTGTCAAGGAATAGCCCTCAGGAGGCTTTGTCAAGCCGAATATATTCTCGGTAACTTCGCAGAACGCGTTTCACATATTGCCGCGTTTCTTGATACGGAATTAACTCGATGAACTCATCCTGACTTCGTCCAGGATGCAGCGCAACCCAGTTTCTAACAACGAGTGGCCCTGCATTGTATGACGCAATGGTCAGTACGACATTTCCAGAAAATTGTTCAAGCAACTGCTCGACGTAGTGGACCCCAATCTGGATATTGGTCTCTTGATCGAAGAGGTCATCTCGCCCGACGGCAGGAAGTCCAAGCCGTTGCGCGACAATACTGGCCGTTCCCGGCATCACCTGCATCAGGCCAATCGCACCAACGCGTGACACCGCTTGCCAATCGTACTGACTCTCCTCTCGAATGATCGCTGCCACAAGATAGGGATCGACACCCTTGACACCTTGGCTCTTGATAATGGGGAGAAGACCTGTGGGATAGGCCACCTTCCACAACGACGGATCGACGATACCATTGGTTCGCTCCAATTTATCGCGGAACCTAGCCCTCGCAAGCCTAAGCGCATGATGGTAGGCGCCCACTTCGTTCAACATCATCGCAAGAGCCATGAGAACATCGGGGTCTTGGCTATAACGATCAATTAATCCGGCCAACTCACGCGTCGCATCCGAGTCTAACCCCAGCGTCTTGAGCTCAAGCGCTCGACGGTATGCCGACTGCTGCCCGATTTCGGCCCTGGCAGTCACCGAACGAGCAGTCTCACCATTCGCTGGCGTGCCCCCATTCACCAAGGGAGTTGGGGAAATCGGTTCTACCGCATGAGGATCCGATAACATGAGCTCAACCTGCTCGCGAGCCAGTTGGCAATAATAGGTATGCACGTATCGTTGGCAGAGCTGCACATACAGATCGCGAGTGTGAGGCTGCTGGCTCAATTCGGCTGCACGCCCCATCCAATAGAGGGCCTGTGGCTCAAAATCGTAGTCATGCTGATCGACGAGCGGGCGAAGCTCGTCCCCTACATCACGGTAGCGTGCCGTACGGTAAAATACCCAACCCGTGCGCCAGCGTGCCTCGGCACGCTGGGACAGCGGCTCTCCAACTTTTGCCACTTGCCGATACCGTAGGATCGCGTCGTCAAAACGACCCTGATCCTCCAACCACATTCCGGTAAACAAGGTGATCTGGCCCTTCTGCTCCGCAGAGAGCGGAGCGGTCGGCAACATCTTAGCAAGGTCCAGCAACTTGTCCCCCTGTCCTTGCCGAAGATAGACACGAGCCAGCCAGACCGTCGCTTCGTAGGATTCCGTCCCCCCATCTTTCACCAATGCACGGAACGTCTCTCGGGCGTCGTCATACTGTTTCAGCCGTACCTGCGCGATCCCGAGCTTCAACTTTGCCTCTGCACGCCGGGGCGACTTCGGATCAGCCGCAAGAAACTTTCGAAGTTCCTCGATCGCCTCGGCATGGAAGGATTGTCCAAGATACGCCTGAGCCCTGGCATACCGCTCACTTGACTGAACCACCCACGGCTCACCACCAAGATTCGAGGCCAGTAACGCTTCCGCTTCTTTTGCTTCTGCACTGTATGCAAACCGAACCCAGAGCTGCATCAATGTCTCACGGCCTTCCCGTACGTTGTTGTCTCGCAATTGGCAGGCGCTTCGACGAAGCAGCGCCAGGGGAGTTCCAGGCTCCCTATCGTTCAGTTCCACCGCTTTGGCAAACCATGCCACCGCTTCCTGACAACTCGATGCCTGATACCACGCTTCCCCTGCTCGATACGCAGCCTTCTTCAACAAGAAAGAATCCGGCACCGCTTGCCGAATGCTTTCGAACATGCCTGCCGCCTGCTTGGGATCGCCAAGGTTCAACAGCGCTTCCCCTATCCAGAATCGGATATAGTCATCCAAGACCGGAAAGTCTTGCTGGGCCGTGCGAAGAAATTGAATCGCCATGGCAGGATTTCGTTCAAGAGACAACACTCCGGACAGTAACCCGGCACGTTTGGCCCACACTGTGGCAGGGAATCGCTCCATCAGGCGTTGCAGGCGATCGAGCTTGAGCAACAAAACTTGTTCCTTATTGAGTGTCTTACCGAGCCGCTCCTTCGGCAATGCTGCAGCCTGAAAGCAATCTTCCGCCCTCTCACAACCATCGTTGCCACTCGAGTTTGGCGAAGAGGGGGAATCGGCGAACGCGTTGCCGGAGAACAAGACAACCCAACAGACACCAACAGACAGAACACGAAACACGAGTCGGCTGGTCTGTTGATGTCGAGAATCGCGCATCTTTCGTCTCCCTCTTAATCTGTACATATATAACAGTGCGCCTCCTTTGTTGCCAGCAAAGCCGCCTAAATCCTGTCCCTTGTTCCGCTTTTTGAGGCTGTGGTAGGCTGCACTCGTGCAGCACAACAAAGACATCCTCCCATCAGCCACAGCTTCCACAAATCTCTTGGCTCTTGATGAAGAAGGGCTGGGCCGACTCGTGCATCAATTCGGATGGCCCCGCTATCGGGCCGGCCAGATTTTGCGCTGGCTCTATCAACGTCGAGCTACAGACATCAACCAGATGACAGACCTTGGCCAATCGGAGCGAACAGCCCTGGCTTCACACGTCACGATTCAGCGCGCCGCAGGCTGCACCGTCTTCCGTTCGAGTGATCACACGAGAAAACTCGTCCTCGTGCTCAGCGATGGGCTCACCGTCGAAACCGTGCTGATTCCCGAAGAGGACCGCTTAACCCTCTGTGTGTCAACGCAGGTGGGCTGCACCTTGGATTGCGGATTCTGCCTGACCGGCACGATGGGATTGAAACGCAACTTGAAACCCCATGAAGTCATGGAGCAGGTGCTGACCGCCCAAGATCATCTCGACCCTGGTGAGCGGATTACTAACCTCGTCTTTATGGGAATGGGAGAGCCCTTGGCCAATATCGAGGCCTTGTCAGAGGCCATCCGGCGACTCACCAACAAACCGTGGGGGCTCGGATGGTCGCCGAGACGCATCACGGTCTCCACTGCCGGCCTCGCCTCGCGATTGAAAGATATCGCACCACTCGGCGTCAATGTCGCCATTTCGCTGAATGCCACAACGGACGACCAACGCGCCAGCCTGATGCCGGCCGCCAATGGGATCGCCTCGCTCAAAACGTTGCTCGCCGCCTGTCGCCGCTATCCCTTGCCACCAACCCGACGACTCACGTTTGAGTACGTCCTGTTAGCCGGGGTGAACGATCACGGCGAGGACGCTCGCCGCCTCGTTAAACTCGTCCGCGGGATCGCATGCAAGATCAATTTGATCCCGTTCAATGAATTTCCCGGGAGTCCTTTCCGCCGCCCATCTGAACACGGTATTTCCGCCTTTCAAACCATCCTGCGGCAGGGGGGCCTTGACGTGTTCGTGCGTAAAAGCCGGGGGCGCGACGTCCTTGGCGCCTGCGGCCAATTAGGGAATCTCTCCCCTGAATACACAGAACGTGCCTTGACACAAATTGAATCCCGTTGCTAGCATACGCGGTGCGTACCACTCAAACATGACCTGGCTGTACTTTCAATTCATCATGCGATTATCGTGGCTGGCTGCTGCGGGCAGCCTTGTCTTCTTCCTCACATCGCCCGCGTTTGCAGTGGAACCTCATGAGTTCATCCTCTCCAACGGGATGAAAGTCCTCTTAGTCGAAGTTCCCAAAGCTCCGGTTGCGACCGTCCAGGTCTGGTACAAAGTCGGTTCCCGCAACGAAGTGATGGGCCGCGCAGGCCTTTCCCATATGCTGGAACATATGATGTTCAAGGGCACCGCCAAATACCCCAAAGGCGAATTTTCCCGACTGATTCGCAAAAACGGCGGGACAGACAACGCGTTCACAAGCCAAGACTTCACCGCGTACTTTGAAAACCTCGCGGCCGACCGCGTCGAGCTGGCACTGGAGCTTGAAGCCGATCGCATGCAAGGACTCGTCCTCGACAGGCCTGAATTGACGACAGAACGAGAAGTCGTGAAGGAAGAACGACGCCTTCGCACCGAGGACGATCCCCAAGGCGCACTGGTCGAAGCGCTCTTCGCGCAGGCCTATTTCAGCCACCCGTACCATTGGCCGGTAATCGGCTGGTTTGGTGACTTGGACGCCATGACGCTCGATGACTTGCAACGGCATTACGACACGTATTATTCGCCCAATAATGCCACCCTCGTCGTGGTGGGCGACATCAACACCGAGAGCTTGCTCCTCACGATCAAACAGCTCTTCGAACCGATCCCCCGAGGCCCAGAGCCTAAACCCATCGCCACTATGGAGCCGGAGCAAAAAGGTGAACGCCGGTTTCTCCTGAAGCGGGAGGCACAGGTCCCTTTCGTCATGATCGGCTATCGTGTGCCCAACTTTACGAGCGAAGATTCGTATGCACTCGACATTCTCGATTCGATTCTGTCGCATGGGAAAAGTGCACGCCTGTACCAAAGCCTTGTCTACGATCAAAAGTCAGCGCTGGCAGTCGGATCAGAATACAGTTTACTGCAGGCCGATCCTGGACTTTTTTACTTCTATGCTCTCGTCAGCCCAGGCCAGAAACCGGAATCGGTGGAGGATGCCCTTCACCAAGAGATCAAACGGCTCCAGACCGATCCACCCACAGAGCTAGAGCTGCAACGGGCAAAGAACCAGGTGGAAGCCGCCCATATTTTCGAACAGGACTCTAACTTCCGGCATGCGATGCTACTCGGGCAAGCTGAATCTGTCGGTGCCGGGTGGCGGAAAATAGACCAATTTGTCGAACAGATCCGGGCGGTGACCACCAAAGATATTCAGCGTGTTGCCCGTCAGTACTTAGCAGAAGATAATCGGACCGTCGGCACATTGATTCCCCTGCCTCCCAAACAACCAGAGACACCCTCCACCACAGCACAGCAGGGAAGACCGTTATGATGACGACGACAAGACTACGGCCCGTTGCGCCTCGACGACAGACAGCTCTGACCCTCGTGGCGGGACTCTGTGCGCTGCTCTTGGCCAGTGGCTCTGGCGGAGCGGCAGAGATCGCACCGACAAAATTTATCACGCCAAACGGCATCACGATGCTCGTCCTTGAACAACATTTCCTCCCCATCGTTGAAGTCCACGCGCTCATTAAGGCCGGCTCAGCGCAAGACCCTCCCGACAAAGCAGGGCTCGCGAACCTCGTCGCCAGTCTTCTGGACGAAGGGACAACCACGCGCACATCGAAACAGCAAGCAGAGCAAATCGACTTTGTCGGCGGAACCTTGGAGACCAAAGCCTCAGAGGATTTCACCACTGCCTCAGCCCGCGTACTCAAGAAAGACCTCGACCTCGGCTTTACTCTACTCGCCGATATGCTGCAGCACCCCGCGTTTCACAAGCAGGAATTCGAACGGATTCGCACTCAGCTCCTGGGCGAGATGGCGAGCGACAATGACGACCCAGGCCATATCGCCATGAAGGCATTCAATCAACTTGTGTTCCACGGACACCCCTACCGGTGGCCGGTCAATGGAACAGAGGAGACGCTCGACAAAATCACCCTAGCCGACGTACAAGCCTTCTATGGGAAGGAATATTCCCCTTCCCAAGTCATCCTGACCATCGTCGGCGACATCACGCTTGAGCAAGCCACCGCACTGGTACAGAGCCATTTTGGCGCCTGGAGGAAGGGGCTCGCGACAGCACGGAATATGAAAAAGCCCTCGCCAGTCGAACGAAAAACGGTTCAACTTATCGAGAAAGACCTCACCCAATCCACCATTATGCTTGGCCATGAAGGCATTCCACGCACTCATCCGGATTATTATTCCGTGACGGTGATGAACTACATTCTAGGGGCCGGCGGATTTTCCTCACGCTTAATGGATTCGATTCGTGACAAGCAGGGGTTGGTGTATGGGATCATGAGCCATTTTGACGCTCGACTGATGCCTGGTTCTTTCTGGGTCAACCTTCAAACCAAGACGGAGACGACGAATCAAGCCATCACCAGCGTCCTGTCCGAGATCAAATCCATTCGTGACACACCCGTATCCGACCAGGAGTTGGCCGAAGCAAAATCATTTCTCGTGGGCAGTTTCCCTCTACGATTTGATTCCACGTCAAAACTCGCACACGTGCTCGCTCAAGTGGAACTCTATAGCTTGGGATTCGAATATTTTTCGGACTACCCGACATGGATAGATCGGGTCACAAAGGAAGATGTCCAACGCGTTGCCAAACAATATCTGGATCCTAAACGATACGCCTTAGTGGTGGTAGGCGACCTCGCCAAAGCAAAGGTCAAATACTAGCAGGATGCTGAAAAAGTCCGCCAGCGGCGTTCTCGCGTCGCTCAGAGGCTCAACGTACCGAAACCAACGCCGTCGCCTCTTCGCTCGCTACGGCCTTGCTGGACAGCCTTTTTGAGCATCCTGCGTGGTGTTCTCCTGTTGCCCTAGACATGCAACCATTGAATTTTTATCGTGCCACAATAGCTTTTCCGTGTCCTGTTAGCTAACAGTGTAGCAACTCTTAAGGGCATAAATATCCATGATGACCGACTCCCTCCACGTCAAACTCATAACGCTCCGCCACGTCATCTCAGACATGCAGTCCGTCCTGGTCGCCTTTTCCGGTGGGATCGACAGCACCGTCGTCTTGAAGATCGCCCATGAACAACTTGGCGAACAGGCGCTGGGCGTCACCGCTGTCTCCCCAACGTTTCCGATGATCGAACTCGACGGGGCGAAACAGGTGGCGTTAGAGATCGGCGCACGTCATGAACTGGTCCACACCGATCAACTCGAGATTCCCGCCTTCGTGCAGAACGATGCCACCCGCTGTTTCCATTGCAAGACCGATCTCTATCAATTGTTGGACGGGCTGCGGGAACCGCGCGCAAGCCGATGGATTGCGGATGGTACAAACCTTGATGATCTTGGAGATGATCGGCCAGGAATCAAGGCGGCACGAGAGTGGGGAATTCGAAGTCCGCTCGTCGAAGCTTCCCTCTCCAAGTCTGATGTGCGGGCGCTAGCCCAGATGTTGGAACTCTCAAATTGGAATAAGCCGGCAGCGGCCTGCCTCTCTTCCAGAATCCCTCGCGGCGTCCCGATCACGATCGAAAAACTCCGCCGAGTGGAAGAAGCAGAAGACATTCTGCATGCTGAAGGATTTCACCATATGCGCGTACGGGAGCATGGAGAAGTGGCGCGAATCGAGGTCGGAGCGGAAGATTTTTCTAGGCTGAATCACCCGGACTTGCGTGCGCACATCAGCACTCGCCTGCGCAAGGTGGGGTTTCGATTTATCTGTGTGGATTTAGAAGGATATAGACCGGGAGGGGTCAGCCTAAGCTAACCCCTCCAGATCCAATCATGAACGCTGATACGACTTTGACAGCGCCTCAAGCGCCTCATCTGCAAATTTTCGGTGGTCCCCTTCATTCAGGCTTCGCTGCACGACTTTCTCCGCAACCATCAAAACCAAGTCAGTGGTGTGGGCGCGAATATCCTGAATCGCCTTGCGGCGCTCATGATCAATTTCACGCGTCGCATCACCTTTGATCCGCTCGGCTTCAACCGTCATCCGCTGCTCATTTTCCTCCATGAGCCGCTGCGATCGTTCTTTTGCGGCAGCCAGAATTCCTTCCGCCTCTTTCGCAGCCGTGTTCAGCTTGGCCTCATACTCCTTGAGTTTCCGTTCAGCCTCAGACCGGTGATGCTCAGCCTGATCGAGACTGTCCCGAATCTTCTTCTCCCGTTCTTCCAACATACCCAAGATGCCGGGAAAAGCAAACTTGTAGAGTACGAACAAGAGAATCGCGAACGATAGGACTTCCCAAAAAATCAGGGAAGAAAAAAAGTGAGATTCAAACTGCGGCATGGTGTATCTCTCTTCTTTTTAAAGGATGCTCAATATGGCCTTCCAACAAGGCCGCAGCGCGTAAGAACCCCGACACGTACATTCGAAATACGTTGAGAGATTCGAGCGCTCGAGAACGAAGTTGGAGGCCGTATTCAGCATCCTATTTGCGGAGGCCCATGATGATGAAGGCAATGACCAGACCGTACAGCGCGATGGCTTCCACCAGCGCGAACCCGATCCACATGTACTTCCCGACCCGAGCCTCTGCTTCCGGCTGGCGCGCGACCGCTTCAATCATCTTTCCAAAGATATAGCCGATCCCCACCCCGGCTCCGGCAAACCCTGCTGCTGCTAACCCCATGCCCAATAATGCTGCTGCTGCTGAATCCATTATGTCCTACTCCTCCTTTGTCTGAACGTGCACGCGCTAATGCGCATGCTCATCATGGCCATGCAAATGGAATGCGTCTCCCATATAGACGCAGGTCAACACGGTAAAAATATAGGCTTGAATGAACGCGATACCGACTTCCAATCCGTTCATCGCGATCGTGAACGCAAAGGGCAACCATCCGATTAATAATCCGCCACTAATCGATAAGCCGAACAGGACCCCGAGAATCACGTGGCCAGCCGTCATATTCGCAAACAACCGAACAGCCAGCGAAATGGGCCTCGCCAATTGGCTGATCAATTCGATCGGCACCATCAATGGCAACAACCACCCAGGCGTACCTGGCGGAACCAGAATGCCTAAGAATTTGATTCCGTGCAGAAAAAACCCCATAACCAGGCTAAGTCCATATACCAGACACGCGAACACGGCGGTCACAATAATCTGGCTCGTCACGGTATAGCTGCCGGGGATCAGCCCAATAAGATTACAGAAGAGAATAAAGAGAAATAAGGTGGCGATGAGGGGGAAAAATCGCATCCCGTCTTTACCCATCGTATCCATGATGATACTGCGAATGAAATCCACCATGATCTCCGCCAGATTCTGCAACTTGCCGGGCACCAGTTTTCTCGCCGATCCTGCCCTCACCATAAGCACCGCCACCAGGGAGACGACCACCCACATGATCACCACGGCTTTATTAATGGAAATATCCAATCCACCGAGCGAAATTGGGATCCAATTGTGAAGCTCAAACGGATGAAGCGGACTCTCTTCCATGGTGCTTTCGTGCTTTCTCTTATGTGAACAGCATTATGATTTCGGCCACCGCTGCGCCGACCGGTACGCATTTCTGATTCCGGTCACGACGCCCAACATCAACCCCACGGCCATCCCCCAGGGGGTGGAATCGAAGAGGTATGTGTCACAAACCCAACCTAACCCTCCTCCAACAATCAACGCAGCGAGCAGATCAGTTGCGATCCGGACCGCTTGGCCAAGCCCGGCGTACAGTGGATCTTGTGAAGGGGGCATGTCGTACCCACAGAGGAGAGTGCACTGCAGCCGATGCCACAAAGACTCTGCCGATGGCGGGCGCGCAATTCAAGCAGAATCAATATGAAATTGTCAAGCCGACCATGCCCTGTGATGGAACCCGTACAGTAGGGTATAGTGAGTGACGCGCCGGGGTAGAGCCATACACGTTCATTCATGACCTATTTCTCTCAACCATCGTTCCTTGATGGGCCTCCACAGCCTCTGGTCCTCGCGCTGGATTGTCGTGGCAGGACACCCTTTGAGTTATACCGTCTGATTGCGTCTCCCTCTCAGCCATCATTCCTTCTCGATAGCGGGAAACGGTCAAATAGCGGACGCGACTATTCATTTCTAGGGAGTGACCCATTCGCGGTGCTGATTGGGCGACAAGGACAGACCGCTCTTCGCACCAACGAAGGAGACGAATACTCCTCACAAGATCCCTTTGAAAGCCTCTGCCGACTCCTCACCTACCCCCCAATAGGCCCTCTTCCCGGCCTACCCCCTTTTTGGGGCGGAGCGGTCGGCTACCTGAGCTACGATCTCGTGCGCGAATTCGAACTACTTCCATCTCTTGCCAAAGACGATCTGCAGCTGCCCTATCTGCAATTCGGTCTGTATGACATCGTCACCGTCATTGATCATCAAACCGATCGTCTGCAGCTTATCTTTTGCCCACCCATGGAACGGTTTTTGGGAGAGCCTCGAGAGAAACTCTATCACGAGGGTATAGATCGTCTGGCCGAGTGGGAAGCCAGATTGAACCGAAGGCCTGTGCCCCTCAAGAATTTTCCCTCCTTCGATCAAAAAGCTTTTCATCCCGACCAAACGCGGGATGCCTACCTCAATCAAGTCCGGAACTGCCAAGAATATATTGCAGCCGGAGATATCTACCAAGCCAACCTGTCGCACCGATTCACATTGGATCCTCCTAACACCTACGACGATAGAATAGATCGCCAACCCTATGAACAGACACTCTATCGATGTCTCCAGGCCGTAAACCCCTCGCCCTTTTCAGGGCTCATGCACTTCGATGATGTCACGTTGATCAGTTCCTCACCCGAACGGCTCGTCCGTTTGCACAATGGGCAGGCAGACACACGCCCGATTGCTGGAACCAGGCCACGCGGACTTGACCCTCACGACGATCAACGCCTCATTGGTGAACTGCTTGCAAATGAAAAAGAACGGGCGGAGCACCTCATGCTCGTCGATCTCGAGCGAAATGACCTGGGCCGCGTCTGCCGATTCGGCAGCGTGCGGGTTGACGAATTCATGGCGATCGAGCAGTATTCCCACGTCAGCCACATCGTATCTCATATCAGCGGCGTCTTGAAGCCGGATGCCACTCCCTTCGACCTGATTCGGGCGCTGTTCCCAGGGGGCACTATCACAGGCGTACCAAAGATCCGCTGCATGGAGATTATCGAGGAACTCGAGCCGGTACGCCGGGGCCCCTACACCGGATCGTTTGGATACATCGGCTGGAACGGCAACCTCGACCTCAATATCGTGATTCGAACATTGGTATGGTGTGCGGGGAAGGGATACTTGCAGGTCGGTGCAGGAATCGTCGCCGACTCCGATCCGGCCAAGGAATACGAGGAAACGCTCCAGAAAGCCCAGGCCTTCTTCAGCGCACTGCAACAGGCCTAGCCCGCATTACTCATGAGCGCTTCTGCTGCAATCACCCATCCGCTGCTGCGACGAGCCTTCGGCCAGCGGGCTCGCGACACGGCTCAGCGATTTCGCGACGAACCGTCATGAATAATGTGGGCTAACAATGTGGATTTATCTCAATGATCGGTTTGTGAGAGAAGAGGAGGCCGTCGTTTCCGTCTTCGATCATGGGTTTCTCTATGGGGACGGCGTCTATGAAACGATTCGCTCCTACGGGAGATGGATCTTCATGCGTGACCAACATCTTGTTCGGCTACGACGATCTGCAGACGCAATCGGCCTGACTATCCCCATCCCCGCACACAAATGGCCAGCACTCCTCCACGAAGCGATGACACGGAACGACGTTGGCCACGAACACACCGATGCGTACCTTCGCATCACCATCTCCCGAGGAGCCGGCGACATCGGCCTTGATCCAGCCCTGTGTCCAACTCCCACCGTAGTGGTCATGGCCAAACCGCTTCGCCCTCCCTCACCAGAACAATACCGTCACGGCGTAACCCTGATCGTCGCCAAAACGAGGCGGAACCTGCCCAGCGCTCTTTCCCCTCAGATCAAGGCCACAAACTTTCTGAACAATATCCTGGCCAAACGGGAAGCCATCGCAGCAGGTGCCTTTGATAGCATCCTCCTCAATTGGGAATCGCATCTGACGGAATGCACCATCAGCAATCTCTTTTTCGTCCGAGCAGGCACGCTCTGTACTCCAGCACTTGCGTGCGGCCTGTTAGACGGGATCACCCGTGACATTGTGCTCAGCCTCGCGCAAGAATTGAAGATCCCCGTGGATGAAGGACATTTTGGGGTTGCGGAAATCTATAGCGCGGATGAGTGTTTTCTCACCAACACGAGCATGGAGGTGATGCCGGTCACTATGGTGGACGGGCATCCGATAGGGAAGGGAGCCCCGGGACTTCTCACCCTGCAGATCCATAGCCTATTTAAAGCCAACCGAACGCACTTTCTAGAACCCTAGGCGCACGTACCCATCACAAAACCCATTGTTTTTCTACACTATTTATTACCGACATCGAGGCATAAGATCTGCTGTTTCTTGACACCTGGCAGCAAACTGCTATCGTTGCAACCATGTACAATGCTTTTCCTCTTATCATGCCATTCCTCCAACGACACGCAGCCATTGGACTCACCACAACGGTCATCATAGGAATCGGATCGCTGGCCTGTTCCATCCCAACCACTGCGGCAGAAATTTATCAGTTCATCGGACCCAACGGCTCGATCTCACTCACCAATGTCCCTTCCGATTCTCGCTACCGAAAAATCGAGATTGAAACCAGCCAATTCCACTCCGCCTTGTCTGAGCAAGAACTCGAGCCTGTCATTCGTCGGCATTCTTCCCAACACCGGCTCCATCCCGCATTGATCCGAGCGGTCATCAAAGCTGAATCAAACTTTGATCCACGAGCCGTGTCTCGCGCTGGCGCGATCGGTCTGATGCAACTGATGCCTCAAACCGCCGTGCGCCTGGATGTGCGGGATATGTACGATCCGGATGATAATGTGGGCGGAGGGACGAAATACTTACGCCTACTGCTCGATCGCTTCCATGGAAACTTACCGCTCGCTCTCGCGGCCTACAATGCTGGGGAGAATGCGGTTGACCGTTATCAAGCCCTTCCCCCGTACGATGAAACCAGACAGTACGTCCGGAAGGTCCTCCGATACTATCGCACGTTCCTCGTCCGTGATGGCGTCATCCTGGAACGTCCAGTTAGTCGATACGGCCCCCCAGAGACAACAGCAACCCCCGCGATTTCCGGGAGGTTTTCCCAGTAGTCACTTCCCCACTTACCAGGCGACTGTGTTGTTGCCATCCAACCCGCTTAGTCTCTGGAAAATCAGACCGGTAATGGGCTCCGACGCTATTCTCCCGCCACAACCCCGCTTCTGCGACGCATTGCGCCACTTGCACCATATTTTTCACTTCCAGTGCGGCTCGGTTTTCAAACGGCTGGGTTACAAGTTGGGCCCACCGTGATAGTTGCGCACAAGCACGTATCAACGATTCTCCCGAGCGAATGACGCCCACCTGTCCCCACATCGTCCGCCTAAGGGAGCTTCGCAATTTTTCCGCATCCTCCAATGTGCCAAATTGGCCTGCCTGAAGCGTGGCCTCCTGGGACAATAGTGTGGGAGACTTCTGTCGACCTGCACACGCCACCGCTGCCGAAGCCGCGCGCGCACCAAATACCAATCCTTCGAGCAAGGAATTGCTGGCCAGGCGATTCGCTCCATGCACCCCGCTACACGCCACCTCCCCCGCAGCAAAGAGCCCTGGAACCGTCGTCGCACCATTGAGATCGGTCCAAACTCCACCCATCATGTAATGCGCACTGGGAGACACAGGGATCCATTCCTCTGTGATGTCAATGTCATAGCGAAGACAGGTCGCATAAATGGTCGGGAAGCGCCGCTTCACGAACTCCGCCCCCAAATGGGTAACATCAAGATAGACATGGCGTGCTTTCGTCGCTGCCATCTCTGCCAAGATTGCCCTCGACACAATGTCTCTCGGCGCCAACGCCCCCATGGGGTGGTACCGCTGCATGAAGAGGGCCCCCTTATTGTTGCGCAGCTGCGCACCCTCGCCTCGCATCGCTTCCGACAGCAAAAATGGGGGACTCGATGGCAAGTATAATGCGGTAGGGTGGAATTGAACAAACTCCATATCTTGAAGCACCGCGCCTGCCCTGAGTGCCATGGCCATCCCATCACCGGTGGCATTCGAGGGATTCGTCGTCCGCGCATAGATCTGACCGGCCCCGCCAGTCGTCAAGACAACCGCCCGAGCAGGCAGCACAAACTGGCGGCCTGATCCTTCATCCAAAACAACGGCTCCGCAGCAGCGTCCGGCCTCAACAATAAGATCCACCGTAAAATGATGATCCAATCGCTGAATACGCTCCTGCCGGTTTACTTCCGCAATCAGCACTCGCACCATTTCGTTCCCCGTCGCGTCCCCTCGTGCGCGTAGGATACGGCTTCGGCTGTGGGCAGCCTCACGAGCGAAGGCGAACTTGCCGCCGACTTTGTCGAACTTGGCCCCCCATCCGATCAACTCTTGAATCCGATCGGGTCCTTCTTCCACAAGGACCCGCACGGCTTCTTTTTGGCAGAGCCCATGCCCTGCTTTGAGTGTGTCGGTTAAATGAATGGCCACGTCGTCTTCTTCACTCATCGCCACCGCCACCCCGCCCTGTGCATGGATTGAACTACTTTGAAGCGGATGCCCTTTCGTCAGCACAATGACACGGCCAGTTCGGCTTAATTCCAACGCCGCGCGAAGACCCGCGACACCACTTCCAATCACAAGGAAATCGGCCTGTACCGGCGCTCGAAATCGACGAGACGGCATAGATTACTTCTTCTTGGGAGAACGTGTGGGATCGATTGTGACCTGCCGCGCTTTTATACCGAATGGAGCATCGCCCTGAACCCCACGCAAGAGAATCGACTGTGTACCGACCCACTGCAATTTCGTATGGCCCCGTTGCCGGAGCCCTGGATCGTCCGGATCTTTTTTCCACAGCCCCTGCCAATGCACAAATACATCGACGTTGTCCCCTTCGATCATGATGCGTTCAATCGCAAAGTCCAACACGATGGCACTAAACGTCTCGAAATCGACCTGGGCCTCTTCCCTCAGCCGATCAAGCTGATCAATGGACATCATAAGCGAGGCCAGATCCGACGAATCTTTCTTCACATACGCTTGGCGAAGCGATTCCACCGCCTGATCAATACGGAGGTACCGTTCATGATCTTCGGGATGTTGAATCGTCTTCCCCCCGCAACCGACGCCGATCAAGAGCATCGCACCGAGAAGGAATAAGACGGAAAACCGTGGAGCGTTGTATGGAAACATGCTGGTGGCAGTATAGAAACGAGTATTCGGCAGGTCAAGCCGCTCGTGAGCCCACTGTAGATAGCACATCATCTGTCCGCTTTTTGTAGCCCGTGATCTGTCCGGTTTAGAGTGCGCCCTCAAGGGAGGGCCACGATGACGTGGGCGAGGGTCCTACAGGAGGTGCGACAGATGCGGTTTGAAGAACTGTATGCACGGCGGCAGCAGCGGGACGTGACGATGGCGGAGGCAGCCGAGATGCTGGGCGTGACGGAACGGACGTTTCGCCGCTGGAGTGGCCGGTATGACGCGGAGGGGGCCGAGGGGTTGCAGGATCGGCGGATCGGCCGGCTCTCGGCCCGCGCGGTGCCGGTCGATGAGGCGCTGCGCATGATGACGTGGTATGAGACCCGGTACACCGGCTGGACCGTCAAACCTTTCCACGAGCGCTGGCAGACCGACCATGGCGGGACGCGCTCCTATAGCGGGACCAAGAAGACGTTGCAGGCCGCGGGACACGTGACCCGGGCTCCCCGACGTGGGGCTCACCGCAAGAAGCGGCCGCGCAAACCCTTGCCGGGCATGAGGCTCCATCAAGACGGCTCCACGCATGAGTGGGTGCCGGGCTGTCAGTGGGATCTCATGGTGACGCTGGATGATGCGACCACCGAGCTCTACTCCGCCTTCTTTGTGGAGGAAGAAGGCACGATGAGCAGGCTCCAGGGCGTGCGGGAGGTCATCGAGACCACGGGGCTCTTCAGTTCCCTCTATACCGACCGGGGCTCGCACTACTGGCACACCGACGAGGCTGGGGGCCAGGTCGATAAGACCCGGCTGACCCAAGTGCACCGCGCCTTGCAGCCGTTGGGGGTGACGCTCATTCCCGCCTATTCGCCGGAGGCGCGGGGCCGCTCGGAACGTGCCTTCAGGACCCTGCAGGACCGATTGCCCAAAGAGCTGGCGCTGGCCAGCATCACGGAGATGGCGGCGGCTACTCAGTACCTACCCGAGCAGTTTCTCCCCCAGTATAACGACCGATTTATGGTACGAGCGACCGAACCGGGTACCGCCTTCATCCCGTGGGTCGGCACGAATCTCACCGAGATCCTGTGTGTGCACGAGGAGCGGGTCGTGGCCAAGGATAACACCGTGCACTCTCACCGCCAGCGCCTCCAGATCCCGCAGGACCCCCATCGGTTCCATTACGTGAAGGTCACGGTGCGAGTGCACGAATATCCGGATGGAACCCTGGCCGTGTTCCACGGCCCCCGGTGCTTGGCACGCTACGACGCGGATGGCCGGCTGATCGAGACGGGACGAGCCCACCCAGCCCGTAAGGGCCCGACCCACGGATCGAACGTCTCGCTGATCGTCGATCCTCGGCCAACGGTGCGCGGCATAATTTTTTCGCACGGCTGAAAGACTCGAAGCGAAGAACCGGACAGATCATGGGCTACATACCCCGGACAAGTTAACTTGCTATCTACAGCCGCTCGTGAGCCCACACACACTGCATCGGAAGCCCTCAGGGTGTTTAGCTTCGGCACAGTCATGATCAATGTGTTCTCTAGATGGGCTTGCAATTTGCCGTGAAAAATTCTAAACTCGACACTTTGCAGGAGAGACATGCATGTCCAGTGTGCTGAAAAAACGCCGTAAAAAAATGCGCAAGCACAAGTATAAAAAGCTGCGCCGGCGTCAAAAATTTGAACGTCGTAAAAGTTAAGCTTCACCCGAGACGGGGGAGGAGGGGTCAGTGCCCGAAGGCAAGAAAGTTCGCATCTGCGTCCGAACTGTCAACTGCGCCTATGTCGGTGACTTCCTCATTCCCCCGATGCGTAATCGTGTGTCCGATGCGATTAACGAAGAACAACGCCTCTTTATCAGCCTCACCGATGTGGTGATCAATGAAAAGAATCGTTCGGATTTCGTGGCCATCAACAAGAACCTGATCGAGTCCGTCGTAGAACTGTAGCTGTCGAAAAGGCCTCAAGCTAGTGCCCCCCTGCCATTCTCCTTGGCGTCCCTTAGCCGTATTTTCTGACAGAATCCTGGAAGATCTCGCCAGCGCAGTCTCGCACCACTAAGACTCTCGCGAACCCCCAACCGTGCCGCCTCTGACCTTGACTCACTGCAGTCTTGCTTGAAACAAGACGCCCTCGGCGCACTGGGGGTTGGCGGGTGAGCAATCCAGCCTTCTTGAGCATCCTGCATCATCGTTCCTCCGTTGTGCCATCCGCGTACTCCAGCAAAGTTCACCCGTACCAAACATAGTTCTTTCCTAGTCTGCTAAGATCACCTTTCATGTCTACTTTCTCACGATTTCTCCCATTCCTGAGGCCCTACCTGTCTCGCATGGTGCTGGCCGGGTTGCTGGTCATGGGCGTCGCTGCCATCAATCTGACCCTGCTGCGGCTGGCCGGCACCTTATGGGACATCATTACGGTGCAGCGCGATCAGCCCAAAATGACGGACATGATTCTCATCCTTCTTGGGCTTGTTGTCCTGCAGGGGCTCTGCTCGATGGGCCACAGCTATCTGACTGCTTGGATTTCGCAGCGCATCATTGCCGACTTTCGCCGTCATCTCTTTGGACATCTGCATACTTTATCGGTGAGCTTCTTTGCTCGCCGGAGAACGGGAGAGCTCCTTTCGCGGCTCATGAACGACGTGACAGTTATCCAATCGGTCGTGACTGAAACGCCGATCGACGGTGCGAAACAGCTCGTGACTTTTGTGGGAGGCATCACGTTCTTGTTGATCATGAATTGGCAGCTCTGCCTCTTAATCCTCGTTCTGCTCCCATTGCTCGTTCTTGCGGCCAAGTTCTTCGGACGAAAACTGAAATCTCTCTCGACCTCGATTCAGGACCACACCGCTGCAATGAGTACCCTGATCGAGGAAGTGATCTCCGGTATCCGGGTCGTGAAGTCTTTCGTCCAAACACAGCGCGAAGAAACCAGGTTTGCCCTACAAGTTGAACAGACCTTGGCGTTGACGATGCGAAAGGCCGGCGTCATGGCGGTATTTATTCCCGTCATCAGCCTCCTCACCTTTTCCGCTGCAGCGGCGGTATTGTGGTATGGGGGACAGCAGGTTATCGACGGGAGCGTGTCGCCGGGCGACCTCTTTGCATTCGTCCTCTTTGCTGGAATCCTGATCGGCCCCTTCAGTTCCGCTGCCCGCGTGTTCGCGCAGGTCAGAGAGGCGCAAGGCGCTACCCAACGGGTGTTCGAAATTCTCGACACACGCGCTGAGGTGAGCGATTCCCCCACCGCCACGAGGCTGTCCTCCATTTCAGGACACATCCGGGCTGATCATATCGGCTTTGCATACGATCCACGCCGACCGGTCCTGACGGACGTGTCGTTCGAAGCCAAGCCCGGCGAACTCATCGCCATTGTCGGTCCCACCGGGGCTGGAAAAACGACTGTAATGAACTTGCTCCATCGCTTCTACGATCCGACTGAAGGGTCCATCACCATTGATGGGCAGGATCTCCGCCACGTCACGATGGATAGTTGGTATCGGCAGATCTCGCTGGTTCCGCAAGAAACGATCTTGTTCGGTGGGACGATTCTCGACAATATCCGCTACGGAAACGAGAAGGCGACTCAGGAAGAGGTGGTCGCAGCGAGCCGCGCAGCTCATGCCCACGACTTCATCATGAGCTTCCCAGACCAGTATCAGACCATCGTAGGGGAAAAAGGAATCAATGTGTCGGGCGGACAGCGGCAGCGCATCGCTATCGCCAGGGCCATCGTGAAAAATCCACGGATCTTATTGTTAGATGAAGCCACTTCCGCCCTGGACGGTGAGTCCGAACGACTCGTCCAGGAGGCACTGGAGCAACTCATGAAAGGACGAACGACCTTTGTGATTGCTCACCGCTTGACAACCATTCAACGGGCTGATCGGATCCTGGTTTTCAACAAAGGCCGCCTCGTGGAAACCGGTACCCATGCTGAATTGATGGACCAGAAGGGGCTGTACCAGTACCTCTATACCCTGCGACTCATCGAGCTCCCCTCATAGCAGAATGCTGAAAAATCCGCCCAGCGATCCGTGAAAAGTGAATCGTGAAAGGTGAAAGGTTTCGGAAGAAGTGCCCTCAGTAATCCTACGTTTCACGGCTTACCTTTTACGGCTCGTAAGAGCAAAGCTGGCGGTCTTTTTGAGCATCCTGCCAGTTTACATCCCAATCGTTTCGATCACCTGCATGTCTTCAGGGGAGAGAGTAAGTTGTGCTGCCTGGAGATCCTCTTTCATATGTTGTGGGTTCGTCGTGCCGGTCAATGGGAACATCCCCACTTGCATCGCAAACCGAAAGACGACTTGTGCGAGACCAGTTCCTAACCGTTGGGCGATGGCCCGAATGGCTGGCTCGGCAAAGATTCCTTGATTCGCAGTCAACAGCGAAAAGCCTTGATAGATGATCGCATGAGCCCGGCAGATTTCCCGCACCTCTTTGTCCCATCCAAGGGCGGCATAACAGCGGTTTTGTACCATCATCGGTTTCACCGCCGCTCGGGCACAGAGCTGTGTGAGTTGCTCAGCCGTGACGTTGCTGATACCGATCATTTTTGTTTTCCCGGATCGATAGAGCCCTTCAATCGCGGCCCAGACCTCCCAGTCCGAAGCGCCCAATCCCTGCCGTTGATAAGGCCCGTGCAAGACGTAGGAGTCGAGGTAATCAGTGTGCAGGTGGACCAGCGAGCTGTCGAAGGACTGAGTCACTTGGGTCGTGAGATTGGCCGAGGCATCATAAGGGGTGCGATGGTCCTGGCCATTCGTCGGCGTAAACTTGGTTTGAAGAAAAAGGCGATCACGCGTGACCCCTTGCTGCGCGAGAGTCAGTAGGGCCTCCCCCACCAACGCTTCCTGGTAATGGATCAGTTGGTTGGCCGTATCGATGGCTGTGAAGCCCGCCCCCACGGCTAATTGCACCAGTTGGGTCGTCGCCTCTTTCTTCCATGCCGTGCCATACATGAATGAAGGAACTGGCACATAATTGTAGGTGGTCAAAACCATGCTGTGTTCTCCATGATGAGTGGGCTATTGATGCCTGCGACGAGACGCGACAATCAGTCACGATGAGGCAGAGCGTCGAGCTTTGATGAGATCCGACACAAGGTACCCCAGCTGCCTGGCCCGTTCGACCAGACGCTGATAGGTGGAGTCCTCCAGCTGAGGGATCCGGGACAGGATCCAAAGATACCGACGATCCGGAGTCCCCACCATTGCGGTCCGATATTCTGGGTCAAGATCGAGGATCCAATAATTTCCCTCACGGGATGAGCCAAACAACCGGGCGAACCAGTTGTCAAACACCACCGTGAGTCGCGCATTCGTCTTGGGGTCGACCACCGACGCCACTCCTTCTACCTGCTCAACTCCACCGGATTCGGTCACACATTCATTATGCACACCGACTAACCCGTCGGGGCGACTGGAATATATCGCCTTGGAATCCACGCAGTGCCGCTGAAACCACATCGGGAGCCGCGCGATTTCATACCAGGTACCGGCATAGCGCGAGAGATCCACCGACGCGACTGTCGAGAGATCACCTTTCGGATCTACTCCCGCACAGGCCCCCAGCGTAAAGCACAAGACCGCCAGTGCGAGGTGCAGGCCCACAGAACCTAAACCATCGATGCTATGCTGGAACGGCGACTTCCTCATCAACTTCATACGGCTATAGAGTAAGGAGATTCCAGTGGGAGATCAATGGCCCATTTAGCAGACCGCTGAAGAACCAAGTCGGCAACCCAACGCGTCGATAGCCGGCGTCCTCGAAAGTTCAGAAACACTCTCCTTGAGAATGCTCAAAAAGACATCCACTAGCATATATTATTCATGCGCGTGACATTCTGGGAAGAATGGAGCTGTGGGCGTAGGGAGTGGAGCACCACGGCTTGACAGTGGCTTCCTGCACGGGTGAGTGAAACGGAAAAGGTAGCGCGCGGTGGCCGAGAAATATTACACAGCCCGTTTCTCAATCTTTTCTGTCTGAGGCACATCAGTCTTTCGAGTCAGACCCCGCTGAGCGCGATGGCGCCGTTCCGCTTCTTCGGTAGCCTGGCGTGTTTTCATATAGATAATTCTTGCGCCAGGTTTGAATGTGAGGTAGTACCAGATCCATTCCGACATCACCCGCACGCGACTGCGTAACTCGATGAGTAAAAAGACGTGCACCACACACCAGAGCAACCAGGCAGGCAGTCCGGATAGGCGTAAGAAGCCTATCTGTGCGACAGCCTGTGCGCGCCCGATCGTCGCAAGCATGCCTCGATCCGAGTAGATAAACGGCCGGCGCTGATCAGGCGCCGTCTCCTGACGTATCAGTCTCGCGACATAGCCGCCTTGCTGCACGGCGACCGGAGCGATTGCCGGTAGAGGGTTCCCATCCTGATCGGCACAATGCGCGGCATCGCCGATGATAAAAATCCAGGGGTCTTCTGGAATCGTCAGATCCTGTTGAACCTTGATCCGACCGGACCCATCCAGGGGAAGTCCGAGCGAAGTGAGAAGCGGCGACGCCTTATTGCCTGCCGCCCAGATGATATGCGCGGATTGAACGAATTCGCTCCCGATCGTCAAGCCATCAGCGCGAATCTCACTCACCCGGCTGTTGACCTTGACCGTCACGCCTTTGCGCTTGAGCGCAGCCTCCGCTTTCGCCGATAGGTCTGGACTAAACCCTGACAGAATGCGAGGGCCGCCTTCCACGAGCAAAATATTGAGGTCATCGAGACGCAAGTTCGGAAAATCAGGCCCCATAGCCTTCCGCCCGATCTCGGCCAACGAACCGGCCAACTCTACACCGGTAGGACCTCCCCCCACGATCACGAAGGTGAGTCGCTCTCCTGTGCCGATGGTCATGCGTCGGCGTTCGGCCTCCTCAAATGTCAGCAGCATCTTCTCGCGAAGGTAGACAGCATCGGCGAGAGTCTTGAGTCCTGGCGCAGACTCCTCCCACGCGTCGTGTCCAAAATACGAATGCCGGGATCCAGGCGCCATGATAAGAACGTCGAACGCTATCGGCCTGCTGTCCCGCAACTGTATAAGCCGCGCCGTGCGATCGATGGACAAGACTTCATCCATGACCACGCGAACATGCGGGTACCGACGAAAGATCGTGCGCAACGGCCACGCGATATCGCCGGGAGACAACGCGGACGTCGCCACCTGGTAGAGCAATGGTTGAAACAGATGATGATTGGTACGGTCGATGAGCACCACATCGACATCACGCAACGATTGCGCGGCCGTTAAGCCTCCGAACCCACCCCCGATGATGACGACCTGCTTATGCGGCATGAAAGAGAATCCAAGATCGCTCCGTTTCTGAGGAAGGTGTCAACGTGTAAAGGCCCGACACCATGCGCTGCGAAACGGGTGCTGCTGTCATTTCTGCTCTTACTTGCGGACCTGATAGGACATTAGCCGAACCTCACGAAATACGCCCGCAAAATCAATCTCCGCGTTCAGCCTCCTGACCTCCTACACTCCCCCATAATCCCCTGACTTCATCTCCATACTTATCGGTTACTGCATGGCAGTACTGAAACGCACTTGGACATGGGACAAGGATTGTGGCGGATAACAAGGAGAAAGTTGCTATCGGAAAGGCGGAGGATCAGCCTATACCTTGCGGCTCACGTTCGTTCCAACGTAAGAAGCCGTTGCTTCCGCTCAAACCCCCAGCGATAGCCCGCAAGATGCCCATTACCTCGAACGACTCGATGACAAGGAATGGCCACCGCGACGGGATTACCGGCACAGGCTCTGGCCACAGCCCGCGCTGCCGTCGGTTGTCCGATCGCTCGCGCGATCTGTTGATAAGACCTGGTCTGTCCGCGAGGAATCTGTTGCAGTGCTTGCCACACCTTGCGTTGAAAGGCCGTCGCCTTCACGTCCAGCGGGAGGCGACCTACGGCTGCGCTTCCGTTGAGGCACTGGAGAAGACGAGAGACAGGCTGCTCTAATCCCTTTCTATCTCGACGAA
>JACMLT010000069.1 GCA_014379455.1 Nitrospiraceae bacterium
CCCCAGCTCTTCGACAATTTACCCCTGCTTATGGCGTTGTTCTGTACTTCTATCCCTCTCGCCACACTGTTCCCCCCCCGGATATGAACCATTTCGGAAAACGGACATGACAACCGCTCATCATCAATCATACTGTCGAGATCACGTACGGGGAGCTAGGACGTTCCCTAGCCGCATGACTCATGGAATCTTATGCTGCGGACATGGAATCGCTGCGCTTGCATGAAGGCCAAATCGGACTCCGGGTGTCAGATCCGGCCGCAACTTCTATCGCTCATTCGCTCAACATAGCGAATGAGCTACATACAGCCCAGAGAGGGGAGGGGCTCAGGTGAGCCGCTCCCGGATGGCGGTATCGCTGAGAAAACCCTGATCCTTGAGATTTTTGAGCCATGTCTTGGCGAAGGATGTGAGCTCCTGCTTCAGCCGCGTATTGACGTGGGTCTTCTTGCCTGAATCGTCATACCGGTACACCTCCTGCATGAGGCCCATGTCATCGTTCCTGAACGACAGGGGCTCCGCCATGTCGGGAGACGCATACGTATGGATCTCAAAGATCATTTCTGGATCGCGCATCAGATCGCCCTGTTGCTCCCCGTAATGGGAGATAGCAATCAGGCGGTGACCGTCGATCGATTGTCCGATATCTTCCACGGACAAGGGCATAGAGCCGTTCACGGTGAGGCAGACAGCAGTCTCGTTGCCAAGAAGGCTGGCGAGGACTTTCGCGAAGTATTGATACGTTTTCATCGAAGTAACTTCTTGAGAGGGAGGAAGCCCCCGGCGATGAGCGCCAGAGGTTTCCGTGTCTCTCCGCCTATCAGTTGCGATCAGCCGAATTGATAGCTGCTTGGATCTCGACGAGGACGTTCAATTTCTGTGTCATGTCTAGGCCCTGAGATTGCGCAAGATCCTGGGCACAGAACTGCAGTGAGGGAATCAGGCTGCGGCACTCATCCCGCAGATGGCGATCGAAGGTGAAGCGCCGCAGGGAGGGCTCGACCATCTTGCTGGCTTCGCGTTCATAGAGGGGATCGGCATGATCGAGCCGACGCAGCGTCTCCACATTTTCCTCCAACGAGACCTCAAGCTGTTTGATCAGCGCCAGAAGAAAGTCCAACCGCAGGCGACCTTCAGTCCATTGTGTGTTGATGTGCTCATCGAGAGATGCATTGTGGGCGACCGTCTTGCGGATTGCACCGTTGGTGGCCCGAGCCCATTGTCCCAACCATTCACGAATTATCCCGAATGAGTAATAGATTGCCGCGAAGGTGGCGACTGCACCCAACAACAAGAATGATATGAACCCGATATCAAGATTCTGCATACTTACGTTGTCCCTGTCCGCTGCAGTTCGTGTATGATCATGTCGATCAAAATCCCGCGTGCAGACCAATTTCGACGCGACGACTCATGTGCCGTCCTTTTTCAGTCTCATTGCTCGCAATCGGCCGGATATCCCCATTCAGTAACCCCATGTTGACCACGAGTGCCAATCTCCCGGGAAGAGGTGTTCAGCGGAATCGCCTCTTTCTTGCCGACCCTGACTTGGAGAGAGAAGTGGTCGGTCACCTTTTTGCGGGTTGTGTAGGGGCTGCCTTGTAGGCGACCACCACGACGCCGAGCATGATGAGCCCAATGATGAGCACAATCCCGAGAATCGCTAGAGTTTCCATGGTCATGTCCTTCACATGCGGTCATACAGCCTGCTTTTCCCGAGTGACGCTGGTCCAGGGCTACCGAGTCTGGACAGAAGTGATCAGTCGTTTGCGACGCGAATGACCAGCTGAGCTGCTCGCACTGAATACTCCACCGTAGGGACCACATCGTCCTGAATTTCAACGAACTGGCTGATGAATCCAAAATTCTTCGAGCCGCGAGGGACCGGTAGCGGTCGATCGCCGACCATACGCGGCATGAACATGCTGGTAATGTACGGCATCCTGCAAGGAATGCAGTTGGCAGACGCGACAGTCTCCAGATCGAATCGCAGATGACCACAGATCTCCTGCAGGATTTCTACGCCGTTGCACTCGACCATCGGCTTTGGAACGAAATTGCCGACCCGGTCTGGAAAGAGTGAGTAGCCCCAGAATACCTGCACACCCCCGGCTGGTTCATGAAGTGCGGTTGATGAGCCAGCACAATGGACATCAACCAGTTCGAATCCTTGAATGTGACCAGTCCGCCGGTGCCTGGTTCGTTGCCGCTGAATTGATGCATCTTGTCGAAGAATGCAGGGTTCTTGAGCATGATGGTGAACGATTCCCAGGCTGCAGGATTGCCAAATTCCGGTCGGCCCTTCGCCAGCTTCTCCCAGAGCGTCCACCCACCACTCTCGATTTTAGTCAGCTTCCTGGGTGCGCTTGTCATCGAACCCAGGCTGGAAGCATCGGTCATTGAGCCGTTTTGCATGAAGACAAGGTCGCCGTCATGCACAACAATTACTTCGTTCTTTCCCTGCCGCCGACAATGGATACCCGTCACGATGAACGTGCCGTCTTCGGTCTTGTAATCGAGATCTGTCACCGGGCAACCCGTGACCAAACGGACGCCCTGGGCTTTGAGCCACGTCTGCAAGGGGAGCACCAGGGAGTCGTACTGGTTGAAGATGGTCCGCTTGACGCCGGCAAGCGTTTCAATACGGGAAAACTCGAGCATGAATCGGTGCAGATACCGCTTGAATTCAACGGCGCTGTGCCAGGGCTGGAAAGCGAAGGTGGTGGCCCACATGTACCAGAATTCAGTCTCGAAGAAGTCCGGCGAAAGCCAGTCGGTAATGCAGCTTGCATTCATTTTCTCTTCGTCGGCATTGGTGAGTTTCAGCAACTCCATACGATCTCGCATAGAGAACCCCATTGACGTCACCGGAATCTTCGCTCGACTCCTATCGCGACCAACCGCGCCATCGAATGCGCTTTGCGCTGTTCATTGAATTCCACGGTTTCGTCGAATACTGTCTTGCCCCTGTTGTGGAGCGAGGGAATCGATTTGTGCAAATCCCACGTGCATTCGTAGTTGTCGGTGGTCAACATGCGTCCGCCGCGCAATAAATACCCGGCCACGGGGTCACCGGCACCGTCCAGACTTCCACCCATTATTGGCGTTGCTTCAAGGATCGAGATCTGTTCGCCAGGCACGTTGCCGTCGCGGATCATGAAGGCGGCAGCGGACAGGGAGCCGATACCGCCACCCACAAAATAGGCCTTGGATTGTTCACTCATGGCCGTCTAAGTCCCCATGAAAGTGAAGTGTGGTATACAGGCGCGCCATAATGGAGCCATTGTGACGTGATAGAGGAGACGAAGCCGTGAGCCCCTGACGTCTTTCTCTCTCTAGATCAACTGCCATCACACCTTCACTTCACCGGACAGCCGCTCACGCTCCCGTGACATAGCAACACGCCCGGCCTCCACCGCCTCGGCCAAGACGATCTTTTTCTCCTGGACGAACTCGTGTCCCTTGTCCACCGCCTGGTCCATGACATCGGTGGCCTTATCGGCAAGTTCATGGACATGCTCTTCGGCTCGCCGCGCATACCCTCGCACCTGCTCCCGTGACTGACGACCCGACTGCGGCGCCAGCAATAGCGCCACCGCAGCGCCCGCCAATCCTCCGGTCACAAAGGCTAATCCTGCAGCTCCCAGTGAGCACACTCTGTCATTTCCCATTGATTGCCCCTTCTTCTGGGTGAATGTGTGTTTTAATGACGCCCGTCGTGGCCTTGAATCCCGCCACCATGCTGACCAGCCTGATCAGGAACGATCGACTCGTACCCTGCATCGTCTCTTGGACCCGTTGCACAGTGTCGCCGAGTGCCCCCGCCGCATGCAGCAGCACTGTCGCATGCTCGACCCCACCCCGCGCATGCTCGATGAGCCTGTTCAGATTCTCCATCGCCGCCCGCATCTCCTTGAGCAACAACGGCAGCTCCGCGTTCATGCGGACCAAGAGGTATTCCGATTGTGCCACAGGTTTCCTAAGTTGTATCAACAGTGGAACCAACGAGCCGACCAGCACGGCCAAGGCTACGGCGCCCACACACAGGGCAATCTCGACAATCATATGGCACCTTTCCCGCGATCAGATATCAGGCTTCCACGCCCTGTCTTACCGAAGGACACCGAATGCCCAGAGGACGACAAGCAACGTGAACGGAACTCCCAGCAGCCAGAGAATGAACCCTTTTCCCATAATGGCCTCTCCTTTCCTGCTCGGCTAACGATTCGAATCATGAGAATGAGCTTGCGGGCCCAGTTCTTTCAGAAGGCTGGCCAGGTCTTCTGCATGCTCTTCTTCTTGCGCAAGGATCCCCTCCAAGACTTTACGCGTGGTGGGATCATCCGTACCGACATAGGTGACCATTTCACGATAGCTGTCGATCGCGATCCGTTCGGCAATCAGGTCTTCGGTGATCATCTCCACCAATGACGCTCCTTCGACATATTCTGAATGGCTCCGACTCAGCATCCCTTCAGGGGAAAGATTCGGCTCACCCCCAAGTTGGACAATGCGTTCGGCCAATTGATCGGCATGGACTTGTTCCTCGGTGGCATGCTGGAGAAACTCGCCCTTCACGCTGAGGGAACTGATCCCGGTGGCCATGAAGTAATGGCGTTTATATCGAAGGACGCAGACGATTTCTGTGGCAAGGGCGTCATTCAGCAGTTTGATCACCGTCTCCGCTTTAGCTTTGTAGCCCGCTGTCATGGCGCCGTCTTCAATCCCTTGTCGTGCCCGAGCCCTGAGCGTCTTCACATCGGTCAGACCGATGGCTTCTTTGACGATGCCTTCCTGCCGAGTCGTGCGAGGCGTTGTTGTTTCAGCTTGTACCGGTATCGATGTCGTTGCTTTCATGATGTCCTCCTGTCGGGGAGTATCCCCGTTTCTATTGTGTCGGTCACGAATCGCCCAAGACTTTCCGGTCATCCTCGGACTGCTTCTACCAAAGCCGGCTCGCAGAGTTGCAGCCGCCTCTCCACTGACTTCCAATCGACGTTGGCGAAGAACGCCTCGATGTAGGACGCCC
>JACMLT010000070.1 GCA_014379455.1 Nitrospiraceae bacterium
AGTGCCTGCACGCCCATATCTTCTTTGCCACGCCCTATCATGCCTGGGAACGCGGGGTGAACGAGAACACGAACGGTCTCATCCGAGACTGCTTCCCTAAAGGCACGGACTTCACTACAATCCATCCGGCGACGGTGGCGACGGTGGAGCGCCTGCTCAACCGGAGACCCCGCAAATCGCTCGGCTTTCAAACGCCCAACGAGGTCTTTCGCGCGCTGGCTAAACGGGGCTGAAGGTTATGCACTGGGAAGTTGAATCTGCGGGCACAAAAGAATCGCCATTGCAGTTCTAAAATACGCCCCGTGGGCATATAACGGTGAGCCAGAAATTTTCATGGAACGAACCAGAGGCCGTGAAGTGGACGACCCTCATGCGATCCTCCATGAGAGGAAGCCGGTCGCCTTTACCCCGTACAAAAGGTCGTGTGATAAAGAAAATACTAGTGCATAAGACCAAGTTGAATGCACTATCCGAGGAGATATGTGGAGTCAATCATGAGTTGATGACTGAACAAGGGGACAGGATTCAGCCGAATATGTATAAAAATACGCGCTTTGATTTTATGTATTTATCCGGTAGTTTTCTCTGTTATCCACAGCCAATATTCAAGCATACTATAGAAAGGAGCCCTCTAAGCTTAAGATAAGGTGATGTGTAACCTATCATCAGTTATGGAGTCCGCATGTGACGTTGAAACAGGGAATTCTCGATCCGCAAGGGAAGTGATTGAACATGCGCTCGATTCGCTGGGGTTCAAGAATGCGGGCAATGTGCGAGTCGGGAAGTACATGGAAGTGGATGTGGACGAGAAGGACAAGGCTAAGGCCGAGGCTGAGGTCAAGGCCATGTGCGAAAAGTTGTTGGCGAATACGATCGTCAAGGAATACCGGTACGAGCTCACGGCGTAAGCCGTGAAACGAGTAGGCTATAGATTATGAAGATCGGAGTGGTGGTTTTTCCGGGGAGTAATTGCGATCACGACTGTCAGCATATCTTTAAGGATGTGCTGGGCCAGTATGTGGAGATGATCTGGCACAAGGAGACATTGCTCGCTGGGTTGGATGCGATTGTCCTCCCCGGTGGGTTTTCCTATGGCGACTATTTGCGGACTGGCGCTATTGCGCGGTTCTCGCCGGTGATGGGGGCGGTGAAGGAATTTGCGAAGAAGGGTGGGATGGTGCTCGGCATCTGCAACGGGTTTCAGATTTTGCTCGAAGCTGGGTTGCTGCCTGGGGCCATGCTCCGGAACAAGTCGCTGCATTTCATCTGCAAGGACGTGTCGGTGAAGGTTGAAAATGCGGCCACCTCATTTACCAGCGCCTATGAATCCGGCCAGGTGCTTAAGATTCCGATCGCCCACGCAGACGGGAATTATTACACCGATCCGGTCACGCTCGCGTCAATGCAGGCCAATGCGCAAGTTGTGCTCCGCTATTGCACGCCGGAGGGCAAGGTGACGCCGGAAGCGAATCCGAACGGCTCGCTCGATAGTATTGCCGGGATCATCAATGCCGAGGGGAATGTACTGGGTATGATGCCGCATCCGGAACGCTGTGCGGAAGCGGTGTTGGGGAATGATGACGGGAAGCGTATTTTCCTGTCGATGCTGGAGTCGCTGAAGGGGAACAAGAAGCAACTGAAGATGGTGGGGGCATGACCGCGGGTCTTGCCGCCGACCAGCCAATCCGTCCTCGCACCCCGCCCGTGGTAGGAGGGACGGGGTAGCCCGTTAGTCTCCTTTGCTCGCGCAACGCGCGGCCTCCGAAGGCCCTCGTTGGACGCGCGCAGTCGGAGACCAATCGGGCCACCCCTTAACAGTAACAAGGAAGTTAAGGCGGACGTGCTCCCAGATTACTATCATCCGCTTACAGTTCTGATTGCTTCTCCTTGTTACCCGATTAATATCAATGGGAAATTCTGAAACAATATGAGTCAAGCTTTCATTATCATGCAGATTGGAAATTCTGAACTTGATGTCATGTGCAGAGAGGTTATTGTCCCTGCGTTGAAGGCCTTGGGATTGGATCCAAAGCGCGTTGATTAACACAATGAAGGCAGATTACTGAAAAGTGAGATTGTGTCCTTCATACAGGACTCACCCATTATTGTTGCAGATCTGACTAATGAGCGGCCTAACTGTTATTTAGAGGTAGGGTATGCAATGGGATTAGATAAGTTTAAGAATCTTATTCTGACAGCTCGCAAGGATCATGATCCCGATCGGCCAAATCGAAATCCTGGAGATCCAAAAGTACATTTCGATCTTAGTGGTTACGATATCCTATATTGGGACCCAGATGACTTTGAGGGTTTCAAGATAGAACTTCAAAAGCGTGCAAAACGGCGTTTGGAAAATCTGGCATCCTCAGTCACGGCGAATCCAAGTCAATGGGATAAGGATTGGTTACTGCAGCAGCAGTCAGTTGCATTGCCAGGACTACTTGATGTGAAAAAGACCCCAAAGCCAGGCTTTATGGAACTTCGATTTACACTTTTGAGTCCGAGGCCTGATAAATCTCAACGTGAACTATCTGAAGCGGCAAGAGATGCACAGATTGAAACTTTTGGGTGGCCTATTGGTGCCGTACTGAATGGTAATGACGAATATCGCCCTCGTCCTTCTGTTGATGGGATAGTTGTGGAGGTAGCAGCCCATGATCACCTCTCATATGACTATTGGGCTTTAAGACGAGATGGAGATTTTTATTTACTGCAGAGCCTTTTTGAAGACCAGAGAGAATCCGGCAGCATATATTTCAACACCAGAATAGTGAGGGTAACGGAGGCCTTACAGTATTGTGCGCGACTTTACAAAAACCTGGGTGTTTCGGATACGACAAGGGTTCAAGTTGCGATTAAGCATGGAGGGCTTAAAGGTCGCCACATCAAAGCCTCCAGTGGTAATTGGCCCGCCCTCCACTTAGATCTGAAGCAGCATGCTACTGAAGATGAGCTGTACGTAGAGATTGCCGTCCCACTGGGGGAAATAGAATCTAATCTACCAGAACTGGTTAAAGAGCTGACCGCACCATTGTTCATGCTTTTTGATTTCTTTGAAGTTCCAGACCAAGGATACGCCTATATTGTTAATAATTTTATTAAAGGTACGGTAATCTAAATCTATAAATTCTAAAATGACCTCATCGCTCAAGATAGTGCGACGCACGATGTAATGCGTATCTGGGATATTGCTCCACGGAGACGGAGACTCTGTCGAAATCATTTGTTGGGGGAGCATCGGGAGTTGCATGCGATATGGTCGGTGATCGTGAACGGCAAGAAGGGGTATGCGCATCATCCGGAGACGTTGCGGTGGAAGGACAAGCTGAAAGCCTTGTATGGGCGGCACGAAGCACTTGTTGTTGAGAAGAACGACCGTGGCTACCGGCATCGCAGTCCGCTGGCAAAGAGACAGGCGACGGGCAGTGCGAAGCAGACTATCTATGTGGACAGGCCGAGTAAGCAGATCGTGATTCTTCGGAATAAGGGCTGTCAGTGTGATGTGTAACGAAAGGGTATGGTGATCGTGACGGCACCAGTTATTACGAAAGACCTCATCGCGCAGCATAATTTGACTGACGATGAGTATAAGAAGATTGTCGAAATACTGGGGCGGGAGCCAAACATCACTGAGCTGGGCATGTTCTCCGTGATGTGGTCGGAGCATTGCTCCTATAAGAGTTCGCGCGTGCATTTGAAGAAGTTGCCGACGACTGGACATAGGGTAGTTCAGGGGCCGGGAGAAAATGCCGGCGTGGTGGATATCGGCGACGGGCTTTGCGCAGTCTTCAAGATGGAGTCGCATAACCATCCTTCGTTCATCGAACCCTATCAGGGTGCGGCGACCGGGGTGGGAGGGATTCTGCGCGACATCTTTACGATGGGTGCGCGTCCGATTGCGTTGCTCGATGCGTTGCGGTTCGGTGGGCTTGATCATGCGAAGAATCGGCATCTGGTCAAGGGCGTCGTGGCCGGCATCGCGGGCTACGGCAACTGCATGGGAGTGCCGACGGTGGGCGGTGAAATCGTCTTCAACGATATTTATTCGCAGAATCCGCTTGTGAACGTGTTTTGCCTTGGCATTGCGCACAAGGACAAGATTTTTCTTGGGACAGCGGCCGGGGTCGGGAATCCGGTAATCTATTTCGGTTCGAAGACGGGCCGCGATGGGATTCATGGCGCGACAATGGCGTCCGATTCCTTCGATGACCAGTCGGAGCAGAAGCGGCCCACGGTGCAGGTGGGTGATCCATTTACCGAGAAACTGTTACTAGAAGCCTGTCTCGAGCTGATGGCGGGCGATCTGCTGGTTGGTATTCAGGACATGGGGGCCGCGGGGCTGACTAGTTCGTCCTGTGAAATGGCGTCGCGTGCCGGCAACGGAATCGATCTGGACTTGACCGATGTGCCTCGGCGTGAGCCGGGCATGACACCCTATGAATTGATGCTATCTGAATCGCAAGAACGCATGTTGATGGTGGCGCAGGCGGGTAAGGAAGATGAATGCATCAGGATCTGTAAGAAATGGGATCTTGATGTGGCGGTGGTGGGGCGGGTCACGGGCGATGGGATTCTCAGGGTGAGAGATCAGGGCAAGGTGGTGGCGGAGATTCCGGCAAAGTCACTGGCCGATGACGGACCCCGTTACGAGCGGCCCTATTCGCCGCCAGGCTATCAAGACATGTTGACCAACCTGAATTACGATGCGCTGCCGGATGTGAAAGATGCGAGTCTGGTGCTGTTGTCCCTGCTGGAGTCGCCGACAATTGCGAGTAAACGCTGGGTCTTTGAGCAGTTCGATCACATGGTAGGGACCAACACGATGGTTCGGCCTGGTTCTGATGCAGCGGTGGTTCGGATCAAAGGGACCAACAAAGCTCTCGCGATGACAGTGGACTGTAATAGCCGCTATTGCTTGCTGCATCCCTACGAAGGGGCTCGTCTCGCAGTAGCTGAGGCGGCAAGGAATCTGGTGTGTTCCGGCGCGGAGGCGATTGGTCTCACGGACTGTTTGAATTTTGGCAACCCAGAGCGTCCTGAAATCATGTGGCAGTTTGTGTTGGCGATTGAAGGCCTGAAGGATGCCTGCGAGCACTTCAAGATTCCTATCGTCAGTGGTAACGTGAGTTTCTACAATGAGACCAACAGCCTCTCGATTTATCCCACTCCGATGTTGGGCATGGTCGGGCTGATCGATGCGGCTGATAAGACGATGACGCAGTGGTTCAAGCAGGACGGTGATGTGATTCTTCTCCTGGGCAAGACGAAGGAAGACCTGGGCGGTAGTGAGTATCTCAAAGTGCATCACCATCGCGAGCAGGGATCGCCACCGTTCCTTAGCCTAGAAACGGAAAAGATGCTTCACGACTTTGTACTGAATGTAATCCATGAAGGATCTGTGCAATCAGCACATGATTGTTCAGATGGTGGGCTTTCCATCGCATTGGCTGAATGTTGTATTTCTGCCCCGGACACCAGGCGTGGGGCTGTGGTAAAGTTGGCTCTCGATACCTTGCGGCTGGATGCGCTCCTGTTCGGTGAGAGCCAATCGCGGGTCATTCTTTCAGTAAAACCGGAGATGGTGGACAAGGTATTAAATCACGCTTGGGACTCGGGTGTTCCAGCGATGAAAATTGGGACTGTAGGAGGAGACCGTTTCGTTATCGATGTGGAGAAGGGGCAATGGAGCGACGGTTGCCATCTCGATCTCCCTATCGATCAACTGTACGATCGGTGGGCTTTTTCGATCGAACGCACGCTGAGCCAAACGTAAAACGTGAGACGCAAAAAGTGAAACGTGAAACCATCAATAAGAAAACTGCGAAAGAACTTCCCATCGTTTCACCGTTCACCGTTCACCGTTCACATAAGAGCCCAGACAAGTTCCACGACGAATGTGCCGTGTTTGGCATATACGGCCATAAGGAAGCGGCAAACCTCACCTATCTAGGGTTGTATGCCCTGCAGCATCGCGGACAGGAAGCCTCCGGCATCGTTTCCGGCGATGGCGAACAGTTTTATGTTCATAAGGGGAAGGGGCTTGTTGCGGATATTTATAATCCCCAGGCGCTCGATCAATTGCTCGGTTCGATGGCGATCGGTCACAATCGTTACTCCACCGCCGGAGGGAACGATCTTAAGAACGTTCAGCCGTTCTCGGTCAACTTTGCGTTTGGAAATCTGGCGCTCGCCCATAATGGCAACCTGATCAATGCTCAAGTGTTGCGTCACGAACTCGAAGCGTACGGCGCTATCTTTCAATCCACCTCAGACAGCGAAGTCATCATCCATCTGATCGCTCATTCGCGGGCCGATACGTTGCTGGCGCGCATCATTGATGCGTTGAGCCAAGTCCGAGGGGCGTTTTCGATCGTGTTACAAACAGATGAGGGGATTATCGCAGTTCGGGACCCTCATGGGTTCCGGCCCCTCTGTCTCGGCCGGTTAGGCAATACGTATCTTGTAGCCTCTGAAACCTGCGCCTTCGATCTGCTCGGAGCTGAAATTGTCCGCGAGATCGAGCCGGGAGAGTTGGTCGTGCTGAGCGACAAGGGCGTGACGAGTTATAAACCATTTGCGCCGGCCAGTCCCGCGATGTGCGTCTTTGAATATGTGTACTTTGCCAGGCCGGACAGCAAGATTTTCGGGGCGAACGCGGTCTATTCCACGCGCAAGGCCTTAGGCCGGCAACTGGCGAAGGAATCGTCGGTACCGGCGGATATCGTCATTCCCGTACCGGACTCCGGAGTGCCTGCTTCGCTCGGCTATGCCGAGGGGGCGGGGATTCCATTTGAACTTGGACTGATTCGAAATCACTATGTTGGCCGTACCTTCATTGAACCAGAACAATCGATCCGACACTTTGGCGTAAAGGTGAAGCTCAATGCCGTGCCCGAAGTGTTGGAGGGGAAACGGGTCATCGTGGTCGATGATTCCCTGGTACGAGGCACAACAAGCCGTAAAATTGTGAAGATGCTTCGTAATGCCGGAGCCAAAGAAGTGCATATGCGCATCAGTTCGCCGCCGATTATCTCGCCCTGTTTCTACGGTATCGATACGCCTACGAAGAAGGAACTTATCGCTTCCAGCCACACGACCGAAGAGATTCGGAAATACATCACGGCTGATAGCCTTGCCTACTTGAGTCTTGATGGCATGCTGAACGCCTCACCTGGCACACCAAGCCAGTATTGCAACGCCTGCTTTACGGAACGCTACCCCATTCCTCTGACCCGCGCTGAGGAGTGGCAATTGGGCCTCTTCGAACCATCCATTTAGCTCTGATCTTCCTTCATTTGTTACACCAGGATCACCGAAGATAACTTCTGGGCGGCTTGGGTTCGGTCTTCATCAACCTTCCTTGCTTCGTACTCGGTTAGGGAGTAACAGGCAAGGGTGAAATGCCAGCCCTTCCGATTGTAGAGTCCAGAAATGTAATCGAAGATATCTCGTTTCCCGTCTGAACGGGTTGCGTAGTGCCCATGGTGGACGAATTCATGCTTGAGTGTTCCAAAGAAACTCTCAACACAGGCATTGTCACAGCAGCTCCCTCGCTTCGACATGTTGGTGATAATGACGTGAGTGGTGAGCAGCAACTGGTACCTCATGGCGGCATACTGGCTGCCGAGACCCGAGTGGCGCAGGAGCTCTGCCCGTGGGTCCTGGTTTGCCAACGCCATGGTGAGGGCCTGCTCGGCCAACTGTACGCTTAGCCAGTGTCCCATCGCACAGCCGATCACTAGGCGGGAGTACAGATCAAGTATCACGGCGAGATAAAGCCAGCCCTCCACCTAGTTCGGATCGCCACTATGAACTGGCGATTGAGAGTGTTCTCCGCTATGGACAACCGGTTATTCCTAGTCGGCCAGTCCCTCCCCTCTGTGATCGTTCCGGTTCTAGTGATATTCGCGTTTTTTTGCCCTGGCAGCTATTCCTCCTGCCGTTTTCCGCGAGGCCTCTTCAATTGACTCTTAGATCTTGTTGGCTTTTGATCCTCCTGTTGGCCTCTTCTTACTCTGACGAAATCAATAGCCATACATAGATTCTTCCCAATTTGGTGAGAAATGGCATGATCCCAGGCCCTGACCAAAAAGGTAGGGGCTGTCACAGCCCTTTTGGGGTCTAGGCAGAATTCCAATGTCGGGCTACCTTTCTTGAAGCAGCAGATCCTCGCTTTCCTCAGCTGCCAGATACGTGCACTGCAGGGCGTGCGATGTATCTGTTCAGAAGGGCAAACAACAACCATCGAAGACTGGGAAGGAGAGTCCATGGCCGATCAAATGCAGGAGGCGATATCTGAACTCGTCACAGCATCTGGCATTGACATGACCCAATTGGATCGGACTTTCTTGCGAGCAAGTCCCGATGTGCAGGGGACGACGATGGATGGAGAGACGGTGCTATTGGATCTGAGTAGCGGGCGGTACTACACATTAAACCGGCTCGGGAGCGTCATTTGGGAACAGTGCATGGGGCGGCAGACCATTAGCGCAATCCATGCCGTATTGTGTGAGCGGTTCGAGGTGGGCTCTGAACAAGCGCTTGACGATCTGCTGGCCTGGGCCAACGAGTTGATTCAGGAAGGGTTACTTCAACAAGAAAGGAGGTGAGTAAGAATGGAACAGGAAAAAGAACAGTATGTCCAGCCGGTGGTCCTCAAGCACGAGTTGCTGCGCGACATCACGGCGGGTCAGTCCAGCTACAATTGCGATGAGAAAACAGTGCGTCTGAATTAGTGCAAGCACGATTATTTCGAAGGGCGGCTGGTTCGCAAGAATCGGCAGTCTCTTTCTCCAACATGAACCCGTATTCAAAGGAGGTTCGGAACCATGGAACAGAAAAAAGAAGAATATCTCAAGCCGGAGATGGTGAAACACGAGTTGCTGCGCGACATCACGGCGGGTCAGTCCAGCTACAATTGCGACGAAAAAGAAAGACGCCTGAATTAGCTTAAGGACAATTATTTATCTTGAGGGGCTGGCCCAATGGTTGATTGGGCTGGCCCCGTCTTCTCCGAAGGTGGACATGGTCGCAGATCGAATTTAATCGGTAGAAATGTGGAGAGCATGGTAGAAAAGGTTATGGATGAGTCATGTTTTTCACTCTATGGCACCTCGGTAAGGTATACGACTGGATCGCCGACTCTGGCGGATCCGGTAAACGAGCTACTGCAGCATTTTCGTCAGGATTCCCTTGGTGCGGCTCCTGCCCTTACGATCCAGTTTTATGCTGTGCAGAATCGGGCAGATGTACCCCTCACCATTTCTGCGTCGGCATGTCGGTTAGCGTCCGGTACGGGTGAGGCTGTTGGGGATCAACGGGCGACGGGACTCCCTTATGAGGTGACTCAGGACCAGGGGGTTCTGAGCGTAGACTTCCATCGCGTTGGGGTATTGGCGATCGATGGGAAGCAGGGCCACGCTAAGGGTTATCTGATCAATCCTGAACAGCTGCCAGCCACCCTTGTTGAGTATCTGTTCCATCTGACCCTGATTGAGCTATTACGGCGACGGGGGCTCTATACGATCCATGCAACAGCGTTGGAACATTATGGGCGCGCCGTCTTGATTCCAGGGAACAGCGGCCGAGGGAAAACCACCTCGTTTATTTCATTGCTTCGGTCAGGTTATCGCTATCTCTCAGACGATCATCCGCTCCTGCACGATTCGGGGGCACATATTGAGGTTTTGCCATTCCCTATTAAGATTAATGTGACGGATGCCACTGTTCAATTTTTCCCTGAGCTCAGAGAAGCTTCGGAGCGGGTTCTTCACCCAGGTGTTCCCAAACGCTATTTCTATGCCGAAGATCTGTATCCGACGGCGGTCGGGGAGCGGTGCCAACCGGCAATTGTCCTATTCCCTCATGTCGTTGACGCGCCACAGAGCCGCCTGGAACTGCTTCCCAAGAGCCGGGCATTGGAAGCGCTGCTACCTCAAGCGTTACTCGTGTACGATCAAGAGGTCGCGAGGCGGGAGTTTCAGGTGTTAGCGAAACTCGTGCAGCAGGTTGACTGCTATCGGTTGCATTTTGGCCAGGATATTCTCGACTTGCCAAAACTGATTACGCCATTACTGGAGAAGGGACGATAATGTTAGGCAGGCAGTTTTCCTGGCGGCGGGAAGCGGAGCTCCTGGTGTGGTGTGCCCGCACCAGCATGCCTGAGGAGCTTAAGACGTGCATCCGCCAGCGGGTAATGGAGCCTTTGGACTGGAGCGTTCTGCTCAACCTGGCTGGGTATCACGGAGTGCTCCCTCTGCTGTACCGGAACGTATCCGCACTGTGTTCCAACCTTGTTCCAGCCGATACGTTGGCGCGGTTACGCCAGAAAACTCAAGCTGGTGCGTTACTGAACCGTTCCTTGGCCCATGAACTTGGGAAGGTATGCGAGGCCTTTGACATGCAAGGCGTTCCCGTCATTCCCATCAAAGGCGCAACCCTCGCTCTCTCGGCGTACGGAGATCTTACGCTACGCGACTTCAGTGACATGGACCTCCTCATTCCCGAGCGCGCAATGGGGGAGGCTCGCGCTATCTTATTGGCACAGGGCTATGAGCAGAAGGACCCTGCTACAGAGTCGGATCATGAGGAAGGTCCCTATCATGTCTTCATCAAGAAACGAACCCTCTTCCGGGTGGATCTACAGTGGGTGATGGCTCACCAGCACTTCATGTTTCACTTGGATCGTCCCGAGTTCTGGGCGCAGCGGAGGCCTGTGATATTGGGAAACAAGGTGGTCCAGGGATTGGCTCCGGAAGATCTCTTGATTGTCCTCTGTGTGCATGGATCGAAACATGCCTGGGAACAGCTCAAGTGGGTCTGTGATGTCGCTGAGCTTCTTCGGTCCCACCCGGATTTGGATTGGGAGCGGATCTTTTCTAATGCCTCGGCCTGGGGCTGTAGGCGGCTGATCTGTATCGGATTGTCGCTTGCTCATCACGTGCTAGATGCGCCGCTTTCAGAAGGAGTGCGGGCCCGCTACTCGGGCGACATGGATGTTGAAATGTTTTCAGAGCGCATGCCGGCAACGCTGTTGGCCGATCCTCGTGAGGGTGTGCATGAAGAGCAAGCCATCGCGTTGTACTTTGCGCTAAAGGATTCGTGGTGGGAGCAATGGCGGTTCGGCCTCGTTCTGTGTCGTGATGAATCTTCCATGGGAAAGTCACCTCCTGCCTGGCTCCACTCACGTCGCTCGCTGACATATGTATCTCGGCTGATTCGGCCATTTCAGTGGGCAGTGAGAAGTCTCGTTCCTGCACCAATTCGCGGGGCACTCAATCGATGGGTTGAACACGGGGGCTAGCTGTCGTTCGTGTGACTCTACAATTGGGCTGCCTACTCGGTTCCTGTTACCAGACGGAGAGATTCACAGGTCGCGGTAGACACTTAATGAGCGCTTCTTTGTTGTTGGAGCCTCCGATTGCAGGCATCTGAAATGTGGGTTGCTGCACCGGATCGACTATGATGCGAGTCGTAAAAAAGTATCGGGCGGTGCTCTGGGCAGCGTTGACGGTGTCCTGGATTCGGATCCTTTTGCGGATCAAACCGTTGCCGCAAGTATTGGACCGGCTCCATCACTGTTCGATGGCGCAGAATCCTGGTGGGGATTCCTTTGAGGATCTGGTCTACTACGTCGATCGATGGCTTCAATTATTCCCCTATAACAAGAAGGGAAATTGCTTCCCCCGATCGTTGACGCTCTATCATTTAGCGCGCCAATCGGGCGATGCCGTTCAGTTTCGGTGCGGGGTTAGGAAGGAAGCGGCAGGCCTCGATGGACATGCCTGGCTCATGCTCGATGGTCACCCGTTTCATGAAATAGGAGAGTACTGGCTGCAGTTCACAGTGACGTTCTCGTATCCATCCGAGCCGTCAGGCAGGCGGAACCTGGAGCTGACCATCGAGTCTAAACAGGGCCGAGCTGCTATTCTCTGAGGTAGCCATCCTCCAGTAGACATACACATATGAACGCTGTGCTCTCTCGTATCCAGCCGTTCCTTCAGACGGTTCGCCGTGCCCTCTCGTTTGTGTGGGAAAGTAGTCCACGTCTAGCTGTCGGCAGTATCATTGTGTGCGTGAATAAAGGCCTCTTGCCGTTACTGGTCTTGTATCTAACGAAGTTATTGATCGATGCCGTGACCGAAGGGCTCAAGACTCCAGCAGACGAATCTTCGATGACCCACATCACCACGATCCTCGGTGGGTTAGCGGGCGTCGCAGTAGCCAGTGCAATCCTCACCGTTGCGTCTTCCCTCATATCAAGAATTCAATCTCAAGTGGTCACGGATCACATGCATGCGCTCCTCCAGGCCAAGTCGGTTGAAGTCGATCTTGAGTACTACGAGAATGCACAGTATCAAGACACACTGCATCGTGCACAGCAAGAAGCGCCCTATCGCCCGACAGCGATCCTCAATGCATTACTGCAATTCGGTCAAGACGCGATTTCCTTACTGGCAATGATGAGCATCCTCTGGTGGCTGCATTGAGGGGTCATTCCAGTCTTGATGTTGACAGCGGTCCCATACTTTTTCGTCCGTCTGCAACAATCCAACCGGTTGTATGCATGGGAACGCGAACGGACACCGCTTCAACGGAAGGCCTGGTACCTCAATACGTTGCTGACCCAAGCGACGGCAGCCAAAGAAGTCCGGTTGTTTGACCTCGGCCCTCGATTGCGGGGATGGTTCCTTGACGCGCGATCGGTGCTGCGCCTGGAACGGATTGCGTTAGAGCGCCGATGGGTGCTCGCGGGTCTTGCCGCGCAGATCGTGGGAGTGGCTGGTATGTTCGGTGTCTATAGCTTCGTGGCGGTTCAGACGTATCAGGGGTTGCTCACACTGGGCAGCCTTGTCATGTTTTCCAAGCGGTGCAGCGGGCATCAGGATTTTTGGAGGGGTTGGGGTGGAGTGTGTCAAGCCTCTATGAAAGTAATCTGTTTCTATCTTCGTTGGATGAGTTTCTTGGAGTGCAGTCCCGTTTGCCGGAGTCGTCACATCCGAAACAATTTCCCAGACCTATTACGCAGGGTCTGACGTTCGATCGTGTGTCATTCCAGTACCCGCACGAAGAACGTGTCGCGATACGAGACTTTACACTTACGATAAAACCCTGTGAACATGTTGCATTTGTCGGGGCCAATGGCGCTGGAAAGACGACGCTGGTGAAGCTTCTATGCCGTTTCTATGATCCGACGGGAGGGCGCATTACAATCGATGGAACAGATATTCGTGATTACCCCATTGCCGATCTACGCGGCGCCGTTAGCGGGATCTTTCAGGACTTCGTAAAGTTTCAACTATCGGCAAAGGACAACATCGCCTTGGGTGTACGAGCGTCCGATGTGGATCTTGCTACCGTGACCCAAGCTGCAAAACAGGCTGGAGTCCATGAAGCCATCGAACGCTTGCCGAAGGGGTACGAGTCATTGCTTGGCAAGCTGTTCGATGGCGGGCATGAGCTGAGTATTGGCGAATGGCAAAAGGTGGCGCTCGCCAGGGCCATCCTCCGCGATTCTCAGATCCTGATTCTCGACGAGCCCACCAGCGCGATGGATGCCAAGGCAGAAGCAGAATTGATCGAACGGTTTCACGAGCTTGCTCAGGGACGCATCGCGATTTTAATCAGCCACCGGCTGTCTACCGTAAAAATGGCCGACCGGATTTTTGTCGTTGACCGAGGCCAGATCATCGAGCAGGGAACGCACGATGACTTGATGCGACAGCAAGGTCTCTACGCCACCCTCTTTCTGACTCAAGCCCAGCACTACCAATAGGCAAGTGCAGCCTGCTGCATGTTCTATCGCACTTTCTGGGGATGCAATCTCCTCTGTACAAGAGATCACTAGTGCATGCTGGGTTGCTGACGCAGGCCCCCTTAGTGGATCTAGCTGGCTATTGAGGTCTGAGAGCTGATCTAGCAAGATCTTGTCCAGCACACCCGACAGTCTTCGCAAGACATTCTGAGCGAGCACTCCGTCGAACCATGGGTCTGCGGCCTCGAATGGTGGGGACTTCTTTGTCCCAGCCAGGCAGAGCATGGCGATCTTCACGGGGTGGCCGCCCGTTGCTCCTGAAAAAATCTGCATGGTAGGATACGGCGATACGTGAAAACGAATGGTGCATCGCGATTGAATTATATGCAAGACTCGCCTGATCAGAAATTTCATCTCCACATTGAGTAGTAAGGCAGGTGTGCGCGTCATGAAAAAACTGTGGATCGCACTTTTTGTATTGCTGATTCCTTGTATGGCAACCTATCAGGCGATTGCGGAGGGGCTATTCAAAGTTGGAGAGAAGGCACCTGTGTTTACATTGACGGCCATTACCGGTGAGATCGTGGGGCTGGATACCTACGCTGGGAAAGTCATCGTACTTGGACTGTTTCATATCTGTGACCCCTGTATGGTTCAAGGATCGGCCCTCCAAAAGGTTACAGAGATGACGAAAAGGAAAAATGTGGCTGTGCTTGGCGTCAACTCATCCGGCAACTCCAAAAGCAGTGTGGGTGAGTTTTTGTCCGCCTTTCCGGTAGAAGTTACCTATCCCTACCTGCTGGATCCGAACAAGGTAACCGATAAATTGTACGGAGGTGGGAAGTTCATTCCTAATGTCTATGTGATCGATCAGCAGGGTATGATTCGATGGCAGTGTGCCGGCAGCATGGACCTGGCCGGCGAAGAAGCGATTGTGGCGGAAGTTGAAAAGTTGTTGGCAGCCGGAAGCAAGAAAATGTAGGACTGCGCCACGGGTGAGGAATCCCGCTACTCGCGGAACGCGCTCGATAAAGCAGTGCTCGCCCGACGCGCGCAGGCGAGGATCCCTCACCCGCGGCGCAGAAGAAATATCGATTTCCGCGGAGAGGGAGGGGGAAAAGACGATGGACGAAATGGAAGAGGGGAAGCAGAAGTTTTTAGAGGTGGTGAAGGGGACTGATGCAGCTGTGCAGGTGGTGATCCCTGTAACGCCTTCTAATAGCATGTTTCTGATTTCGCTCACGAAGGGGCCGAATCGAAAATTCATTACGGTTTCGGAGGATGACATTATCGATTTGCCAAACGAGGCGAGCATTCTGTCCAAGGTCACGAAAACCATCAAAGATGCCGTCTCTGCGCTGTGATCCACCCGTGCCATAAGCCATCGGCTCTATTATGAAGAATCTGCTTCCCGGCATCTGGCAATGGTCTTGGTTCTCCGAGGAGAAACAGCTCGATTTCAACGGGCTCTTCTTGACGGTCGGGGAACACAAAATTCTTATCGACCCTCCACCTATGACCGGCGAGGCGAGTTCTACCATCCTCCGCAACGGTCCAGTCGATTACATCATCGTGACGAATCGGGACCATGTGCGCGAGGCAGCCAGGTACCAAAGCGAGTTTCATTGTCAACTGCATGTGCCGGAAGCAGATGCTGCGCAGATAGATCTTATCCCCACCAAGACATTCAAAGATGGAGAATTGCTGCCGGGCGGGATTTGGGTGATTCAGTTGAAAGACCAAAAGTCTTCCGGTGAATCAGCTCTGTTCATTCAGCAGGGCAAGGGCGTTCTGATTGTCGGCGATGCCTTGATCGGGAAACCAGCTAGCTCCGTTCGTATGCTCTCCGATGAAAAATATGCAGATGTGAGGAGAGCTCAGGATGGATTGCGTCGGCTTCTCAAGTACAATTTTGAAAGTCTGTTGGTCGGCGACGGTGCCTCGATTTTGACTGGCGCCAAGCAGGCGCTCGAACGGTTGCTCCAGCCCTCATCATGACACTTCGCAACGGGCTTTCAGAAGAACTCAATCGCCAGGGCAATGAGCATTTCTCGCGGGGGTTCTATACCGATGCCTATACCTGCTATGCGAAGGCCTTGGAATGTGACAGGCTGACCGGAGATCAACGGGCGTTGGCAGCCACGCTGGGAAACCTTGGAAATATTTGTGCGGTCAGTGGGCGTCGGGAGTCGGCTCAGACGTATTACCAGGAGGTATTAGAACTCCAGAAGATTCTTGGGGGTGAAAAGGGAATTGGAACGACCCTAGGCAATTTAGGGAACTTGAGAGCCGATGCGGGTGAATGGGATCGCGCCAAGGCCTACTATCTCGAAGCGTTGGATCTCATGAGTAAGACTCACGATGAGGCTGGCAAGGCGGTACTGTTTTCGGACCTTGGCTTGGTCGCGCGCGAGACGAAAGAGTTCGAGCAGGCGATTGGATACTATGAGCAGTCGCTGGTCCTGATGCGCCGGTTGGGAAATGATGGCGGTGTGGCCGATGCCTGGCGCATGATCGGTCGAACGTTTTTGATGCAGCAGCGGTACGGCGACGCCATTGCCTGCTGTCAGACCAGCCAGTCGATTGCCGAGCGATCGCGCGACGAGTTGCGGACAGGCGGTGCTCGGTATCTGTTGGCACAATGTTATGAAGAGACCGGTAAGTTGCGTGAAGCGGCAGATCTCCTTGAACTGGTGGTGCATATGGATCGCAAGTACAAGCTGCCGAAGCTCGAAGAGAATATTCAACGTTTGACAGCCCTGCGTGCTAGCCTCGCCGGGCAAGATGGGGTGCCCCCTCATCGAAAGACGCATGTATGAGTGAGGAAGCTTCTACGTCCTGGGCTATTCTCAAGGCCTCGCTGGCCCCGACATTTCCTCAACTACAAGAATTCGAGGCCGGCGGCGTGCTGACGATGGATCTTGGTTCCGATGGTTGGATGCTGGAGCTCACGCCGGACGGACGGTTGCTTTGCCAGTACGGTATGGCACTGGACGATGTGATGACCCTGCTATCCGATGGAACGCCGGAAGATCTTGGCATGGACGAGATTGCGAAACAGGCCAAGTATTACATCCAACCGGAGGTCTCAAAGTATCGTGCGATTCTACTGAAATCCGGTTTTTCTGAACAGACCCAAATAACCGATGACTACGTTGCTGCGTTTTTCGAACGGAACATAGACTCGACAAACCCCATAGCCGTGCAGGATCTCATGCGCTGGTGTGTGAGGACAATCGGTGTGGCTCGATGATCAGACCTCTCTCCACATTCGATGACTTCCGCAATGCAATTACGGCGTACCGGTTGCCACGGGTGTTGATTGCCGCGATTGAGCTGGACCTCTTTACCGCTATCGGCACCGAAGCATGGGCCATTCCAGATCTGGCTCGTGACATGAAAGTGAGTGAGCGGGGCTTGGCTATTCTCTGCCGGAACCTCGCGATGGCTGGGCTGCTGAAGAAACAGAGCGAGACCTATCGGAACAGCCGGTTGAGTGCCACGGCGTTGAACGCTCACCATCCGGCCTATCGAGGGGATTATCTCAGGCTGATCACGAGTCATTGGGCCGATTGGGGGCGCCTGCCAGAATCCGTGAAGAGTGGATTGCCACTCGATCACGATGAACCTGAGGAATCGGACTATCGTCGTCGGTTCACATGGGCGATGCATCACCGGACTTTGGAGACGGCTCCGAAGATTGCGGCTCAGATCGGCTTGCGTGGGGCGAGGACCCTGCTCGATCTTGGCGGTGGTCCCGGTACGTATGCCATGGCTTTTCTTTCAAAGAATCCTGCACTCCGTGCCACCGTATGCGACCGTCCCGCAGCCCTCGATGTAGCGAAAGAGATTGCGTCAACTCACAAGGCCGGTGCTCGACTCTTTTTGATGCCACTGGACTTTCTGGCAGAGCCCATTCCTGGTACCTACGATGTCATCTGGTATTCAAACGTACTCCATATCTATTCGCCGAAAGATAATCAAGCGCTGTTTCTCCGAGCGTTGGCTGCATTGAATCCCGGAGGCCGCCTCCTGATTCAGGATGCCTTTCTCCACGATAGGGAAGGGCTGTTTCCCGAAGAGGCAAGTCTTTTCGCGGTCTCGATGTTGCTGTTTACTGAACGAGGCGATACCTATAAGGCAGCCGAGACGAGGACCTGGTTGACAGATGTCGGATTCGAACAGATTAAGGTCTTGCGGATGAAGAAGGGGACGGAGGACTGGGAGGGCGGGATAATGGAAGCGCGGTCTCCTGGAACGAATGCAAAAACGCGCGAGCGCCAAACAAGATCAATAAGAAATTCACAATCCCGCTCATCACACTGAAGAAGAATAGCTTATTGGTTTCGCCTTTTCCGCCGAGAATGCTCGTGACGGTGGCGAGGTCTAAGGCCAATCCCACCGTGCCATAGATGACGCAGGCCATAGCTGTCCAAGTCCATCCCATCCATACGAGGCTAGCGAGAGTGAGAGGAAATACGAGGAGGTAGAGCATCCATCCTATTCGGCCGGCCTCCGTGGCGGCCGGTACGAGTTGAGTGGTAGTCGCTCCGATGAGGCTGAGTCCCACAAGTAGGCCAATTAACGTCCAGGCGTATCGCATGGACGAGATGATAGTCTTGTTCTGCTGCGCACAGCAATAGCAAGATATGCTCCTCGTGTCCCGGGTGTGCAAGCCATCGAAGTTCTACTGTATTGAAAGGGTTTTCCCGCAGCCTGTGAGGAACTACAGGCCAAGTCGTTACAACGCCTTTCTGGTCCATCCTGGCAGGGAGATCGCCCGCGGGCTCGATGTTTTTGAGCCCTTCTGACTGGGCTCAAGGATGGGCTGGGCCACTCTATCCTCTTGAGCACTCCATTGGTCAGGCGATTTGACTATCGGCTGTACTGATTTATGGCGTGGTATCGCTTTTTTGTTTTCAGCCAAGTTCCGCTTGTGAGGATATCCGAGAATGCCGGTGTCTAGAATCGAGAGGTATTGCCCAGGTAGCGGTGCACGGGCAAAACCCAATTCCACATATCTTGCTTTTCGTGTTTCCCCCGACTATCCAGCCGTCTGATATTCCCCCTCTTTCGAGGGGATTTCTCCCCATAGTGAAGGATTTACGCCCAGAAGCGTCAGTGCGAAACTCCAGTATAAGCAAAGGAGAACTGCACATGACGATCATCCGGTGGCTGCCTCAGACGCTCGGTCAAATGAGTGAGTGGTTTAAGCCAATCACGCGCAAGTTTGTGACCGTACATACTGAGCTACAGGTTCATGAGCGAACAAAGAAAGTGTTCTACAGCGCCTTGATTGTAGGTGTTGTAATCGGCGTCAGTCTTCCATTAACAGCCTGGACTGCGGATCTGTCGTCTCGCGTGCAGGTGAAAGCTAGGGCAGTTGTGGCAGCTGGTATTGGATATGAAAATGCCGAGACATCGAAGCTTACAGTTAAAACGTACGATGCTGAGAGTGGCGTAATCCTCACTGATGAAACATTTGAGCTGGATGTGAGAGAAGATGCCGCGTCATTGGACAATGCGCCTCGTGACCGGATTTTCGCAGGAGGAGTTGGCCCGGGAGGTGATGGACTTTCATCGTTTACGCTTCGCGCCTATGACGCAGCAACAGGCAAGTTTCTCTGGGAAGGTCTCTTGAATCTCACTGCCGGAAATCATGAAGCTAGCTCTCCTTACCAAGTCGTAGCCCATCTTGTTACGCCACAAGTTACGGTG
>JACMLT010000071.1 GCA_014379455.1 Nitrospiraceae bacterium
CCCGTGTCGTCGCAGAGGCGATCTTTAATGCCGGGATGCGCAGTATTGAGCGCCTCGATCATCTCAAGCACGCTCGCGGCTTTCGTTTCGACTTCTCCCTGGCCCTTGGTCAGCGGGCGTAGCGGAGTCGGAATGCGAACTTTAATCATGCTCACCACCACCGTTCTTGCCCATTTTAAATGTTTTCTCAAATGCAACCAGACTTGGCTGAATGCGGACCGGTCGTCCGACGGCATCGATCACGGCTTCCTGGGTTTTCAAACCGTTCCCGGTGATATAGGCTACGGTCAGATCACCTTTCTTAATCGTGCCGTTTTTCACCAACTTTTGGAGCACACCGATCGTGACACCACCGGCCGTTTCGGCGAAGATCCCTTCCGTCTGTGCAAGCAGCTTGATGCCGTCCACCACCTCGTCGTCTGTCACCATGTCCATAGAGCCCTTGCTCTCGGCCGTGGCCTTCAGGGCATAGTACCCGTCTGCTGGATTCCCGATCGCCAAGGACTTGGCGATGGTCTTGGGTTTTACCGGTTTAAAAAAGTCCCGCCCAGCCTTAAAAGCCGTAGAAATCGGTGAGCAACCTTCGGCCTGCGCTCCGTTGATTTTGGTCCTCACTTCATCGATCAATCCCACGTATTTCATTTCGTGGAGGCCCTTCCAGATTTTGGTCAAGAGCGAGCCGGACGCCATCGGGATGACGACCTGGTCCGGTGTGCGCCAGCCGAGTTGCTCGACGGTTTCGAATGCCAACGTCTTCGAGCCTTCCGCATAGTAGGGGCGGATATTGATGTTGACGAACGCCCAGCCATGCTCGCCGGCAATTTCGCTACAGAGCCGATTCACGTCATCGTAATTGCCTTCAATCTCCACCACGTTGGGTTTGTAGATCAAGTTTCCGAGCACCTTCGCGGCTTCCAGATCGCCTGGGATAAACACGTAGCAGCGCATTCCTGCCTCAGCCGCATGAGCGGCGACTGAATTGGCGAGATTGCCGGTCGAGGCGCAGGCAATCGTTTCAAATCCTAACTCTCGCGCTCTGGTAATGGCGACGGCCACAACCCGATCTTTGAACGAGAGCGTGGGGTGATTGACTGTATCGTTCTTGATGTAGAGTTCGTCCAGTCCGAGGTGGGCGCCAAGATTTTTCGCGCGCACCAGCGGGGTCATCCCGGCATGCGGGCCGAGAAAGGCGGGCCCTTCCACCGGCAGGAGATCGGCATAGCGCCAGATGCTGTGTGGCCCGTCTTGGATCTTTTTGCGGGAAATGTTCTTTTTGATCTCCTCGTAGCTGTATTTCACTTCGAGGGGGCCAAAGCACATTTCGCAGACATGGATCGCCTTCGTTGGATATTCTTTTCCGCACTCACGACAGACTAGGGCTTTCATTGTGGTCATGGCGATTCCACCTTACTCAGTCAATAATTACGGCCGGACGGCACAGCCGGCAAACGGATCGCCGTCATCGAACAATTCGGTAATCGTCGGATGCGCGCCACAAAGCGCACAGTCAGGATTGCGTTTCACGTTAATTTCTCTGAACAGGGTCTTACGTGCATCGAAATCCAGGAGTCGGTTCGTCAGAGGATGACCGATTCCAAGGATGAGTTTCAAGGCCTCAGTGGCTTGGATTGTGCCAATGATGCCGGCTAATACGCCGATCACGCCTGCCTCTTGGCAGGAGGCGACCAGCCCAGCCGGCGGCGGCGTCTTAAACACACAACGATAACAGGCAGACTGTTTGGGCACAATGGTCGTCACTCGCCCATCGAAGCGGAGAATTCCGCCGTGAACGAACGGTTTTTCAGCAAAGAAACAGGCGTCGTTGATGAGGAACTTGGCTGTAAAGTTATCGACCCCGTCGATGACAATGTCGTAATCGCTGATGATTTTCAACGCATTGCCGGCCGTAAGACGCTCTTCGTACATTGGGACCTGGACGTCCGGGTTCAACGCCTGGATCTTCTCTTTTCCCGATAGGACTTTGGGACGGCCCACGTCAGACGTATGGTGAAGAATTTGTCGTTGAAGATTGGTCAGGTCCACGACATCGCTATCGATGAGGCCAATAGTGCCGATACCGGCTGCGGCCAGGTAGAGCGCAGCAGGCGAACCAAGGCCCCCCGCGCCGACCAGGAGGATCTTGGCCTTGGCGATCTTCTTTTGCCCCTTGCCACCGACCTCCGGCAGGAGGATGTGGCGGCTGTATCTACTTATTTGATCTTCGGTAAATTCCATGCAGGCCCCGTTAAACATGAAAGGTAACACGTAAAAAATAGCGCGAATTTTCTTAAAGATGCACTGAACCTTTTACGTCTAACGTTTCACATCGCACGCTAGATGTTGAAGTATTTTTCGATACTGATATACCGTTCCCCCGTGTCGCACAAAATAGTCACGACGTTTTTGCCTGGCCCCAGTTCCAGAGCCACCTTCTGCGCAGCGAATACGTTGGCTCCGGCAGAAATGCCTACCAAGAGGCCCTCTTTTTTCGAGAGCTGTTTGGCCGTTTGATAGGCCTCGTCGTCAGTCACGGTCATCACCCGATCGAGAATGGCTTGGTTCAACACCTTCGGGACGAACCCCGCGCCGATGCCCTGAATTTTATGGGGCCCTGGCTCTCCGCCTGATAAGACTGGTGATCCGGCCGGTTCAACCGCGATGACCTGCACCTTGGGATTCCGCTCTTTGAACAGTTCCCCGCATCCGGTAATGGTGCCACCAGTCCCCACTGCCGCCACAAATGCATCGATCTTTCCATCGAGCGCCTCAAGAATCTCGATCGCCGTGGTTTTTTTATGCATAGCAGGATTGGCTGGGTTGGAAAACTGATCCGGCATACAGTATGAGGGATTCTGCGCGATGATGCTTTCCGCCTCGCGGATCGCACCCTTCATCCCTTCCCAGGCCGGGGTCAAGACGAGCTGCGCGCCATATGACGATAAGAGGCTCGCCCGCTCCATGCTCATGCTCTCCGGCATCACGAGAATCAGCTTATACCCACGGACCGCAGCGACTAAGGCCAGTCCAATTCCGGTGTTTCCACTGGTCGGCTCGACAATCGTACCGCCAGGTTTTAATACACCCAGTCGTTCTGCCTCATCGATCATATTGAGGCAAATTCGATCCTTGATGCTTCCGCCGGGATTGAAAAATTCGACTTTTCCGTAGATTGTCGCCCCGCCAACAGGGGACAACCGGTTCAGGCGAACGAGGGGAGTTCGTCCGATGAGTTCGGTAATGTCTTTATGCAGGGTACTCGTCACCGGCCACCTCCCATATAAAACAAAAACTCAACCCGGTCGCCGTCGTTCAGGCTGGTGGTGGCGAGATGATTCCGGTCCAAGACAATATCGTTGACTTCGACCGCAACCATTTGTGGTTCAATTTTTTTGGCCTGTAGAAGATCGAGGACCGTTCCTACTGTAATCTCTTCTGTCTTCCCATTGATTTTGACCTGCATTGAAGACTCCTAACATGGCCAAGAAATTAAACAATTTCAACACGCTATCAAAGCGACTTTGCCAATGTCAAGGTAACGAAACCGCATGCCTCTCGGCTTGACTTTATCCGCAATCCGCCGCCACTATGCCACCATTTGGAAGCGCGATGACATGTGGAAACGCAATTTCATGTTCAGGTCCGCAGAGGCGCTTCCGCTCGAAGAGTCTGAAAACGAACTCTTTCACGATACCGATCCCGCCATGGATAGCACCGGGCTCCAGTTAGAGAAGTTTTTATCGGTTTGGATTCAAGGCGATGGAGAGGATGATATCCCGACAGCCTTCACAAACATGTATGTCCGCACCGCGACATTGGATTTCCAGAAGCGGGTTGGGTTTCTGCAGCCTCTCCAAGGCCGGTCTCACCAGATCAAGCAATTACTCACGCCTGGCCAAAAGCAGTTTCTGCAACAGTGGCTTGCTACCTCTGCTCCTCAGGCCTGGGAGACGACGGACGATCACTTCAAGATGTTATTCGAGCTCGAATGACTCCGGCCTACCATCTGCCGTCGGTGAATGCAGTCAGGTCTAGCCGAGTCATGCTGGCGTGGGCTCTCATCGTCCTGTCGCTTCTGGCGCCATTCGGGGTCGGATGGGGCGCGACGGTAGAGGTCTATTACGGCCCTGACGACGCGCCGCTCGATCGCCTCACGGCGCTCTATCGACATGCGACGCGCTATCTCTATGTGGCGGCCTATGGGCTCACCTCTCCGCGCGCAGTGGCGGCCATGGTCGAAGCGAAGAAGCGCGGAGTTGATGTACGTCTGATCACTGATCGGCAGCGCACCGAGGATGTGAAACAGCGCACGGCTCTCCATACGCTGCATTTGGCCGGTATTCCAATTCTCGTGAATGAGCACGATGGGCTGATGCACCTGAAACAGGTTGTTATCGACGATGAAGTGAATACGACCGGCTCAATGAATCATACGACGAGCGGTAATCGCTATAACGATGAGCGGCTGGACGTCATTACCGATCATACGATCACGATTAAGGCTCGGGAGAAGTTCCTGGCGATGTGGAACGATCGCACGCGATATCGGAGTTGGAAATAAACGAAAAGGTTGAGGTTCAGGCTACGATTGAGGAAGATGGAGCATGAACCGTTCATTCTGGTGCGTCTCCACTCTCAGCCTCAATTCCGACCGTCGCCTATCTGTGTGAGACGTGATGACTGAAGAGACTGATGTCGTAGTGGTGGGGGCAGGGGGCGGCGGAGCCGTCTTAGCCCTGGCTCTGGCGAAGCAAGGGATCCGCACCGTCGTATTAGATCAGGCGACTGGCCCATCCAAGGGCTTGCGGGGAGAAATTCTCCAACCGAACGGACAGCGCGTACTCGATCGTTTGGGTGTGCTGCAGTCATTGCCGGCCGATGCCACGAGATCTGTGCGGCTCTTTCATTTTTGCCGGGCAGGAGGGACACGCCTCTGCAGCATCGACTATGGCGATCTACCGGCGCCCTACAATCGCGCCATCGTCACCTTGCCCAACGTGGCCCATCATGCCATTGTGGCCGCGGTCCAGCAGCATACGAGTGTGACATTGCGCTATGGGACCTCATTCACAGGCCTGGTCCGCGAGGGCCATCAGGTGGTGGGGGTATCGACGCAGGGGCCAGACGGCACGCACACGGTTCGGGCAAAGATCGTCGTCGGCGCCGATGGCGCCTTTTCAAAAGTGCGCGAGGCGCTGAAGATTCCCGCCGATCTATACCTCTACCCTGACGGGTATCTCATTGCGATTCTCGAGTCCGACGAGCCGGTATCGGAATCGTTTTACTATGTCGGGCACAGGACGATTTTGGGAATCTTTCCGGCGGCGGGGAACAAGGCCTATCTCTTCTATATGATTCCAAAGGATTCGATGGAGGCGGTGAAGCAGCGGGGGATTTTGGCATTGCAGCAGATATGGAGCCAGATTGCGCCGCAATTTTCCAGGCTCTTTCGCCGCCTGAACGATTGGGGGCAGACCGCGTATATGCCGACCGGGCGGATACGAACACCAACCTGGGTGGCGGATGGAGCGGTGCTGATAGGCGATGCCGCCCATGCGATGAATCCCCATGCCTCGCAGGGGCGCATGCAGGCCATGGTTGATGCCATGGCGCTGGCCGATCTCTTGCCGGGCTGTCTGAGCGATCAGAACTATTCCGCCGAAAGATTGAAAGAGTTTGAACGAGCGAGGCGACCGCAAGTCACCATGCTGCAGCAATTAGCCGATCAACAAGTATTCTATTGGAATACAGATAATCCTGTGGTCGCGCTCCTGCGCGATCGTGTGTTTCAGACGCTGGATCGGAACGCGCGGCTTCGCTATCAGGTTCTGTCGACCACGGCGGGGCTGCGGACGATGCCGCCGTTTAATCTGATCGATCGTGTGATTGCCGTGGGGTTGCTTCCAGATATCTGCGCGCATGAGAGATCTCCACATCCGATGTCTTTATGAAAAACATGGGTGCGACTGAACGTGTGATCGAGGGATTACCGGATGAGACGCAGAAGCTACTGCAGACCTATGTGAAGGAGGTCAAAGAGGTATTCGGGGATCACCTGGAAGGCCTGTTGCTCTACGGCAGCGCCGTCCGGGGAGAATTTCTCCGAGGTCGGTCAAACCTGAACATCCTCCTTCTGGTCTCGTCGTGCGACAGTACTGTCCTGAAGCAGTACAGCGCGTTGCACCGTCGATGGAGCAAAGAGCAGATCGTGGTCCCCCTCTTTCTGACGGAAGAGGAGTTGCGCATGTCGGTGGCGGTCTTTCCACTCGAGTTTAAGGAGATCCAGGAGTACCACCGCGTTCTCGACGGGCGCGATCCCTTCATTGGCTTGCACGTGAAGACGGATCGGCTGAGAGAGGCCGTTGTCCAGGGTTTGACAAGTCATATCGTACGGCTACGTCAGCGCTATGTCGAAGGGGGTGGAACTGACGAAGCCACGACGATTTTGCTGCCACTCTCGATTACCTCAACGATCCCATTGCTGCGCGGAGTTCGACGTCTTCTCGGGCGGCCCCCCCTCTCTCACTCAGATGCGGTGATCTCAGACGTCGGCGAGCAGTTGAACCTGGATCTGCAGGGTTTGCTGGACGCCTGGTTGCTCAAGCGCGGACAGATTTCTCCCGGCCCCCGCGAAGTGCCTCGTCTCTTCGATCGGTATCTGCAGGCCACAATATTGGTCACTCGCGCAGTTGAGCAATTGCCTCAGTTGGAGCCACGATGACGAAGATCCTCAGTATGGCAATGCTGCTCTGCTTAGTCGTCTTTGAGGGGCTCGCCCAGGCTGCGTTCTATGAACGGTCCAAGATCCAGTTGCCGGGGCCTCAAGGCTATGTGAGCGACCATGCGCAGGCGATCGATGGGGATTGGAAAGAGCGCATCCGGTCCGTCTGCCAGGATCTTGAACGGAAGACCGGCGTGGAAATGGTGGTGGTGACCGTTCCGACTATCAAGCCGTTCGGGTCGGCCAACGAGTACGCGACGGCACTCTATGAAAAGTGGAGCATCGGATCGACGCAACAGGACCATGGCATCATGGTGCTGGTCGCGGTGCAGGAACGACAAGCTGCAATCACGCTGGGTCGGCAGATGTTGCCTGTGATTACTCCAGCGGTGGTGAATCAAGTTGGGCATGCAAGCCTGCAGCCGTCGATTAAGTTGGGACATTTCGGCGAAGGCCTCTATCTCACAGTGGTGGCGCTGGCGTCACCCGCACAGGAAATACGTGTCGGAGATTTTTCGAGGAAACACTCTAAAGGCCTGGGGCTCGGGCTCGCCATCTTTTCAGGCATGAGTGCGTTCGCTTTCTTTTGGTGGATTAGCCGGCCCGACCTTCGGCATCCCTACAGACGAATTCAAAAAGGGGAGTATTGGGGAGCGGGGCAGGGGGGCTTTGGGGGAAACTTCGGAGGGTTCGGTGGAGGCATGAATGGAGAAGGGTGGAAATAGGGGGTAGCCCGGCTGGCCATTTTCGCTCCCGAAACGCTCGGGCTGGAAGGCCTACGTTAGATGCGCATCGTGCAAATCCCCTCAGCTATCTCGCCGGGTATCATGAGGTCGCAGACTGCCGCCTCTCCCCCTACGAATGTCCAATAGTTACCTTCCGTGGATTCTTGTATGTTTCCAAAACATACATGCTCCCGGGAGGTGACTGTGGCATTTGGAATTGTGTTGGGCTACATGGGGTTGCTCTATTTCGGCGCGATCATCGCCCCTGGAGTCGGACTTACCGGACACCTCCTGGTGCTGGTACCCGCCAGTTTTTTAGAATGGGCCCATGCGCCGGGTTATGGAATCTTGGCAATCCTGCTGACTCGTAGATTGCAGTATCGTGCATGGCCACTGGCGTATGCGCTCCCGGTCGCAGCAGCTGCGGCCTTCGTCTTTGGTCTCTGGACCGAAGTGTTTCAAGGATCCGTTCAAGGTAGAGAAGCGAGCGTCGACGATCTGGTGACGGATGCGATTGGAATTTGCCTCGCGATGATATTGATGCTCTCCGAAACAGTACGAAGCAGGATCTCGGCGATCTGTTCCTGTTGTCAGCGCCGTTACCAATCTCTATATCAGAACACAGCGAGTGATCAAAGAGATTCTACGCGATCTGCTCTGCAGTGATGCTGTATTGAAGCTCTGGATTCGAGAGTGTTTCAATCCGGCAGGCGTCCTGCCGTCGGTGAATGGGGAAGACCCTCAAGGTGCACCGAGTAATTCCTTTGATCGTAGCCCGAATGACTCTGGGAACGTGATTCCACTCACTGTAGGGTACACGGGAGGCCCATCCGGGGCGAGGGGTAGATGTCCAGATGTGGATGATAGATGTCGCATTGGCGCTTGCACCAGAGTGGGAAAGCCCATAGAGATCCTCAATTGTACGCAAAATACTGTAGTGGGTAACACGCTGTCCGTATCGACCGGCCTGCACCATAGGTCCGACAAAGAGCGTTGCGATCCGGTTATTCTCTTTCCCGTTATCTTCGTCCCACGTCACGATCAAGAGGCTATTGTGTTGCTGCGCCCATTGGACGTAGGAATCCAGGTGTGTCTGGAGCCAGCGGTCACCGGCCTGAATCATCTCTGAATTGTTTCCACTGTGCATATCGTTCACTTGATTCGGCACAACGATGCTCACCGTAGGGAGTGCGCTGTACTCCGTCGGAAAGTTCGTCATGGGTACATTGGTCGTCGCAGGCAGCCCATTGGCGGCACTGTCCTGCCAATTCACCCATGGATTATGCTTACGTGCATACGGCCCCGCACTACACATGAGAGAGCCGATTGCAGGCAAGTCTTCTGAATATCCGGCAAAGGTCAAACCCGTCGCCAGCAGGCCGTGTCCAAGATTGGGTGTTGTGAAGGTGTGCGGGCAGGAGTTATCAGTGATACCTTGGGTCGATCCAGAAAATAGCGCTAAATCGTTCGGTTGGCTGGGATGAGTGAGACCGAAGGACTGTGTGAAGAGGGCTCCCTGAGTCGCCAGTCTGTTGGTATAGGGCGCATCGGGCGAATTGATAATCTAGCTATAGGCGTGATTCTCTTCAATCACGAGAACGATGTGATCTGGTCTGGGAAGAGGGGAGCTGTTATCGCCATGAGCTCATTCTATAGAGAGGATGCTGGCAGCCACCGCCAAAGGCACGGCTTTCGTTCTGAAGATACGTGTTCTTAGCCTGTTGAAGCTGTCACAGTTCCTCTTGGTGATTTCCTGCGAAGGATACGACACTATTGTCAGACTAGGTCTCCGTTGGTTGTTCGAGGCAATCGATAAGATATCGAGCTCGCGCGGGCACATCAGCAGCGACCTGTTGGGTCTGGCAGGGAGGGATATCTTCCTTCAGCCGTCTCAAGAGTCTGGGGAATTTCATAGTGGGAGGTACTTCACATATCCATAGATGGGTGCCGGACTCTAGCTCCTCCATGTATCGTTGGACGCGAAACCCCGGGTGCTCCATGAAGTAAGCCGATAAGAACCCTCCGATGGCCTGGCGCACCCATGGATGCGCGGTGGCATAGCGATAACTGATCCGAAGTTCGACCACCTGTACTGATTCGTGCTCATCCATCGTGATGTGAGAGTATAGCGCGTTTCGGGTGGTAAAGCCCCCATAGAATGTTAACGTATGAGACGGCATAGGAAGACCAGTGTTCGATATGTCGGTTTTTTTGATTGATCGACACGTGGCTCATGCACCAATTACCCAGATCAACAATACACATTCGATCAACTAGATTGAGGACAGATGAAAATTGCAATTATTGGCGGAGGCCCAGCAGGACTCATGGCCGCGGAGGCGGCGAGTACCGCCGGCGCGCAGGTCGATCTCTATGACGCCATGGCGTCGGTCGGCCGCAAGTTTCTTTTGGCGGGGAAAGGCGGCCTGAATCTGACACATTCGGAACTGTCTGAGAAATTTCTCGCGCGCTATGGGACACGTCGCGTGCAGATCGAGCCGCTGCTGGCGTCGTTCGGGCCTGATGCGCTCCGAGCCTGGGCCCGTGGACTCGGCATCAACACATTTGTGGGCTCTTCCGGGCGCGTATTTCCCAAGGATCTCAAGGCCGCGCCCCTGTTGCGCGCCTGGCTCCGCCGGTTGCGTCAGACCGGTGTGCAGTTCCACATGCGTCATCGGTGGTCCGGCTGGAACGAGCAGGGGGCTCTGCGTTTGGCCACGCCGGAGGGATGCCTCTCTGTCCAGGCCGATGCAGTGGTACTGGCGCTTGGAGGAGGCAGTTGGCCGAAGCTCGGGTCCGATGGAGGATGGGTGCCGCTATTGGCAAAGCGTGGGATTCACATCGCGCCGTTGCAGCCTGCGAACTGTGGTTTCGACGTGGGCTGGAGCGAGCATTTTCGAACGAAGTTTGCCGGGCACCCGGTTAAGTCAGTGGCCATTGTGATGCGAAACGATACCGGTGTCGAGTCCTGGCATCCAGGGGAATTCGTGATCACGGAGACCGGTCTGGAAGGCGGCGTGATGTACGCGGTGTCTGCCTCTCTTCGCGACGAGATCCTGGACAGGGGAGTGGCCACATTACGCCTCGACTTGGCGCCTGACCGAGACGTGCCGCGCTTGATTCACGACTTATCTCGACCGCGTGGCAAACGCACCATGGCGACGCATCTTCAGCGGCAGGCCCATATCGAAGGCGTGAAGGCCGGGTTGCTTCGTGAAGTGGTCTCGAAGGAAGATTTTACAGACCCGACCCGTCTGGCCGCTGCGATTAAAGCGTTGCCGCTGCGACTCATCGCACCGCGCCCGCTGGAGGAAGCGATCAGCACGGCTGGTGGCGTGCCATTCGAAGCTCTCGACGCACGGTTGATGATCCGCGCTCTTCCGGGATTTTTCTGTGCCGGTGAAATGGTGGATTGGGAGGCGCCGACTGGAGGCTATCTTCTGACTGCCTGCTTTGCCACGGGCCATGCAGCAGGCACAGGGGCTGTGGAGTGGCTCAAAAAAGATGGAATGAGCAAGGGGGTCTGACAACTCGACCGAAGCCGGGAAGGTCGAGCGTTCGAACACGTTAGCCGTCCCGTCAGATAGGCCTGTCCAAGAGGTCACGAAGGTGCCTGGCCAAATCATCGGGTAAGAAAGGCTTTTGAATAAAGGCGGTTCCTGGCTCTTCGAGAAAATCCGGCTTTGTGAGATCGACATAGCCAGACATGAAGAGAACCCGGGTGCCGGGCCAGATACGCCTGAGCCGCTCCGCGACGACGAGGCCGGACATCTTCGGCATGATGACGTCGGTCACAAGCGCCTGGATCGGCTCAGGCTGCGCCGCCGCGGCCCGCAAGGCCTCTTCGCCATTTGCCGCTTCGATTACCCGGTACCCGTCCTGCTTTAATGCCTGGACAATGAGGGCACGAACTGAGTCCTGGTCTTCAATGACGAGTAGACTTTCTGAACCTTTCCTGCGGCGAACCAGCGGTGTCTCAGTCACAGCTGGGGTTGCAGTCACACGCGGGTAATAGAGATGGAATGTGGTCCCTTGATCGGGCGTACTGTCGGTAAAGATATAGCCCTGGCTTTGCTTGACGATCCCGTATACCGTCGCCAGCCCCAGGCCCGTTCCGTCGCCCACTTCTTTGGTCGTAAAAAATGGTTCGAATAGATGAGAAAGTGTCTCAGGACTCATCCCGTGGCCGGTGTCGCGAACGCTCACATGCACGTAGTCTCCCTGCGGCATCATCTGATAACGATCCGGCCACTCCGGCGTGACAGAGAGATTGCGCGTGGCGATCGTCACGGTCCCTCCGGTCGGCATGGCGTCGCGGGCATTAATGGCCAGATTCATGGTGACCTGGTTGAGTTGTCCTTTGTCGCCATTGATCGACCAGAGGTCCGGCGCAAGATCCATCGTCAGCCTGATCTCTTCGCCCAGCAGCCGGTTGAGCAGCGAGCTGATCAAGCGTAGCGACTCGTTGAAATTCAGCGGCTGCGGGATGAGAACCTGCTTCCGGCTGAAGGCGAGCAATTGCTTGGTCAGCTCACCGGCCCGTTCGCCCGCCTTCAACGTCTCAACCGCCATCTTATGCCGGGGATCTTCCTCAGTCAGCCGGTCGATGAGCATTGCGCTGTACCCGTTGATAACGGTGAGCAGATTATTGAAGTCGTGCGCCACGCCGCCCGCTAAACGGCCGACCGCATCCATCTTTTGAGCCTGCCGGAATTGCGCCTCCAGCCGCTTGTGCTCGGTGATGTCGGTGGCAATCCCGGAGATTCCGTAGATCTGTCCCTTCTCATCTCGCAGGGGGGATTTGTTGGTAGATAGGATACGTGGTACCCCACTGACCGGGCTCTCAACAACTTCTTCAAGTTGTTGAGAGATACCACTCGTCATGATCTGTTCATTAGCCGCCTGGATAGCATCCGCCACGTTCTCAGGAAAAACAGAGTGGTGCGTCTTGCCGAGAATCTCCTCTTTGGGCTTCCCGTAGAACCTGGCCAGGTCATCGCTCAAGAGAATGTAACGGTGTTGGCGATCGGTGGCAAACACATACGAAGGAATGTTCTCGAGGATGTTATTCATTAACCGCTCACTCGCCCCTAGCGCCTCCTCTACCTGCTTTCGAGCCGTGATGTCTTCGCACATCACCAGCACAACGGTCTCTCCGGTAGAAGACTGACCTACACGGGTCGTATCCCGTACCCAAATGATGCTCCCGTCTTTCCGTACCTTCCGAAATTCCCAGTGTCTCGTGGTCTCCGGTGTTATAAGACACTCAGACAGATTTGCTGTAACAATTTCCTTATCCTGTTCGTGACAGAGGCCAAGCACGGAGTGCCCGACTAATTCCTCCACCCGGTATCCTAGATGCTTCGCTCCGAAGCGGTTGACAGAACGTACCGTGCCGTCCGTAGCGAGCCTGAAGTACATGGTCGGGATCTCGTCGTACAACACCCTATACCGGTCTTCACTTGTCCGAAGCGCTGTATCCAACCGCTTACGCTCGGTGATGTCACGCACGAACGCACAATGGTATTCCTTTCCTTCGTAGAACAGATAATTGACACTCACCTCGATGGGGATGAGCTGGCCATTCTTTGCCCGATGGACCGTCTCCAGCACCATGGTCCCGCACCGCTGGGTTTCTGCCCAAAATTCTGGCCACTTGTCCGTCTGAAAGTCAGGACTCAGATCGTGGACGGTCATGGCGCACAATTCGTCTTTCGAATAACCCAGCATGAGGCTGGCCGCCTCGTTGACATCCAGAATCCTGGCTCGCTGATCAATCCAGTACACGGCGTCAGCGGCTCGTTCCATAGAAAACTTCGCAAGCCGCAAGGCTCCCTCTGTCTGCTTTTGCTCGCTGATATCAAGCAGCGCTGTTTGCCAATGGGTGACCGGTCCCGACTCTCTGTCCACGGCAAGGCTCTCGAGATGGACCCAGTGGGGAGCGCCGGACTTTTTTTGGAGCTGCATCTCACAGGATTGTCGCACGCCTGTCTTCAAGATTTTTTGGCAATGCCAATGGAAGATGTCTTGACTATCTTGTGCCACAAAGCGGATGAATGGTTGTCCGATAAGCTTTTCCCGATCTATGCCCACCAGTCTTGCGGCTCGTAGATTCGCCTCTACAATCTTGCCGTGTGTATCCAGTGTCAGCTGGCCGGCTGGAGAAGTATCGTAGCCTTCTGTCCGAGCTTGGCGGAGCTTCTCGTTCTGTACCTCCAACTCGGTCTGGCGGACTTGCAACTCATGCACGAGCTGTCGCAGGTCTTCTACCGGCATATCTGCGACCTCTCGATGTGGAGTGCGCTGCCTCTCTTCCATCTGCTCGGGTATTTCAGTGATTCTCGCTGATATGCCTGGTGCCTTGACCATTCCATCGCCCTTCTCGAATAAGGCCGAGGTCGAAGATTGGGTTAAGCCCGGAGTTGGATTCGCCCAATAATCACCGCCGTCCGGTTCCTCCGCTCGCCTACAGGCCCACAGCAAACCTCATCTATCCAGCTATGTCAATACAGCCTAAAGGCTCTGTAGAGAGCACATCATCTGTCCGGTTTTTGTAGCCCGAGATCTGTCCGGGTGAGGGTGGTCCCTCAAGGAGGGCCACGAGGACGCGGGTACGGGTGCGACAGGAGGTGAGACCGCTGCGGTTCGAGGCGCGCGATGAGCGGCGACAGCAACGGACCCTGACGA
>JACMLT010000008.1 GCA_014379455.1 Nitrospiraceae bacterium
ATAACCCAGAATTGTTCACGTAGGCTCGTTGCAATCTGGCGAGGCAAGTAAGAAAGACGACGATTCGAGGCTCGACGCTCGCTGGCGTGGACCGTCGCGCCACAGAGTATGCGATGGAGGCATGTATGCCTCGCCCACTCTCGCTCTAGTAAGCCATCACGTCTCTCTCAACTCTGAACGCCTCGCCCGAAATCCAAAAACAGTTTTACAATCAACCGCACACTCGACAGAGTTGGTCAGACTGTTGGGGCCGGTTCTCAATCAAGTTGGGCGTGCAGGTATATAATGAAGGAACCCGAGTCAGGCCGATACTCGGCATGGCTGTTGAGGTATGGGTTTCACGAACAGCAGGGGAAACGGATACTCGTTTCATCTTCACCTGCGTGAACTTGGAGCAGCACCAGTCCATCTTCGGCACTCGATATCAGTCATGTGACCGTATCATCACTTCTGCATTCCTTGACATCGCCTACCTCATCACATAGTATCGAAGCATGTCACGCTTCGATGTCCGTAAAGCCGTGATCCCCGCTGCTGGCCTCGGCACGCGCTTCCTTCCCGCGACGAAAGCCTCTCCCAAAGAAATGTTGCCGCTCGTCGACAAACCACTCATTCAGTATGCCGTGGAAGAAGCGGTTGCCTCCGGAATCGAAGACATTATTATCATCACCGGAAGGGGCAAGCGCGCGATCGAGGACCATTTTGACCGGTCCGTCGAATTGGAAGAAAACCTCAAGGGCAACGGCAAGGCGCAGCTCTTGAGCCAGATGAGACATATTTCCACGCTTGCAAATTTCTGTTACGTCCGTCAGTCGGAGGCCCTTGGGCTTGGCCATGCGGTTCTCTGTGCCCAACGACTGATCGGTGACGAACCCTTTGCCGTCATTCTCGGGGACGAAATCATTGACGCTCCTGTGGCTGGCCTTGCGCAACTCATTCATGCCTACAAGAAACGACACGGTGCCATCCTCGGTGTGCAGGAGGTGCCCCACCAGGACGTCAGCCGCTATGGAATCGTATCGCCGCGAACCGTCTCAGCAGGGCTCCATCGAGTCGAAGGCCTTATTGAAAAGCCGACACCGGCCGAAGCCCCGTCCAACCTGGCAGTCATCGGTCGCTATGTCCTGCCGCCGGAAATTTTCTCGATCCTGCGAAAGACACGACCCGGTAAAAATGGCGAGATCCAATTGACCGATGCGCTAGTGGAATTGGCGAAGAAGTCCCCTATGTTTGCGCTGGAGATACAAGGACAACGGTATGATGCCGGGGATAAGTTGGGCTTTCTCATTGCGACCGTCGAATTCGCACTCAAAAACCCCTCCCTGGGACCGGAATTCAACGAGTATCTGCAGAATCGGATGCGGCCTTCCGCCGGCGAACGCCGCACAACACGGCCGCGAAAAGCCTAGCAGGCTGAGGGAAACCCTTTGTGCATGGAGAATTGCATGAGGCTGTCCATTGAGGATCGCCCGTTCACTCTGGTATATCCGGCAGGTCTGATTCAACCAAAATACCGGTCAGACGGCGTAACGATCCTTTGTATAGCGGCGAACGAGTTCAGCGTCCTGCAGACATGACATGTAGCGAAGATATAACCGCCTAACGTATTCACCACTGAGCACACACTGAGACTATACCGATGAACGACCCAATCGAACAAGACTTGCAGCCGCCCCAAAACGTCGAAATCCCCGACCAACTTCCGCTATTGCCGGTTCGAGATATCGTCATTTTTCCCTATATGGTCCTCCCCTTATTTGTCGGGCGAGAGATGTCGATCAAAGCGATTGAAGCTGCGCTCGCCGGCAATCGCATGATCTTCCTGTCGACACAAAAGGCCTTGGACGTCGAGAACCCTTCACCGGAAGATATTCATTCCATCGGCACAGTGGGCATCATCATGCGGATGCTGAAACTACCCGATGAGCGCATCAAAATTCTCGTGCAAGGGCTCTCGAAAGCCAAAATTTCCAGCTACATCCAGACGGAGCCCTATTACTCCGTGCGCATCGAAAAGCTCATCGAACACAAACAGGCGAGTGCCGCCCTTGAAACCGAAGCCGCCATGCGGACGGTCAAGGAACAGATTGAACGGATCGTGAGTCTCGACAAAGTCTTAGTCCCGGACGTGATGATCGTCATTGAAAACCTCGAAGACCCCGGACGTCTCGCCGACATGGTGGCCTCCAATCTTGGCCTCAAAGTCGACATCACCCAGGCAGTCCTGGAGATCATCGACCCGGTCAAGCGCCTCCGACATGTCAGTGAGATCCTCGGCAAAGAGATCGAAGTCCTCTCCATGCAACAGAAGATTCAGGCGCAAGCCAAAGGGGAGATGGACAAGACCCAACGCGAATATTTTCTGCGCGAGCAACTCAAAGCGATTCAAAAAGAGCTGGGCGAGCTCGACGAGCGCGCGGAAGAAATTACCGAGTTTCGCAAACGGATCGCCGAACTGACGATGCCGGAAAAGGTATTGAAAGAAACTGAGAAACAACTCAAACGCCTTGAGAAGATGCACCCGGATACCGCCGAGTCCGCCACCGTCAGAACCTATCTCGAGTGGATCGTGGAATTACCCTGGTCCAAGAGGTCCAAGGACAACCTCGACCTCAAAGCCGCGGCTAAAGTCCTTAACGAGGACCACTACGACCTGGAAAAGGTGAAGGAGCGGATCCTTGAGTATCTCGCCGTGCGGAAGCTCAAAGATAAAATGAAAGGCCCGATTCTCTGTTTCGTCGGACCGCCGGGCGTTGGAAAGACCTCGCTTGGAAAGTCGATCGCTCGCGCCCTCGGTCGAGAATTTGTCCGTATCAGCCTCGGCGGCATCCGTGACGAAGCCGAGATCCGAGGCCATCGACGCACCTACGTCGGCGCGCTCCCCGGCCGCATCATTCAAGGCATGAAACAAGCCGGCACCAACAATCCAGTCTTCATGCTGGACGAAGTCGACAAGGTCGGAATGGATTTCCGCGGCGATCCCTCCGCTGCCTTGCTCGAAGTGCTTGACCCGGAACAGAACAACTCGTTCACAGACCACTACCTGGGCGTGCCCTTCGACCTGACTGAAGTGATGTTCATTGCAACGGCAAATCTGATCGACCCCATTTTGCCCGCCTTGCGCGACCGAATGGAAGTGATCGGGATCCCCGGCTATACCGAAGAAGAGAAGTTAGGCATCGCTCAGAAATACCTGATCCCTCGGCAACTCAACGAACACGGGATCACCGAGAAACACGTCCGTATCGCCGAGCCCGCGGTGCGTCAAATCATCGCCAACTATACACGCGAAGCCGGAGTCAGGAACCTCGAGCGCGAGATCGCCAACGTCATGCGCAAAGTGGCAAGAAAAGTGGCAGAAGGGAAAGGCGTAGGGTTCCCCGTCGATCCTGCCAACCTGCACAAATATCTCGGCGTCCAGAAGTTCGTGCCCGAAGAAGAATTGGAGATTGACGAGATAGGGGTCGCAACAGGATTAGCCTGGACGGAATCCGGCGGTGATGTGCTCTACATCGAAGCCACGGCAATGAAGGGCAAAGGACAACTCACCCTCACCGGCCAACTGGGCGACGTCATGAAGGAGTCTGCGCAAGCCGCCTTGAGCTACGTCAGATCGCGCGAGCACACCCTCGGGATCAATCCCGATGTCTTCACCACGCAAGACCTCCATATCCACGTACCGGCCGGAGCGATTCCCAAGGACGGACCATCGGCGGGCATTACCATGGCCATCGCCATTGCCTCGACCTTGTCGCAAATCCCGGTGCGCCGAGACCTCGCCATGACCGGCGAGATTACCCTCCGAGGCCGAGTCCTTCCCATCGGAGGATTGAAGGAAAAAATCCTGGCGGCCAAACGGGCCAAACTCACGACCGTGATTCTTCCGAAACGCAATAAGAAGGATCTCGACGAAATTCCCAAACACATCTTGAAGGGCATTCACCTTGTCTTTGCCGACACGATGGATGACGTGATGAAGGTGGCGCTCCGGCAGGGCTCGAAGCCCGCACGCCCAACCGGCAAGCCCAACCAACAGCACCCACAGTCAAAAAAGCAGGCCCTGCGCACGAAGGCCAGGCCAGCCGCTCGCTCGCTGCCGGTGCATGCAACCAGCGCGACGACATCTCCGCTAGCATTCCACTAACAGAATGCGAAAATAGTCGGATAACAATCTACACTATTACAGCTGAGGCCATGGCTGAGATGAGGAAAGTCCGGTCTTTGCTCATGCTCAAGGGAAGCCTCGGCCTCAACCCGTTTCACTCGGCTATCCTACAGAATATTTTCCTTCAACTCTCGGATGTGCTAGTCGTTGATTAACTCGTGATGGTTGTGCAGAGGCTTGTTCGCATGGCGCCCACGTACCGGCTGAAGACCAGGTCTACGGTTCACGAGTTCGATCTCATTCACGCGCTCCGCAAACAGCATACCCTCCGCATGCCATCGGTGATTCGAGGGATCGGCGACGATGCCGCCGTCATCACATCGAAGGCCGGCCAATGGACGGTGCTGACGACCGATCTCTTAACAGAGGGAATCCACTTCGACCTCCGAACCGCCACGATGGCCGAAATCGGATTCCGCGCTGCGGCCGCAAACCTCAGTGACATCGCAGCGATGGGAGGGACCCCTCAATATCTGCTGGCTGCCGTAGCCATCCCCCGCACTGGGTCCAGCCGCCATGTTCATCAACTGTATCGGGGAATGATGGCTGCGTGCCGCCCACACCGCGTACGGCTCATCGGCGGAGACACGTCGGCTTCGTGCGGCGGATGGTTCATCAGTTTGACGTTGATCGGAATGGTCCTCCCCCACACAGCCCTCTTTCGGAGTGGTGCACAAATCGGCGATCACCTCTATGTGACCGGCACAATCGGCGACGCCTTGGCCGGATTGAAACTGTTGAACGAACCGCCGGCCCGGGTGAAACGCCATCCACACACAGCGGCACTCTCGGCCAAACACCGGCAATTTCTTATCGGACGGCACTTGCGCCCAACCGCACGCGTCGCGGTAGGCCAGTGGCTCAGCACCCACGGCTTCGCAACCTCTGCGATCGATATTTCAGACGGCCTCTCCGGAGACCTTCGCCACATCTGCGAGGAAAGCCATGTCGGAGTGGAGGTGAATCTCGGCGCACTCCCCTTATCGCCGGCCTGCCGCGCCTATGCCGCCTCTCGAACGCTCGAACCAATGAACGTGGCGTTGACCGGAGGAGAGGATTATGAATTGCTTTTTACCGTATCGCCACACCAACGCCAGCGACTCGAACGGACAGCGCTCACGCGAGGATTCTCTCTGACCCGCATCGGAGAAATTCGTCCCTATCGATTCGGAATACAGGCTCTGTCCCTTCAAGGCGAGCGCCACCGATTGGCAAACACCAGTTACACGCATTTCACATAACCGGCTTTACCCATCACAGCTATGGCCAAGATCCCTTCATTTCGATCGCTGCTGAAACAGGTCCTGCATCTGCAGGAATCGCCGCAGCGAACAGCACTAGCATTCGCCATCGGAGTCTTCATTTGTTTTTCCCCAGCCTACGGATTGCACACCGCGATGGTGTTCCTCTTCGCCTGGGCATTGGGCCTGAACTTTCTTGCGCTCATGACAGGCGCATTTCTCAACAACCCCTGGACTGTAGTCCCCATCCTCGGCGCCACCTACTGGGTCGGTGCGCTCTTACTCGGCCGATCCGATAACCCCTCCTTCAACTGGCAGGACATGAGCTTCAGCGCGATCTATGAACAGGTCATGCCCTACGCCATGCCATTTATTCTTGGCGGATTCGTCTTGAGCGTTCTCGGTGCGGCACTTGCCTATCCTCTGGCCTATTTTTTCGTATCCAAATATCGGCGGGCACATCCACTCACCCAGACAGAGCCATTGCCGCCCTCTCAAGATGTAGGCTAAGATGACCGCTCACCATGCCTGAGTTCGATCATCAATCTACGGCTCCCTACGATGGATCGGCGCTGATCGCCGATCCCATTCACCAATACGTCTCCTTCACCGTACCCTACGCCGCAGCAGATCCGCACGAACGAACGGAAAAAGACCTGATCGACTCCCCCTGGGTCCAGCGCCTCCGGTACATCTACCAACTCCAGAGCGCCCGATGGGTCTACCCCTCGGCAGAACACACCCGCTTCGTTCACTCGCTCGGCACCATGCATGTGGCAGGCCGCTTTGCCAGGCACCTGTATCCGTTTCTCAAAAAAGCTCTCAAAGAGATTCCGTCAGCGAACTATGTCGAAGAGTTTCTCCGCGTCACGGCGCTCGCGCACGACATCGGCCATGGCCCCTTCTGCCATTTCTTCGACGACAACTATTTGCACGCCTTCGGCGCCAGTCACGAAAAACTTGGGCAGATCATCATCCGCGACCATCTCGGTCCCATCATCCGCAAGATCCGTCGCAGCCCGTCCGGCCCATTCGCCAAAGGCGAAGAACTCAACCCCGATCAAATCGCGCATGTGATTCTCAAGGAAAAGGGAAAAGATAATTCCCGTATTCCTCGCTGGCTCAACATGCTCCAGCCAGTCATTTCCGGCAGCTATACCGCGGACAACCTCGACTATGTCCTGCGCGACTCCTATATGTGCGGCGTGGCCGTCGGCCCTGTCGACCTCTCAAGACTCATTCACTACACGATCATCACGGACAAGGGATTTACGATTCATAAGACGGGCCTTCCTGCCCTGCAGATGTTCCTCAATACCCGTATGTATCTCTATTCCAACGTCTACTATCACCGAACCACACGCGCGATCGACATCCACCTTCGTGACATCTTCGGCGATACCATGAAGCTCCTGTTTCCCCACGACCCTCGCAAGAAAATGGACGAGTACCTGACGCTGACCGACTGGTCATTGCTTGAACAGGTTCGGGGATGGAAGACCTCACGCCATGCCACCGAACGGCGCCTTGGCACAGAATGGCAGCGGATTCTGAGACGAGATGTGAAATGGAAGATGGCCTACAGTGCCGTACTCAAGGAAAAAGGCCAGGAACGCGGCATGGACTTTCCCAGCCACGAACATTTCAAAGAACAGATCAAAAAAGAATTACCGGCGAAGCTCAGGAAAGTGGAGTTCCGCGTCGACATGGCCCCGCTCGACCCGCGGCCAGATCCGAAAGACCGGCGCGGGAACCCTCTCTATGTTTATGACCCAGGCACCAAGGGCATTTCGACTGACCCATTAGAAGAATTCCTCGACCTGCTGCCGACCCGCTTGGTCCAATTCCGTGTCTATACCCTCGACCACGCACACGACGAAGCCCTCTCGCGCGCCACCGCAACCGTACTGAACAAGACGCCTTCGAGCCTCGAACCGAACGACTAGCCCACCCAGCGGCTCCTGAACCGTAAAAGGTGAAAGGTTTCGGAAAAGAGCTTTCGCCATTCCTTCGTTTTACATTTCACTTTTTACCTTTCACGCTCTTGAGCAACTTCTTGGATTTTACTGACAGCCTGCCTATAGACTGAGATACTTTCCCTGTTTCTACACACATGGGAGAGCAACATGAAACGACATACACGTTGGTTCGTCATCGCGATGAGTCTCATTGCCGTTGCTCCAGCATGGGCTCAACCGACTGAACACCATCCCTCCGATAACGCTGCCGGAGTCCTGAACTCACTCCCACCGGACCTCCACAAGAAACTCCAGCAACTCTCTCAACTGATCGATCGGAATATCAAGGCGGACACACTCACCGAGGAGCAAGTTAAGCGTGAGCTTATGTTGGGCCGTCTCGAACAGACCATCCGCTCTCTAGGCCCAGAGGCAAATCAGCTGTTCGAAGAGATCAAAACTGATATGAAGAACGGCAAAGGCCCAGGCGAAGACGCACTGGCACCCCTGCTCGGGGGACTGGGCGGTATGGAAAAATGAAGTTCCCCGAGCAGCCTACTCTGCCGAGTTAGCCCCTTCGACTACGAAGACCGGAAGCCACGGGTAATCCGGAGATACTTTCCAAGGCCTTGGCGGTGAGAATCAATCCCTACCCCGCACTTCCTTCAACCGCTCCGAAGTATCAAGTTAAGCAATGCCCCCTTCAGATTCGTGATCCATTTCAGCCAAATACCTATCGCCCCCTCCATGAGCCAAACGTTTCCCTTATTCGGCTCACATTTTCATTCTGGATGAGCCGAATAGGTATATAATCGGCTCATGCGTTATAACTGGCAGCAAAGCGACTGGCCTGATTTCCGATACGATCTCCCTGGAGTCGAACACGTGCTGTTTGCATTTGCCGAGAGAACCGGTCACGCAAGCGGACTCTTGAAAGGGCTGACAGCAGACGCGCAGATGGAAACTACCATCGAGATGATGGTCGTAGAGGCGCTGAAGACATCCGCCATCGAAGGGGAACTGCTCAGCCGCAAAGATGTCATGTCGTCAATTCGGCACAATCTCGGCATGGAAAGCGGCCCTGCGGCAGGGGACAAAAGGGCCAACGGCGCCGCGGCACTCATGATCGACGTCCGGAACAGTGTTCCCGCCCCACTTTCAGAAGATACGCTATTTGCCTGGCACCGCATGATCATGGCCGGACACCGGCGCATCGCGTCCGGCCAGTGGCGGACGCATGCCGAACCGATGCAGGTGGTGTCTGGGCCGCTGGGACATGAACGGGTGCATTTCGAAGCGCCGCCGTCGGCAACGGTTCCGGAAGAGATGACACGTTTCATTCAGTGGTTTAATGACACGGCCCCAAGCGGGAAACAAGAGATTCGAAAGGCGGCAGTACGTTCGGCGGTCGCGCATCTCTACTTTGAGTCGATCCATCCCTTCGAAGACGGCAACGGCCGCATCGGACGAGCCTTGTCCGAGAAGGCACTCTCGCAGGGGCTCGGACGGCCCGCATTGCTAAGCCTGTCGAGAGCGATCGAAGCCAACCGGAAGCAGTATTACGAGGCACTGCAAGAGGGGCAACAGTCGAATGAGATCACAGCCTGGGTAAGCTGGTTCGTTCACATGGTGCTGGAAGCACAGATTCAGACTGAAGAACAGATCGAGTTCACCTTGAAGAAAACCAGACTGTTCGACCGGTGGAGAGATCAGCTCAATGAACGGCAGAACCAGATTCTTCGCCGCATGCTGGACGAAGGCTCGCAAGGCTTCGAAGGCCGCATGAGCGCAAAGAAATACATGACCATCACCGGAGCGTCCAAGGCCACGGCGACGCGTGATTTGCAGGATCTCGCAGACAAGGGTATCGTTGTGCCAGCCGGGGGTGGACGCAGTATCCATTACAAAATCAATCTGTAGAACGAATCATCCGCGGCAATACAAAGGACTTGGTGCTCCCGCCGCCCGACTCAGACGAATTCATCTTCCGCACCCACCGCATCGGCGACACGAGGGATGATTGGCAAGCAGGAGCCAGGCATTTGCAGTCGGATATCGAGGAGCATATGGGAACGACGAGGGATTTTTTTTTGAGAGGACCTTGGGAAGGGTATGAGGGGAAGCGGCCAGGTGCCTTCCTTGCTCGCGGAACACGCACAATTGGAATGTGCTCGTTCGACGCGCGCAGTCGAAGGCAACCTTGGCCACTCCCCTAAAGTAATGTGGCAGAGGGAGGAAGAGCCTCGTTGGACACGCGCAATGAGAGACCATCTACCACGGCCTCTAGGGAGAAGATAGAAACGATATAAATATAGAAGCGAGAACGTTGAGTAGCCCAGCGGAATCTCACCACCAGGCCCTCCCAGAACCGGACGTGAACCTCTCGATTCATCCGGCTCCTATTGTCCAACCGGTGACGCCAGTGCCCAATGGGCAAACAGGTCAGGTTGGCGGGCGCGAACCCGCCACAACCATTGCCATGCTCGCCCCTTGTGTCCGCGGAGTCGTTTGTATTTCCGTTGTACTTGGAACTTGAAACCGCCATGGAAAAAGCATATATGGGATTGGTCTGAACGAAGAAACCCGTAGGCGGGGATAGGCTGACCAACCTACTCAATAGTTATATGCAAGCTTTATAATCCGCTCGGCAACGCGCTTGGCTGGTTGGGCAGGATATGGTTTGACAACGAGGACGCGTACTACAGCCGACGATACGTCTCCTCGGGGTATCCCGGATCGTTCGGCATCAGGATGCTATGCATTCGTTCTCGCCGATTTGTAAGCCGAGGGGGGAGGTTCAAATGATCCGACCAATCGTCCGAATTGCGGTCGCCGCGATGTGTGGCGCGATCGTGCAGGCTACGACTCCGGCGATTGGCGCCTGGGAACGTTTCCATGGCGACGCCGCCAATCGGGGGTTCGCCGATGTGGATACGAAGCCGGCTGCCGGGGGCTCCCTCAGCGTTCCCGGCCTCGGCACGTTCGCGCCGGGCGCGGGTCCTGTCATCGCGCCGGACGGGACAGTCTATCTCGGCACGCAGGAAGGAAAGCTCATCGCTCTGCATGCGGACGGCAAACCGTTCTGGAGCCGGGAGGTTGACCAGGGCGAGTCGATCGTCGCCTCGCCCGCCATCGGCGCGGATGGTTCGGTCTATGTGATCGGCGCCAAGTTGAAGATCACAAAAATAGGGGCGATCAAGAAGACTCAAATCGGGTCGACCCTGTATGCGTTCAACGCCACAAGCGCCTTGCTCGCGCGGACGCCCTTTCCCGCAGGCCTCCGCGCCCCCACCACCGCGCCGCCCAACATCGTCAGTGTAGGCGGTCGCGAGATCATTCTCGCGCCCGCACCTTATAAAAATCCCCATCCCACTGTGAAAAATGGCGTCGACGTGCGGCTAATCGGTTTTTTGACCACTGGAGGCGTCGTGCTCGACAAGCTGGCGGCGCCACAGCCGGGAGTTGACGTCATTACCGGCGGCGGACTCAGTTTACCCGAGCTTGCCGAGTTCATTTACTGCAGCCCAAAGCCCGGGATCACGGACATTGCAGCTCTGATTTACTGCCGTCTCAGTGGTTTCTATGAATACAATCCGCAGCGCCTGCCTGCTGCTCCACCGTTTCCTCCACCGTTGCCGGGCATCGCTGTCTTCACCTTTGCTGGCGGCGGCGCGCCTCACGTTATTCTCAGCGACCAGCGTCATACGATCGTGGACTTCACGGTTACGGGTACGGGCTCGAAACCGCGCCTTACCCAAGTGTTCCGAGACGGCGATCCGCAGCGCACATTGCTTTCGCCGCCGATGGTCCTGCCGGAAGGGCGCACGCTCGCCAGCACCGCCGGCAAGCAAATCGTCTTCTCCGGACCGAATGCGAGCAAGCTGGCGCCGGTCGCGAGCCCGGGCATAGTTTATGGACCGGCTACGCGCATCGTGAACGGCTTCGCTGTTGTCGTCGGCATGTCCGGGCTCGCGGTCTTGAACAATGGCCAAGTGGTGTCGCAAGCGTCGCTTCCACCGTCCTATACGTCGGCTGCGGCGTCGCGCACGCATGTCTTCGTCTCGACGACCGACGCCTTCATCACCTTCGACGCCGACGCGCAGCTGGAGTTGCAGAGGTTCGACTGGGTCGGGGGCGGGAAATCGCCGTCGGCGATCGGACCCGACGGCCGCGTCTATGCGATCGCCTCCGACATCCTGTTCATCTTTCCACCGCCGCTCAAGGTCTCCCAGCCGCTCCCGCTTGCGCCTGGCGCTGTCCTGCAAAAAGACCCCGGCGGACAATAAGCGCCGTTACATACGGCGTGTCCAGGAGGGCGGCGCCAGGTAATATGTCTCGATGGACGATACGGGTTGGATGATTCTCATGGGAATCGGTGGGGCGGTGCTTTGGCTGGTGATTCACCAACGGTATCGACGCTGGAAGGCCGGAAAGCTAGCCGACAAGATGTTGGAGGACGTGATCAAAGGCAAGGACGCCTTTCGGCGATAGCGTCTATGGTAGACCTCGGGGTGATTGAAGACCATCAGCACGTACCAAGGTTGGGTTATGCCTCCTTGAGTTCTAACTCCAAGTGCAACACTACCGGCCCTGATGGGCTACGGTGTTGCCATGCCAACGAAATGCTACACACACTTGAGTGCTGAAGACCGTGAGACCTTGAGCCTGCCTGGCACACGGCTATTCGCTGCGGAGGATGGCCAACGTGTTGGGGCGATCCCCCAGCACCATCAGCCGCGAGTCGGCTCGCAACTCTACGCGAGGCCGACCCTATCGGGCCTGCACGGCGCAGACACTGGCGGGAGCCAGGGCCTATCAGCCGCGGCGATCGCGCAAACTCGTGGATCCCTGGCTGTGGCAGTATGTCCAAACACAGCTGATGCAGAAAACTAAAAGGGTCGGGAATCTTTTCTCGCCTTGGCGATACACCCTCGGCGTTCCGGAAAATAAAGGGGTCGGGAATCTTTTCTGATTGCTCAGCGTGATGAACTCAGCACCAACCTGGTCTCCTGGCATTCGACAGCCTGCCTCTTGCGCCTCAGCTCGTACGCCTGACATTCGCCCTTCCCCTGCACACTTTGCACAGTGACCACTGGCCCGTTCATTTGACGGCACTCCGTCTGTCACAGTATTCTAACGACCAGAATTCTGGTCTCTCATACACGAGGGCTACTATGGCAAAAACATTGTCGTTGTCGGAGGTCAAAACCCGCCTGCCTGAACTCGTGGCGGGGGTACAAGAGCGCGAGGAGGAAGTCATCGTCACGAAGAACGGCCGTCCGGCTGCCATTTTGATTAATGTCGATGAATATACCCGCCTCAAAGAGTCCTTGGATGTCCTGAGCGATCCTGGACTCATGAGCCAAATTGCCGAGAGCCGGGCCTTTTGCAAAACGAAACACAAAGGACTCTCGTTTGAAGACGTGTTCGGTGAACCGATGGCGCCGGTCAAGAAGCGCCGCACTGCGTGAATCCCTTCCGTCCCGATATCCCTCCGCATGTGGCTGAGGTGATTCGCTCTCTCCATCTCGACCTAAAACGGTCCATCAAAGCAGCTGTTCGTGGCATTGCGACCGATCCGGAGTGTGGGGAGCCGCTCATGCGCGAACTCCGCGGCTTGTGGAACTATCGCGTCCGCCGCTTTCGAATCGTCTATGCGATCAACCCCAAGGCACGAGTCATTCGCCTAATGGCCGTTGGCCACCGTCGATATGTGTATGAGGAGCTGACCGACCGGCTTCGACGAAAGACCCGAGAATAGCATTTCGTCAGTTGACTCCCTCACCATCTCGCTTATACGTTCTCTCACCCACGATTCACCTGTACTCAAAGGAACGCCCAATGGCCACGCTGTTTACCCCGCTGCAGGCCGGGGACCTCACCTACGTGTGGACCGCCGAGGGCTGGCTCTATCTGGCGGTGATGCTCGATCTCTACTCGCGCACCGTGATTGGCTGGGCCATGGGCACGAGGCTCACCGGGGATCTTGCCGAACGTGCCCTCACGATGGCGCTGACGAACCGGATACCCGCGACCGGGCTCTTGCACCATTCGGATCGCGGCAGTCAGTATGCCGCCACGCGCTACCAGCGTCTGCTCGGCGAGCACGGCATCATCACCAGCATGAGCCGCACCGGCAACTGCTGGGACAATGCCTGTGTCGAGAGCTTCTTCGGGACACTCAAGCGTGAACTCGTATACCATCGGCATCACGCAACCCGTGGAGCCGCGAAGCAAGACATAATCGGCAGCGCCGTCACTCGACCCTTGGCTATGACTTCCCGGCCGAGTACGAAGCGAGGATGGCAATGGCTTAACCAGGGGTCCACGGAATTGGGGGAAGGTCAGAATCCTCCGTATCGTCCACTGCCACGGCATTCTACACAGATTGGGGAGAGGGGGAAGGGGGAAATACCAGCGAGTCGATGCCGGAGAAGGTCGCGCCAATGAGGCCAAGGCCTTGTGGCTTCAACCATCGTCCACCCGTTCGAGCAGCGGCAAGAAAAGATTCCCGGCACATTTTCTTGGCATCGAACGTTCTCCTTGAGTGCTGTCTCCTTGACAGGGAAGCTCAGGCTTAGCTACATTGTCTTCCTAAAAGCTTTCCGCTCTACTTCACTGAGAGTATCCCGACTGGAATGTGAGATCGGCGGCCAACCTCTCGAAGAGATCCTGCCCTCCGCTGTCTGGCCGGAACCAATACTGCGACACACAAAAATCATGGCAATGCCCCTATCGCTACTTCGATATTAGGGTTGATTCTACAGACAGAGAATAGCTCCGGCACGGCGAAAATCTCTTTTTTTTGGTTATAAAGTAATGGTCTGACCGCCAAGCGGTTTGAATGCTCTATCTCTAGAGAGGGGAATATTATGAAATCAAGCCTGAAATCTGTTTTGAACAAACTGGGGCTAGTAAAAGTCATCCATAAAAACCTTATCCGTCTGGGCTTCTCTAACTTACAATGGTATCCCTACCTCGACGCGAGCCTTGACGGTATCATCCCACCGCGGGAACTGTGGGTGGGGAGCGGTGACCCGCTGAACCATTTTCTGCGGTGGCCCTATGAATATCGCGCCTATTTAACATTGCTCTGCGGGATGCGACAGGATGCTTCTGTATTGGAGCTAGGCTGCCATCATGGAAGGACGATGTTGGCCCTTCCAGGTTATCTGCAGCCGCCCGGAAGGTACGAGGGACTTGATATTTTGGCAAAACAGATCGAGTTTGCACAGAGAACTATCCATAGCAGATTTCCGATTTTCAATTTCACACATGCCGACATCTATAACCCTCTCTATAATTCAACTGGACGAGTAAAGGCAGAAGATTATTCATTCCCATACTCTGACAACTGTTTTGACATTATTTACGCAGCTTCGGTCTTCACACACTTGCTCCCCCCTTCCTGTTCTAATTACTTTAAGCAAAGTCGGCGTGTGTTACAAAAAGGGGGACAGTGCCTTTTCAGTTTTTTCCTATTGGATTCGTACAAGGGGCCAGGAACGTCCGTCTCGCCACGATACGAGTTTAATCTTCTAAAGGAACATGAGGGAGTCGCGGTATATAATCCTAAGCTGCCTGAACAGGTCATCGCTTACAGCACCTCCTTTATAGAAAGAATGGCTTCAGATGCAGGGTTAAAAGTCAAACGCACGATTCCAGGATATTGGTCTAACGCTCATAAATGGAACTTGAATGAACAAGATCTTGTGCTTCTTGAGGCTGTGTAAGCCCGCTCTTCACGAGGCGAGAAATCGCTATCGCTTTTCTAGAGGGATTATACGTTCAAAGCCTGGTTTCCCAGCGTGATGGATGCTCGCCCTCCCCGTTCCGCGGCACGCGTTAGTCTATTTCAATTACTTATCATCGCTCCGGTTAGAGTTTCGGCGTCTGACCTCGCCTTGATTTCACTTAGGCCTCCCGTCTACAGTCCCTTTCGTCACACGGCACAGACCCACGGAGTAGTGCATGGGCGAGACCCGCGTCGATCTTGAACATCTGTTGGAAGACCTACGGGACGCCTATCCCTCCAGTATTGCAGACACAATCCTGACCGAAATCATCGCCAACTCCCTGGACTCAGGGGCCAGCCAAATCACCTTGATGGCTGATCCCGCGGAGCCCACGCTAACCGTGGTAGACAACGGGTCCGGCATGCAGCGGAAGGCGATGCGGCAATATCACGACATCGCCGCCAGCACAAAAATCCGCGGCCATGGGATCGGGTTTGCCGAAGTCGGCTCCAAACTTGGGCTCAAATGGGAAAGGCTTGCACCACCAATGTTCGCTTGGAAAATAAAGGGGTCGGGAATCTTTTCTGATTGCTCAGCGTGATGAACTCAGCACCAACCTGGTCTCCTGGCATTCGACAGCCTGCCTCTTGCGCCTCAGCTCGTACGCCTGAC
>JACMLT010000001.1 GCA_014379455.1 Nitrospiraceae bacterium
TACCGGAGCACGCCTCCGGGATTGAGGTTGCGGCCTCGCCCGACGGTCCAGTCCTGTCGCCGACCTTCGCCTCCGGTCAATCGACAATTTCAATTTTCAGCCGCATTCCTGTCACCACACTGGATTTCACCCGACAGGAGTCCTCCGGGGAGCGAGTCAGCGCGCTGACCGGTGAGGGGACGATGACCTTTCCAGATTATCCGCATCTTGGCACGGTGCCCATTAAGAAGAACGAAGCCATTGGATTGGAGCAGCTCGATCGATTCACGATTCAAGAGATCAGCCTGACAGCAAAGGCGAGCGGCATGCATCTCGTGGGCGACGGCATGGCCAAGCAGATCCGGACAAAGGACGGCCAGATTCCGGTTCAACACCGCCTGACCGCGTTGGATGCCTTATGGCACAATGCGCGGCTGGCTGTTGTCTTCACCATTATCACCGCTGTCTCCACAGCAAGCCTTGGAGCCTATCGCCTCTGGAAGGAGTTCAAACGCTGATGGTACGGAGCGCCCTTATCGTATGTCTCACGTTGCTGTTTGGGGTGGGTCTCATCCATGCCCAAGCGATCGGTGCCCAGGACATCGCGCGTCTGCAATCCGGCGTGGTCAAAATCACCGCCAAACCACCAGAAGGATTCCCCAACGTCGGCACCGGATTCATTGTCCGTTTGGAAACCAATGCGGCCTATATCGTCACAGCGGCCCATGTTGTTGCCGGAGACGCCCACCCCAAAGTGGAGTTCTTCACCAAGCGGAACATGCCTGTGATGGCTGAAGTGCTGGGGCTGGAAGGCGACGACGAGGTGAGAGGCTTAGCCCTAGTGGTGGTGAGAGGAACGGAGAACCTCCCGAAAGGGATCACGTCGCTGCCGCTTGCCACCGCGAGTCTTTCGGGGGGAGAAGACATTCTTGTGATTGGATTCCCCAGAAACGCAGGGCCTTGGGCCCTCATCAAGGGCAATATCTCGTCGCGGGAAGGGCGAGACATTCATTTTTCTCCCTCCGTCGATTCAGGCCATTCTGGCGGACCAGTCTTGCGCGGCGGCAACGTAGTCGCCATGGTGGGCTCTGGAAGGCAATCTGTGGGTCGGGGGGTGACGGCCAGGAGTGTCCAAGATTACATTGAGGGCTTTGGGATCATGTCCCATGAAAGGACGAGTGCGGCATCGATGGCGACCGAATCCTCGCCCCCGCCTGCCGCAACGGCCACACCGGAGCCCGGGCACATGACTCAGGACCGTGAAATCACGGGAAAGGATGGCGCGCCGATGGTGCTGATTCCGGCCGGGGAATTCCAGATGGGCTCACCGGACGGCGAAGGGGACAAAGACGAACACCCACGGCCAAAGTGGCGCTCAGCGCCTTCTATCTGGACAAGTATGAAGTGACCAACCGCTTCTTCCAACAGTTCGCCCAGCAAACCACCTACCGGACCACGGCGGAGCAGGAGGGCAAGGCCTGGGCGCTGAAAGATACGGGCAAGGGGGAGGAGGTCAGTGGGGCTCATTGGCGGAAACCGGAGGGCGGTGAGACGGTATTTGTTTCCAATCGAGGGGAACACCCGGTCGTGTCCGTTTCGTGGGAGGACGCTCAAGCCTATTGTCGCTGGACGGGAAAACGGCTTCCCACGGAGGCGGAGTTTGAATATGCCACGCGCGCGGGCACAAAGACGAAGTACTGGTGGGGAAATGGCAATCCCGGTTCCCGCCGGGTAGCCAACATTGGCGATGAGTCAGCGAAGCGACAGTATTCGGACTGGACTATTATGACGGGATATGACGATGGGTATGTCCGCACGGCGCCGGTTGGGTCGTTCGAAGCCAATCCGTTCGGCCTTCATGATATGACCGGCAACGTCTGGGAGTGGACGGCCGATCGCTACGATGAACAGTACTATGGAAGCAGGCCGCCAAAGAATCCAAAGGGGCCATCGAAGGGAGATTACAGAGTGTTCCGCGGTGGGTCCTGGACCAGTGACCCGTACGCTATGCGGGCTGCAAACCGGAACAGGCTCACCCCATCGGCCCGGTACGACCCCATGGGGTTCCGCTGTGCCCAGGACAATCCTAAATAACCTGTACCCTTATGTTCTTTTATCTTTTCTCTGAGGTCGGCGCGTCAAAGGTCTCCATGGTGAATCGACCATCGCCAGAGTGCCAAACATTTCACACATGCCTCAGATTGTCTTTTTGTTCGCTGCTCCTACTGGCCGTCCTGTTTCCTCATACACTCTGGGCCCAAGACATCGCCCAAGTTAAAAAAGGCGTTGTGAAAATCACCGCGCAGGTGGAGGGCAAGAATAAAATCGGCTCTGGCATCATCGTGAAATTGGAAGAGGACCACGTCTACATTGTGACGGCCTCGCATGTCATTGAGGGAGACCAGCAACCTAGCGTGATGTTTTTCTCGGCGCCGCACCGGCCCTTCCGTGCCCGTGTGCTGGGACTGGAAGGAGGGAATCCGGCCGGGCTTGCTGCGCTGTTGATTGAAGGGAAGCTTCCCCCAGATCTTCAGGCCTTGAACCTCGATCAGACGACGGCCATCGGCGGCGGCGAAGCCATCACGTTGATCGGCTTCCCTCAGCTGGAAGGCTCCCTCTGGACGGTAACGACGGGAACTCTTTCGGGTCGCCGGGGCAGCGCGCTCTCGTTTGCCGGCGTGGCCGACGAGGGCAACTCGGGCGGGCCAGTGCTCTTTCAAGGGAAGGTGGTGGGCATTGTGACTCAAGTGGGCGCGAAGTTTAACTCCGCCGCGCCCGCCATGTTGGCGCGCTTTGCGTTGGAAGGATGGGGGGTGCGCCTCTCCGAAGAGGTTAGAACTCCGCCACCTGACGCGGTGAAAAAGGCCTCCAAGCCAATTCTCGCAGCACCACCGATACAGGTGCCTCAGGTGACCGGAAATTACCAGGGCCGCGGCTTCTTCAGCATCGGTGGCATGGTCGGCTTGCAAGCGACCTATCAACAACATGGAGAGACCGTCAGCGGCTCCTATACCAATAACCAAGGCGATTTCGGCGCGGTGCAAGGCCGTATGCACGATACGGTGTTCGAGGGGCGCACCGTCTCTCAGGCTTTTCAAGGTGTGCTCTGCGATTTTTTCTCAGAGGTGGGAGGGGGAGGAAAGACGATTCAGGGGAATGTGACCTGCAACAATGGCAACTCCGGCTCCTTCGCCTTGGAACGGCAGTAGTAGTAAGAGGCTCCCGGCATGCCGATACCGATTGATCGTAAACCCGTCGTAAGAACCGCCTTCGTCACGGCAGGGCTCTTGATGTTGTTCACCTTTCTGCTTCCGCATCTCCTCTGGGGACAAGACATTGCCGATCTGAAAAAGGGCGTGGTGAAGATCACCGCGCACGTTGAGGGGCAGCAGCCCAAGGTCGGAACCGGCTTCATCGTGCGAGTAGAAAAAGATGCCGTCTACATCGTGACGGCGGCCCATGTGACCGAGGGGGACCCCAAACCCACCGTGACCTTTTTCCCCCTGGCCCAACAGCCATTCGCCGCTCAGGTGATCGGAATTGAAGGGGGGGATCCGCATGGGCTTGCAGCTTTACGGGTGGCGGGGCCCATTCCAGAGGGTGTGGTGGCACTGGCGCTGGATCTCACCACCAAGGTGGCCGGAGGGGAAGCCGTCACGTTTATCGGATTTCCACGTGCGCTTCCTCCTTGGACCGTCTCGACGGGGAGCCTCAGTGGATTAAAAGGCCCTACCCTGGCGTTTCAGGCCTTGGTCGAAGAAGGGCATTCGGGCGGTCCGCTGTTGCTCAATGGCGGGGTGATCGGCGTCGTGAGCGATGCGCGGGAGCGGCTTGGCTATGCGGTACCAGCCTCGATCCTCTCCGTAGCTCTGACGGGATGGCGCATCGAGCCTCGTCCGAGCGAATCGATGGTGCCGCAAGAAACGATCGGGCTAGATGGCGTCCCCATGGTGCTGATTCGGTCTGGACGCATCCCGACCAAGGTTGTGGGAGTGTATGGAGGCGGGAGGGTGGAAGAAATCCAAGCCCCTGTGCGGTTCGTGTATCTTGCGGACGATCTGTATGTCGAGGCCACGTTGGTCACCAGCGCGCGCTACGGGCAGTTCTTGGAGGCCACGGGCCTGATTTCCCCTGACGTGCTGGAGGAACAAGGGGCGTCACTCAACCCCAAGGAGCCAGTGGAGGACGTCTCTTGGCACGACGCGGTGGCCTACTGCCGATGGGCCCGAAAGCGGCTGCCGACGGAGGACGAATGGGAGAAGGCGGCGCGCGACACGCAAGGCCGGATCCTCAACGATCGGGTGTACGAATGGACGACCAGTACGTATCAGGAATCCAGGTCGAGCCCCGCTGAACCGTTGGACTCGACGCGCAAGGTTATACGAGGTAGCCTTCGCGCACTCAATATTCGGGAAGTCGTCGGAGACATCGACTATCAGGTTCGCATGTACGCGAGGGCGGACGAAGGAGCGTCCGGCAGAGGCTTTCGCTGCGTGCAAGATGCCACGAAGGGACGATGAGCTTGGGCATGGGGACCGATGAAATCGAGAATCTTAAAAGGGTCGTGGTGAAGATCACAGCACTGTGATGGCTGCTTGTCAGCGTGTTGCCAGATTGAATAACGAGTCAGAGGGGGGCTCCATGCTTCGCTATGTCGTTCTCGCCGTGACATTGATGGTTGGGATGGCAGCCTGGCCGGCAGCTGCTCAAGATGCGACCTCGCTCCGCGGTGGCATAGTGAAAATCATGTCTGTCAACCTGGAGGGTATGCGGCGCACCGGAACCGGTTTCGTGGTGAAGGCCGAAGGCACGAGCGTCTATATCGTCACCGCCGAGCACGTAGTCGAAGACGATCCCAATCCTGAGATTGAGTTTTTCACCCGACAGAATACGCAGGTGAAGGCGATGGTTCTCCGACGGAGCCCCCGTTACGATTTGGCTCTGCTGAAGGCCGAGTCGCCCCTGCAACCCATGGTACTGGGGCTAGAAGCCTCTGCTATGCCCAGGGTGGGAGATGAGGTGACCACCATCGGCTTTCCTCGGACCGGCGGAGCATGGCTGGTGAGCCGCGCCGATCTCGCTGGGCACGACGGTGCAGACCTCATTCTTTCCGGCGGCGCGATCGATGAGGGGAACTCTGGTGGGCCGGTGATCAGGGGCGGGAAAGTGGTCGGCATGGTGCAGGGACTGCAAGGAAAATTTGCCAAGGCCATGCCGGCCTCCGTGGTTGCGAGCACACTCGAAGGCTGGGGTGTGGCCATGGCGGCCGATATCACCAAGCCCACAAGTGAGGATGCTAAGAGTGCCACTGATGCCCAGATGGGTTCAATCGACTATTCTAACTTTGTGCAGGTCAAGAAAGCCGCCGAGCAAGGCGACCCAAGGGCGATGTTCCAGCTCGGCGAGATGTATTCCGACGGTAAAGTTGTACAGGAGAACTTCGCGGAATCCGCAAAGTGGTATCGACACAGTGCGGATGTCGGATACCCCGAGGCACACACGAGCATGGGGATGATCTCGCTGATAAAGGCCGTTGGACTTGCCGACGGCGATGAAAGTGCGGTGCGTTTCGGGAGCGATGAATCGAAGAAGTCAGAGATAATCTCCCTGATCATCCACCCGGAACGACTACAGATCCGAAACCAGATGGCACTGAAAGAGTCCGTCAAATGGCTGCGCGTGGGTGCCGAGCAGGGCCATAATGCCAATGCGCAATTTGTGTTAGGCCTGCTGACGGGTGCCGGCGTCGGTGTCGAGAAAGATCCGGTGCAGGGTGCGAAATGGATACGGTTGGCCGCCACCAAAGAGCCGGCAGCACAGGCCTTCATGGGCATCTATTACCTTACTGGTCGTGGGGTCGAGAAGGACTTCATCGAAGCGGCACGGCGGTTGCGCGACGCAGCGGAAAAAGAGGTGCCGATGGCCTACGCCACGCTAGGCATGATGTACGCCGAAGGCCTGGGAGTGGTGAAAGATTATGCCGAGGCAAGCAAGTGGCTCCGGAAGGGTGTCCAGCACGGCGATCCTGAGGCCAAAGGGTATCTCGGCATGCTGCACCTCCTTGGATGGGGCGGCCCCCAAGACCTTACACAGGCGTACACGCTAGCCAGGGAGGCAGCCGAGCAAGGCGACCAAACGGGGCAATTTGTGTTAGGGGTAATGTTTTTTTCCGGCAACGGAGTGCAGCAGAATACTGATGAGTCCCTGAAGTGGATGCAAGCAGCGGCCCGCCAGGGGTACTCTCCTGCACAAGAGTTCTTACGGGAAAGGGGACAGAACTGGTGACCAACGGCCGATGTCGCGCTCCTCGATGAACGCGAGTCCTCCATGGGAGGATCTTTCATCCAACGGCCTTGCACGCGAGTGACGAACCCAAGAAGCGAACGAGTGATTCAAGCATTCGTGCAATGCTGGGCAGGTATTGGACGCAGCTCCTTTAGTCTGACTCCCACTTCGGTTTACCCACCCTAGTTTCGTTCCAGCCTCCAGTTCTATAATACAGGTCTGTCTTGGAGGTGGAGCGTGTAGACCTTGCCCGCCTCATTTCAGAAGGTTCGTCACGAAACCGCTGGGACACGTTGCAGGCGGGGGCGTGGAGACCCGAGAGGCCGAAGCATACTCAAAGTAGTCCGTTGAGATCACGCCAACGGGATAACGGACACGCGGCATGATCCGGCTCTGGAAGACTGCGTCATATATGGGCCTGAGGAAGTCTCAAGCGTATCCCGATTGTAGACAGGGCACATCTGGGTTGGTACGGTGAGTCTCGGTGACATCAATCGTGGATTGTTCTTCGGCATTCAAGTACGTATAGCATTTCTTTGGAATGGCGCCATCGTAGCCCATTCGGGCCTGCAGTGTTGCATATGGAGTGAGAACTCAAGAGATTACAATTAAAAAGGGAGAGAAACTATGGCGTTAGCAGATAATAAATGTATCCCCTGCCGAGGCGGTGTGCCGCCGGTCCCAGCGGATCGTGCGCAGGCTCTACTGAAAGAGCTAGGACGCGGCTGGACCCTAAATCAGGCGGGACATCTTGAGCGCTTGTATACGTTTCATGATTTTGCCAACGCCTTGGCCTACGTGAACAAGGTGGGCGCCGTGGCAGAAGCCGAAGGCCATCATCCCGATCTCTATCTCGCCTGGGGTAAATGCAAGGTCGAGATTTGGACGCACAAGATCAATGGATTGACGGAAAGCGATTTCTACATGGCTGCCAAAGCTGATCGTGAGTTTGAACCGTTCCGTGCGACGGCCGCCTAGCAGGCAGTTGACAAAGTCCGCCAGCGGCGTTCTCGCATCGTTCAGATCCTCAACGTACCCCAGAGGGCACGCCTCCGGTCTTCACTCGCTGCGGCCTTGCTGGACGGCCTTTCTGAACAGCCTGCGAGGATCTCTGAACAGGCCCGGGACGTGTAGACACCCATGCGATGTATGTACCCAGGTAGTTTGTCAACAACCTGCTAGCAACCAGTCAGATAGGTGTGTCATGAGCCCACGAGGCAGCAGATGAGCGACAAGGCCCAAGTTGCGCTCGTCAACATGCCGTTTAGCTCCTCGAAGTATCCCTCGATCCAATTGGGCACGCTCTCCGCACTGCTCAAGTCGAAGGGCGTTCCCGTCGACTGCCATCATCTGAATGTCCGTTTCGCGCACAAGATCGGCGTGCCGCTCTATGAAATGATCTGCGAGAAACGAGCGCTGTTCGGCGAGTGGATTTTTTCCTATCTTTTATTTCGCGAGAATCCGAAGCGCGCTGAGTACCCCCGCCTGTTTACGCCGGTGTTCGAGCAAGTTGCCAAGGAGAGCGGGCATCCAGCCTCATTCTTCGAAGACATGGCGGCCAGAACCGCGCCACAGTTCTTAACCTGGTCTCTGACCGCCATCGACTGGGGACAGTACAAGATTGTCGGCTTCACCTCCACGTTCGATCAAAATGTCGCGAGCCTGACGATGGCGAAGCTCATCAAGGATCTCTATCCCGACGTGGCGATCGTCTTCGGTGGAGCGAACTACGACGGCGAAATGGGGGTGGAATACTTTCGAGCCTTCCCCTTCATCGACCATGTCGTAGTGGGGGAAGGGGAAGAGATCTTACCGGAATTGGTTCGCTACGTCCTCGCGGGAAAGGTTGGGGCCGTCCCTAGCGGCGTGGCCTATCGCACGGGCGGCACGATCTCGTTCACTCCGAACCACTCGCTCTTTTCGGACTTCGCGAAGACTGGTCCACCCGACTATGACGACTACTATCATCTGCTGGCTGAGCTGGGCGAGGCGGCGAAGGGTCTCGACCGAATCTTATTGTACGAAGGTTCACGGGGCTGTTGGTGGGGGGAAAAACATCACTGCACATTTTGCGGATTGAACGCGCAAAGCATGAAGTTTCGCGCCAAATCGCCGGAGCAAGCGGCCCAGGAGATGGCCTATCTCTCCAGCCGCTACGATACGGGGCGATTCCGTTTGGTGGACAACATCATCGATCTCAAATATATCGAGAACCTCTTTGGCCGATTCGCCGCAGACCATTGCGACCTCGACGTGTTTATCGAGACCAAGAGCAATCTTCAGAAGAGTCAGATTCGAACGCTTGCTGCCGGGGGCGTCAAGTGCATGCAGCCGGGCTTAGAGAGCCTGAGTCTCAATCAACTACAGGCGATGGATAAGGGTGTCACGCCGATGCAGAATATTATCTGCCTGAAGTGGAGCGCGTATTATCGTATCGCGGTATCCTGGAATATCTTGCTCGGATTTCCCGGAGAAACGAACGAGGACTACCGACGTCAGATCGACTTGATTCCGTCATTGTTTCATCTGCACCCACCGGAAGCGACGGGGAAGTTCTGGCTGCAACGATTCAGTCCCTACTTCACCAAACCACACGACTATGGTATCCGCATTACCGGCCCCTGGACAGCCTACGAGTATGTCTACGATGCGCGGCAGGTAGACGTGAAGAAGATCGCCTACGATTTTGAGTACGAACTGGACCATTGGAACGTGGACCAGCAGGTCTACCAAGAATTAGTCGATCTCGTGCAGGAGTGGCAAAAATTGGCAGGCTCGAACGATCGCCCGTTTCTCTATTATTCAAAGACGATGGACTATGTCACCGTCTACGACGGTCGACACCCGACCGCACCGACGCGGCGGCGCTACGATTGGCCTGCGGCTGGAATCATCGAAGTCTGCAACGAAGCGGCCAAGAGTGTAGACCAAGTCCGCGCGCTACTGGCAGACCGACCTGAGAGAGGCGCAACGACCGACGGAGCAATCGATGCGGCGCTCGGTGTTTTGACGGCTGCAAGGATTCTCTACGAAGAACGCGGCAAATACTTCACACTTGCCATTCCCGAAAACCCCTACCTCTAGCTACACCAGCTACCGATCTCATCACATCGACAGTTTCTCAGTGACGTTGCGCATCTGGATACCGTGCACGAGGGAGGCGCCGCCTCGGATGGCGCAGGCGACATGAACGGCTTCCGTCATTTCTTCGATGTTCGACCCCTTTTCGAGGGAGGCCTGCGTGTAGGCATCAATGCAATAGGGGCATTGGACGGCGTGGGCGACGGCGAGGGCGATGAGGGCCTTCTCGCGCTCCGTCAAGGCTCCTTCAGCAAAGACGGCACTGTAGTAGGCCATGAATTTTTCCCACAGATCCTTGTTGCCCTTGCCCATTTCGGCAAACTTACCCAGATCGTGCGGATGATAATAGGTCTCCATACGCGACTCCACATTGTGACTGTTCACTGATGAATGCTGAAGCGGGGCTCGCTTCATCATTCATCATGACCGTTCATTACGCGTTGCTGGGCGGTTCGGGCTCAGCTTGTGCGAGCACTTGCGAAAACCTGGTTCCGACGATACCTGTCACCTTGGCCATGAGGTCGGTCACCTCTTGCCATTCCTGCGGCAGGAGGTCCTGTTTCAGCTGGGGATGAATTGCCCATTGGGCATCAACTTGTGTTCCCTTTCGGCTCACAAGCACCCTAAGCAGTTCCACATCCTTGGTGCGCAATTCGGCTCCTGTGGCTTTGGACGGAATTCCGTGTGAAGCTCCTGATGGAGGTGTTGAACGTGCCATACAGCCTATCTCCTTCCCTCTTGTAGGAAGAGATCATACTTCATCGTCATTCTGTCTGTATATCTACCAGGAAGCCCATGTGGCCGATCCGAATTGTCGGCTAGCTGCCTTATGCTTATCCGGTTGTTTCAGCAGACCACCAGATATTGCGGTCAGCTTTCGCTGAGCAGCGGTGGGAGGTCCTTTCCTCCTTGTATACGCGCATAAGTCGTGGGGGCGCGGCCAGTTCCGAGGCCGAGTAGGGTCTGGAAAGCTGCCATCGGTTGCTTTCGCCGATTATAGCGAAAGACAAATTCATCGAGGTACACTTGGAGCTGATCCCGGCTTACACCATGATGCGTTCCGATCAGCCATTGCTGCAGGTTGCCAATCGCGCGGTCAGCCAACGGCACCACCGATTTGGTGCCGTTGCGCATAGCCGTTCTCCGCGGTTGAATGCGTGCCACGTGCTTGAACCCAGCGTCTTGCAAGCCGCTGAAGCTCTTGAGGCCGTCAGTGTATACCGTGGTACCCGGAGCCATGTTTTGCTTCAAGAAGCTGGTCAGCGTTGCGCGTCTGAAATCGGGGATCACCGCCATGCGGCTGCGACCGGAGGCACGCCCGCGTTTCTCCACCGCCACGAGCACCAGCGCCGCTTTCCGACCCCTGAGTTGGCGGCTGCCCTGCAAACCTGCCTGCGCACCCCCGACCCAGGTCTCGTCTACTTCTACTTCTCCCCGCAGTGGTTCGCGCGTCAGGTTGACCATGGCCCGTCGGAATTTGTGGAGCATCATCCACGCGGTTTCGTACCGTCGAAGTCCAAGCTGACGCTGAAGAAGAAGCGCCGAGAGCCCGCGCTTATCCGTGGTCATGAGGTAGGCCGCCCAGAACCAGGCCGTCAGTGGAGTTTTAGTGTTATGAAGAATCGTCCCGGACGTGAGCGACACTTGACGGCGACAGACCGCACATTGCCAGCGCTGTCGTTTTGCCAACTCGTAGGCATGCGGCTTCCCGCATCCAGGGCACACGAAACCATCCGGCCAGCGACAGGCAGCCAAATACTGCTGACAGGCCGCTTCACTGGCAAACGTCAGTTGAAACTCTCGCAAAGTCCTTGGGAAGGCAGGGCGCGGCACACCCCCACACTACCGCTTGTGCCATGCTGAAACAACCGGATAAGCATAAGCTGCCTAGTCCGGTGCGACCGTATGGCGGGACTGAGAAGTTACTATGGAGGTGTGTCTTCTTGGAGCAGGTCGAGCATGGCTTGATGGATACGCCCGTTACTTGCGACTAGTTCTTGCCCGTAAATCGAGTGAGCAGCGCCTTTGAAGTCGGTCACATTGCCACCGGCCTCGCGGAGAATGACGACTCCCGCCGCCATGTCCCAGGGGTTCAGCGTCACCTCCCAAAATCCATCGAACCGGCCGGCCGCGACATAGCACAGATCTAACGCTGCGGTTCCAGTCCGGCGCAATCCCTGCACCTTTAACGCAAGTCGCACAAAGTGATTCAAGTTATTGTTTGGATTCTCGCGAATGTCGTAGGAAAATCCGGTCACAAGGAGGGCACGATCAAGATGGTCTGTGCTGGACACGGAAATGGGAACTCCATTGCGGTGCGCCCCGTGCCCGATTTGTGCCGTGAACAGATCATCCCTGGTCGGGTCGTAGACCACCCCGATAATTCCACATCCATCCCGTTCCACTCCGATGGAGACACAATAGGCGGGGAACCCGTGAGCGAAGTTGGTCGTGCCGTCAAGCGGATCGATGACCCATTTGTAGCGCGATGGAGCACGTTCGGTGAGCCCACGTTCTTCGGCAAGAACAGGATGGGTTGGGAACGCGTCGTGGATCACGTCGATGATCCGTTGTTCCGCCTGATGGTCGGCGTCGGTGACAAGGTTGAGGATCTGCTTATGTTCAATGCGAAAGCCGATACGCGAGCATTCAATGAGAATGGCTCCGGCCTTGCGGGCCGCATCAATGGCAACCGAAAGGAGCGCGTCGAAGGAAATATCTTGGTCATGAGGGAGGGACATGGAGCGGCATCATAACATGAGGCGGGATTTTTACCATGCCGACCGGAACAGCCTTTTGAATAGGAAGGAATCTCGCCCAGTCAGACCAAGAGATTACAGACTTATTCACGCTCTTTTTACGCGAGCAGATGGTGCTAATATCAAGCATAGATCAGTTTTAAAGCTATCATGCCATGCAAGCGACTAATGGAACTTTTTCTATTGACTTGCTTCGCAAGCATTGCTATAAAGCAAGTATGCTTCAATTGGGAGGAAGTTGGTGGAAGAACTCACCGATATATTGGTTGGTCTTGGGCAGCGGATCAGCGCCTACAAGAACCGGCTGCAGGAGCTCGAAAAGAAGCGGCGTCGTTTGGACGACGAAATCGCCACGATTAAAAAATACTTGGAATTGGCAGAAACGCTCCATCGCGTTGAAGCCGATAAGGCCAAGCTTGCCAGTCTCTCCAGTCAATTCTATTCCGACGAAAAAGGCACCCGGCAGCGACCCAACACAGATGTCACCGACCAGTCGCGAGAGATCCTCATGGGCCGAAGTAAGTATTCTGGGAAAAGCGTGTCGGAAGCCGCCTACGAGATGCTCCGCGAGGCCAACCGATCGATGCACGCAAAAGAGCTTGTGCAGCGGTTGGTTGAGGGGGGGCTCCAGATCAAGGGGAAAACGCCGCTGACGTCAGTCGCCACGTCCTTAAAACGGGACAAGCGGTTCAAGAAAGTTGGTCCAAACACGTTCGAAGCATTGGAAGAGTCCCTGATTCACGCAGTGTAGTGTGCCCAAGTGAAACCTCAAGATACAGGAAGGGGGTGAGAGTCTTGGCGACGAAGAAAGCAGCAAAGAAGAAGAAGAAGTAGTCCCCTCCTTGATTCTAGCGTCGGGGGTAAGGCCACTTGCTCCCGACGTTAAATCATACCTCAGTGCCCCCACATCACACGCTCATCTCACCCGTGCGCCCAAATCGGCACAACCATGCGGAGACATTCATTCAAGGGGCGAAGGGCAGCAGCCTGCATGCTTCATGAATATTTCGTCGCGTAGACGAAGCGAGACTACCCATTGCACCCGCGTTGCGCGCTTGCCGCTGATGAAGCATTCACGAATAATGTGTGTTAGGAGGCTTGGAGGGCCACCAGCGATGCGGATCGCGGTGCGGCCATCGCAGAACGAGGCTCAGACGCAGTAACCGTTTCGTCGGTATTGAGCAGCACCCAGCTATCTGGGTGAGAGAGAATCTGTTGAACCAGGCGTGTGTGTATCGCATGCCCAGAGCGCTCAGCGATCAAATGCCCAATAACCGGGACACCGAGCAGGGAGAAATCTCCGATCAAGTCCAGGATCTTGTGTCGCACAAATTCATTCGCAAAGCGAAGACCTGATTCATTGAGAATGCCATCTTGAGAGAGAACGATCGTATTCTCTAAGTTGCCGCCTTGGCCAAGCCCACGAGCCCATAGGGCTTCCACTTCTTGTAAAAACCCGAATGTTCTGGCATTCGCGATCTCGTGCTCGAACGCATGGGCAGAGTGCTCGTAGACGTAGGTCTGAGTCTGGATCAACGGGTGATTGTAATGAATGGAGTAGGTGATCTTGGCAGTCAAAGAGGGCTCGATGCGAACTCGACGAGTTCCATCCACGACTTCGAGAGGCCTCGTGATCTTCAGATAGGGCTGCCGCCTGCTCTGAGAAGCAATTCCAGCTGACCGAATCAAGCGAACAAAGTGTGCTGCACTGCCGTCCATCGCAGGCGCCTCACCTGCATTAAGCTCCACATAGGCGTTATCGACATTGAGTCCGGCTAAGGCTGCCAAGACGTGCTCAATCGTCTTGACCTGGAAACCATTGCCACTAATAGCGGTGCAGAGCTCAGTAGGCACCACATGCTTAATAGAAGCCGCGAGGGACGCTCCGTTGTGGCCATTTCGGTTGATAAAAACGACGCCTGTGCTGATAGGCGCAGGCTTCAGCGTGAGGGTGACCGGCTGCCCAGAGTGGAGCCCAACTCCTGTACAACTCACTGCATTTGCTAATGTTTGCTGAGTTCTCACAAAATCACTCCAATTAACACACGGTCGTGATAAGCAACACGCATGCCAGTCTCTAGTATCGTGATAAATGCACGCATGTATTTGAAAACAAAAGGTGAGTGACCTTGTGTGTCGATATGCACTCATGTTGTAAAAACGCGACACCTGTGACTTTTCAAAGATTATTGAATTGAATTGACCATCTTTACCCATGATAAGTCAGCGCGGGCGAACAATAGCTCACGGGCTTTCTGTGGCCAGCAAGAAAGCGGGGCCATCCATCGGTTTAGGCGGAACGGGCAAGTCAGTTGCGGGACAAACTTGTTTCCACTTAGCAGCTTAAACAACTACGGTCGGGGATCCAACTCGATGAGTCCTTTCCGAATGGCCAATATGGCCGCTTGTGTGCGGTCGTAGACTTGCAGCTTATGGAAAATGTTACGCACATGATTTTTGACGGTCTTTTCACTCAGATCCAAGTTATTGGCAATTTCCTTGTTCGTCTTGCCGTCTGCGACCAAGCGTAAGACGGTGATCTCTCGTTCCGTCAGATCGTGCTCGACCCATCCTGGCTTTTTCCCCTTCTTCTGGGACATCAAGGAGAACTCCGCCAGAATCTTACTCGCAACGGAGGGATGGATCAGTGACTCGCCCTTATAGATCGCACGAATCGCGGCGGCGATCTGAGAGGATTCGGAATCTTTCAAGAGATATCCCGTGGCGCCGGCACGCACCAAATCAAAGATATATTGTTGCTCGTCATACATGGTCAGGGCCACGATTCCGATGTGAGGAAACTCGCGCTTGATTTGTCTAGTCGCTTCGACTCCGCCCATTCGTGGCATGCTCACATCCATCAGCACGACGTCGGGGACCAACGTTCTCACCTTCTCGACCGCTTCCATGCCATCCTGAGCCTCGCCGACGATATGAATGTCGTCTTTTGTCTTAAGGATTGCGGCCAGTCCTTCGCGTACGACGCGATGATCGTCCGCGATGAGCACCTTAATTTTCTCCATGGGACATCATCTCCTTTTTCGCCAGGGGAATGTCGACGACGATGGTCGTGCCACGCCCTCTCTTAGATTCGATCTTACCTTCACCGCCCACGAGTCGAGCCCGTTCCAGGATTCCACGAATCCCGAAGTGGTCCCATTTGTTGGGATCACGCAGCACGGTGTCCATATCGAATCCCACACCGTTGTCCTTGATGGTGACCTTGAGGCGTTCAGGGTCGATGTCCAGCCCCACGGTAACCCGAGTCGCCTTCGCATGTCTCTCCACGTTACTCAGGGCCTCTTGCACAATCCGAAACAAGAAGATCTTGGTACGCGGAAATAAAATCTGCTCGTCGCCGGAGACGCGGAACTGCGTCTTGATATGATACTGGGCCTCATACGAGGTGAGGTAGTTAGTCAAGGCCGGGAACAACTCCATCTTGTCGTAGTGGAGCGGGCGGAGATTGAAGATGACCTGTCGTGCTTCCTGGATGGCCAGCTTCAGCTGAGCTTTGCTTTCGCGCAAAGTGGCCAGGCTAGCTTTCGGATCTTTTCGAATCAATTGCAGACTCAGGTCCAGCCTGAAATTCACCCCGGCCAAGTTCTGCACCAGACCGTCGTGCATTTCACAGGCAATGCGTGTCCGTTCCTCCGTGACTGCCACACCGGTCTCCTTGACATAGAGTCGATAGAGTGACTGGTATTTGTTCAGGGTTTTCTCGATCTCTGCGGTGGCGCGGATGCGGGCTTCGATAAGTTCCCACATGAATTTTGCGCTGGCTCCGCCGATAATTGTGACACCCATCCGATGGAAATCTTGAAGCAACTCCCAGACCTTAGGATTGCCAGACACATCGATGATGAGATCCACTCGCTCGAGGTCCAGGAGTCGCCGGTAATCGCGGGTCACAGGGATACCAAGGCGTCTTGCCAGTTCGACGCCCGGGGCATTTTTCTGAACTTCGGCTACGCACACGACTTTTACCAGCGGGTCTGTCGCAAAGATCTCAATCAGTGCCTTGCCACCGCGGCCCGCGCCAATAATTGCCACATGCGTGCCGCTCGACGTCCCGGCCTTGCGTAGTCCTTTAAGAGACTTGGATTGGATCGTCGGGATCATGACGCCTACTCGTTGAGACATTGCACCATGTTGTCACCCACGAACAGCGGAAAGGCCGAGAGGGGACGATGGGGAGAGAGGGTATCCTGCGGCCCTCACCGTTCGCGGCGCTGCTGAGCCAATGTTTTCAGCTCGTCCATGAACTGGTCGATGTCTTTGAACTCGCGGTAGACAGAGGCAAAACGAACATAGGCGACCTGATCCAGCTGGTGTAGCTCTTTCATCAACTCTTCACCGACGATCCGGCTCTCGATTTCGGTTTCACCCATTTCCTGAATACGCTTCTCGATATGATCCGTCACGTCTTCGATGGTGGCGGTGCTGATCGGCCGTTTTTCGCACGCCTTCTTGAGGCCGACGAGAATTTTCGTACGGTCGAAAGACTCCCGGCGCCCGTCCTTCTTCACCACCATAGGAAGGATTTCCTCGACACGTTCATACGTGGTGTAGCGACGTTTGCAGCCGAGACATTCGCGGCGGCGGCGAATCATCTCGCCTTCCTTCGCCATACGCGAGTCGACGACCTTGTCTTCGAGTTCATCGCAGAACGGACATTTCACAAGCGGTGATCCTGCCCCGACTGATGTGGGTTAGTAGGAATGAAAGATCGGGAAACGGCCGCAGAGCGCTTTGGCTTGAGTGCGGACTTCCTCAAGCGCTGCAGGGTCTTGCCGATGCTGCAGAGCTCGATCGACTAAGCCCACAATCTCCTGCATTTCAGCTTCCCGCATCCCACGGGTAGACACAACGGGCGTTCCCAGGCGAATACCACTGGCGACGGCCGGAGGTTTTTCGTCATAAGGCACGGCGTTCTTGTTCACGATAATGCCGGCTACACCCAAGGCCGCATCCGCTTCTTTGCCTGTAATACCCTTGTTGGTCAGGTTCATCAGCATCAAGTGTGTATCCGTGCCGCCCGACACAATTTTGTACCCACGGTCGATGAGCCCTTGGGCCAGCACTTTCGCATTGGCAATAACTTGCTGTTGGTACCGCGTAAAAGCCGGAGAGAGGGCCTCCTTGAAGGCAACGGCCTTCGCCGCGATCACATGCATTAAGGGTCCACCTTGTATTCCGGGAAAGAGCAGTTTGTCGACCCCTTTGGCATGCTCAGCCTTGCACATCACAACGCCGCCTCGGGGTCCTCGCAGTGTTTTGTGGGTGGTCGTCGTGACAAAGTCGGCATAGGGAACAGGGTTCGGATGGAGCCCTGCGGCAATCAGCCCGGCAATATGGGCAATGTCGACCAGCAGATACGCGCCGACCGACTTGGCGATCTGTTGGAAGCGTGGAAAATCGAAGGTGCGCGCATAGGCACTCGCGCCAACGACAAGCAGGCGTGGCCGGCATTCCTCCGCAATCTTCTGCACTGCGTCATAGTTAATGGTTTCGGTCTCACGCTCTACGCCATAAGAAAACACACGGAACAGGATCCCGGAAAAATTGACCTTGCTGCCGTGGGTGAGGTGCCCCCCTTGGGCGAGGTCCATGCCCAGGATAGTGTCGCCTGGCTTCAGCACGGACAGGTAGGCTGCCATATTGGCTTGCGATCCTGAGTGGGGTTGCACATTCACATGCTCCGCGCCAAAAATCTGCTTGCACCGCTCGATGGCGAGATCCTCTACGGCATCCACATGCTGACACCCACCGTAGTACCTCTTTCCTGGATACCCTTCGGCGTACTTGTTGGTCATGATGGAGCCCTGGGCGGCCAGGACAGCGGGGCTCGCGAAGTTCTCCGAGGCAATTAAGAGCAGGCTGTCACGCTGCCGCTCTTCCTCGGCAATAATGGCAGCATAGACATCGGGGTCTGTGGCTTTGAGTGCGTCTAAAGAACCGATCGCATTGCTCATGACAACTTGATCCCTCGTTAGGCCTCAGCTGGGGCCGCTTCGGCTTCTTGTTTCTTGACGACGTGGACGACCACAGTTGCCGTCACGTCCCGTGGAAGCTTGATCGGCACGGTGGTGGTGCCGAGTTCCTTGATCGGATGGTCCATCTGAATCTTGCGCCGATCCACCGTAAATCCCTGCTCTGCCAAACGCTCTGCAATATCCTTGGATGTGACAGACCCGAACATCTTGTCGTCCTTGCCGACCTGAGCCTGTATGGTGATGGATACGGCCGAGATGCTCTTGGCGTGGGTTTCGATTTCCAATTTTTCTTTCTTCGCCCGTTCGCCGGCCACACGCTTGATATGCTCAAACTGCTTGATGCTCCGACTGTCGGCCAGGACTGCCTTTTTTCGTGGAAGCAAAAAATTCCGAGCGTATCCAGCTTTCACATCGAGAAGATCCCCGAGATGTCCGACTCCATCCATTGTTTCTTGTAGAATGACTTTCATACCCCTAACTCCTTCTGTTGGAAAGGGAAAGAGGATACTGGGGGGGCAGCAAAAAGTCAATTCGCAATGTGTGAAAAGATGTTCGCTGAGGCACAGTCGTGGAATGATCGTGAGCGAGAGCCTACGCCAGCTGGAGCGCTGGACAGGCGTAAGAGGTCGACCGTATGATGGCGCGCTATACGCAGGTAGCATCCTCAAGAGCCTTATGACCGCGCGAAACCTTCTCGAATCATGGGCGCTCCGCCTTGAAGCCGAACAAACACGGGTGCGTGGGACAGCGCGTGACCAGCCAATTGCTCAGGTGGCAGGCAGACTTGTACGCACTATCGGCACGCTACATCTCTACGAGCTGACGCTCCCGCAGGGCTCGTCCATCGAGCAGGAGACTCCCTTCTCGATTATCTTCCAGGACGACATGGAACCAACCGAGGGCATCGTGCTTGGAGGACAAGATAACGTGGCAGTCGTACAAATATTCGATGCCATCGGACCGTCCTGTACCGACGCGACAGTGGTGCCCGACCGAGCCGGGTTTCTGGCCACTTCAGCCAAGCAATTGCGTAATATGGTCGCTCAGCCGGACGCCTATCGACTTGGCCCAGCAGACCGCTTAGCCCCCCTCCTCAACCTGGCGACAGGAATAGAGGACCTTTCCAGATCAGGTACCGGATCGTCGACTCTCACCACCATCTGGACAGACGAGCTTTCGGTACGACGACAACAACTGGCTGTGCTGGCGATCAAACTGATTCAAGCGAACAAACGCATTCTCGTGGTCTGTCCTGATCACCAGGCGGCGGATACATTCGTCGGAACCATCGCTCGAGCCATGAAAGCTGCAGGGCTGACGTATAAAACGTGGGTGAGTCGCTATGAAATGGCATTGGCCCAGCAGGTCGAGGGCATCGAGATTCAGGAACTGGGGTTCGAAGCCCAGATGCACCAGTTTTATGCCAAGTCTCGCGCAGACAAAGCCGCACTTCGACGTAAATACGATCGCTTTCGTGAACTGACGCCTGTTCTGGCCTATAAGGGGCAGAAGCAAAAGGATCTCGATGAAGTGCGTCTTCTGGAATGGCGACTGTTGACCCAGGTCAGCGATCTACAGGCCAAGATCAAAGAGGCGAATGCCACGCTAGCCGAATATGAGAATCTTCCTCTCCTCAAGCGGCTTAGCATGCAGGTCGTCGGGAAAAACGTCGAGTCACTGCATCAATACGTCGAGCTGTATGAGAGTCAATGCGTCGAACTGAGGAGGGAACTCGATATCGCTAAAGCCCGCATCGACGCACTTGTGCCGGAAGCCGCCGTGCCCAAAGATATGCGCCCTGAGTTTGCCGAACTCAAAGAGGAAATTGTCCGTCTTGGCGGGACGAAACAGATCAGGGAGTTGCTCGCAGCCGAAGAAGATACGAACCGCCAGGCCTTCATTCAGAATCGGCGTCTCGTCGTCACCACGGCCTCGCGAGTGCTGAGTGATCCCCTATTCAGTCGCGTCAGGTTCGATGTCTTGATCGCCGATGAAGCGCCGTGGATCGCAGTGGCTCCGTTGCTCGGCGCCGCCGGGCTCGTCCACGAGAGGATCGTGATCAGCGGCGACCGGAGTGACATCGCTTCGGCTGGACTGTGGGCTTCGCTTGAATCGGAGCTTCGGGAATCGTAACCACTTGCTTGACGGCGACCTCACGAATTCAGGATAATCCGTTTCCACCTCGATGTGCCGAAGTGGCGAAACTGGCAGACGCACTAGATTCAGGGTCTAGCGCCCGCAAGGGTGTGCGGGTTCAAATCCCGCCTTCGGCACCAAACACTTTATAGTGCAGCGATTCCGATGGCTTGGCGAGCGGCGTTCTCATGCCGTGTTATTAGCGTGTTCAGGCGAGTCATCGCAGCATCTAATGTCTCCGCCTTGATCGTGCGGTAGCGGAGAAACATTTCCACAGAGGAGTGACCGACGATCTTCATGATCGTTTCGGTATCGACCCCTGAGTCTGCCAGGTTCGTCACAGCACAGTGGCGGAGGTCGTGAAATAGAAAGTCCTCAATCTTCTGTTCCTTGCACAGCCGCTGCACTACTCGGTAGGTATGACTCAGCTTCTCCCCTTTCTTGTGGAAAACTA
>JACMLT010000072.1 GCA_014379455.1 Nitrospiraceae bacterium
CAATTCTCCTCTGTTGAGAGGCCGTATGAAAAGGCCGAGCCCCGACTGCTTCTCCTTCAGTAGCGTAGACCCTGGGCAGGCAAGTATTGCTGGAGAAAGTAAAAGACCCGTGTGCCGTTAGCGTGCTCATTTGTACAGCGTAACAGTTTTCTCGGTGATGCTGTCAAAGAATATCAGGTTTTTAACTTCCCGCAAGGTATCAATTACTCCCCAGGCTTCCCCTTCGTCAGCGAAAATCTTCGCTTTGAATACATCGATATCAAGAATCACGGAGCGTTCAGATGGGCCAAGTTGCATCTGCTGCGAAATGATGGCCATGCAATGTGCTGTTTCATACGGAACCACTATCTGCGAGAAAAAACCGTCCAACATTTGCGGTAGCGCCTTGGGGACAACTGGCACGTAGTGAAGATACTCGTCAAGTTCAATAGGAGTAGTTGGTGGAAACTTGAACTTATTAATATACCGAGTGGCTACTCTGATGATGTTCTCCTGTTGAACGTGGGCCGAATAAATATTCCACACTCTCTGCGCTTCCGCCCTTAACTGTGGCCAGTCCTGATAAGGAGGAAGTCTGCTGAACGTGAAACCGTTTAGACTGGCCTGGATTACTTGGGTATTGTCGGCACTGGTATATCGGAAACCGAGCGGCTTTGAGGTCTTTTCCTCTGTCTCTGGGTGGTCGAGGTCAACTTTGTAACGAAACTCAGTGATCGTCTTCTTGTCTGGGTACTGCTCCCGATACTTTTCCTCTAGAGCTGCGAGATGTTCCAACTCCCGCGTATGTTTCGGGAGCGTGACTCGAATGTCAATCAGGGCTTCTTCGATGGGCGCTTTTGAAAGGTGTTGTTGATTCGCCATATCAGGCTCGCAGTATACAGAATTTATTCAGTACTGTGCCATTAGTGTTTTGGCACGCATCTGGAACTGCTCGGTGCGCCCAGATCATGGAGCTACGGCCAAGAAAAGGAGCCAGGCTACATAATTGGAAGCCTTCCCGCCAGTTGGGCTGTCTCGCGCATCGCCCGCTTCCGACATTCTGCCGCACCGCTCCGCAGCCTTCCCCTGTGCTCAAACCCGATACAATTGCCGACGCGAATCGAGTACAGTGTGCGAATTATTTCTCTTTGTCTGATGCTTTGGAGGAGCTATGGCGGTATTTCGACGACCCGAGTTGGAAAAAGATAACCCGATCGCCCCGCAGATGTATGTCGGGCCCAGGAGGAGGCGCGCGCTGCTACGTGAAGCCTCGTTGTCGCCTGCCTCAAGGCAGAGGGACATGGTCGAGACGCTGCAGGCCTTGACGGCAGCGGCGGAACGATTTGTGGCGAGCGTGCCGCCATCGAAGAAGCTGCAAGAGGAACGGAGCGCATTGCTGGAGGCGATCATCCAGGCGCAACAGCTCTGACCAGAATTGCGGGGTCATTGTTTGATCTTGCATCGCCATCGCTGATGTCTTGAGTAAGGCTCCGAAAGCTTTGGCGTGGGTTACGATCGGCGAGGAGCGGTCCGGTCTTCTTCTGAATTTGGAGGTCGGTTGGGAGGGGGCAGCTACGCCTTCTCAGTTAGGTTTTGAACCCGATTCGTTTGACCTTGGGCTCTGGCTCCGCCATGAGGCTACGAATCGCCTCGAAGACGACCCGAAACTGGCTGTCGTATTTCTTTTCCAATTCATTGAGTCGCCGGGCGAGTGTCTTGTTCGAGCCGATCATCTCTCGAAGTTGAACAAACGCTCGCATAATGGCAATGTTCACTTGGATAGCGCGCTCGCTATGCAGCACGCTTGAGAGCATGGCCACGCCTTGCTCGGTGAATGCGTAGGGGGAGTATTTTCTGTGTTGCCCACGGCCTGGTTTTAAGGTCGCAATTTGCGACCTTAAACGTTCGACCTCTTCGGGCGTCAACTGGAACATAAAATCGGAAGGAAATCTCTTCTTGTTGCGCCTGACTTGTTCATTGAGCCGTTTTGTTGGCACACCGTAGAGGATTGCCAGATCTGTATCCAGCATCACTCGATGCCCACGGATAAGCAGAATGTTCTGTTCAACGCGTTCCGTGAGTACTGGCAAGGCCATACGAGTTCTTTTGCGATAAAATGATACGTCTTCGGGCTATAGACTAATATCGTTTTCACCTCTGAAAAGCAACGGGCAAAGCGATGAAATAGAAGTATTTACGATGAGTTACGAAGGGTAAGTGATTTGGACAGAGGGGAGCGAACTGCGTGGTCATTGCTTGACCTTGCACGTTGCAATCGGATAGTTCGCTGGAAAATGGAAAGATGTTCACTTCCCTTTTAAAGGAGTGGCCGAGGCTGCCCTTGATTGCGCGCATCGGACGATATGGATGCTCCTTCCAGGCTTGCTCGTGATCTCTTCAGGGATGGGGGCTGATTGATCTTCCACTGCGCGCAACTTTCTCACCCGCCCACCCACTGGCACGCCGAGACGTGCCATTAGCCCAAGCGAGGGCCTTCGGAGGCCGCGCGTTGCGCGAGCACAGAAGATCATCAGCCTCCATCCACGCTCTACCCTCCTTGTACCACAATCTGCGAAAAGTCAGCGAATGAGTTGAAAAAATCGTCCACTTCCTGAAGCAACGACAACCGGTTACTCCGGGTGGCCGAGTCCTCTGCATTGACCATCACTGCCGCGAAGAACGCATCGATAGTAGGCTTCAGACGCACCAACGCATCCAAAGCCTGGCTATATTTCCCACTCGTCATCGCCGACGTCATCTCTTCCCGCTCTTCTACAACGGCCTGGTACAGCGCCGACTCCGCGGGATGTTCGAACCGCGCCCTGTCGACTGGCTTACGATCCCACTGTTCTTTCTCGACGAGCCTGTGAGCCCGTTTGAATCCGGCGATCAACGGATCGAATTCAGGTTTTGTAGTCACGAATTCAAGCGCCTTCATTCTCAGAACAAGGTCCACGAGATCCAACGTCTTGTCGGGGGTCGGCTTGAGCACCGCTTCCATCACGTCGTCGCGCAAGTCATGCTTCAAACGACCATAATGCCGGACCCGTTCAAAAATGAATTCAACAATGCGCCGATACCCTTCTTGATCGGAACCTGTGACTCCCTTGAATCCGTCGGTAATCACTATCGTTCTTGCCTGCTCGATACATTCTCTCAGATTCAACCTGAGATCGCCCTCAAGAATAATCCGTACGATGGCCGTTGCATGCCGGCGAAGAGCAAAGGGGTCTTGCGATCCGGTCGGCACAAGCCCCACGTGAAAGAAGGCCGCGAGGGAATCCAACCGATCAGCCAATGACAGCACCTGACCACCTATGGTTCGGGGCAGTTCACCTTCAATCGATCGCGGTAGATATTGCTCCTTGATGGCTTGACTCACTATCTCAGATTCACCGTCGTGCTTCGCGTACTCTCCTCCCATGATGCCCTGCAGTTCAGGAAACTCGCCGACCATACCAGTGAGAAGATCGGCCTTGCACAGCTCCGCAGCCCTACGGCAGTGGTTGATGATCTCATAATTTTCCCCACAGAGAAGGGACGCTACCATGGGGGCCAGTTGTTCAAGCCTCTCCTGTTTTTGGGCCATCGTCCCAAGTTTCTGATGGAATGTCACGCCCGTAAGTTTTTTAACACGGTCTTCGAGTCTGACCTTTCGATCTTCGTCGAAGAAAAATTTGGCATCGGCCAGACGCGCCGCCAGAACCCGCTCGTTGCCTTCGCGAATTAATCCCATATCTTTGGCTCGATTGTTCGCCACTGCGATAAAACGCGCGGCCAGCTTGCCGGAGTCCTTGTGCCGTAGAGAAAAGAATCCCTGATGCTCTTTCATCGACGTGATAAGAATTTCTTCCGGCACATCGAGATAGGTCTCTTTGAATGATCCGACAATGGCATTGGGGCATTCCGTCGTATAGACGGCCTGATTCAACAGGTCTTCATCCACATTCAAAATGAAACCGGTTTCCTTGCACAAGGCCGCGATCTGCTCTTCGATCATGTGGCGGCGACGCTGCGGATCGGCAATGACCCCCTGACGCTCAAGCTTCTTCAGATAGGACGCGCAGTCTCGAAGCACGATCCCCTTCGCACTCCCTAACACGCGATGGCCTTCCGTCCGGTTACCGGCGGTAATTCCTGCAAATTCGATCGGAAGCGTCGCCCCTCCGTACAACGCCACCAACCATCGCACCGGTCGAGCGAACCGCACGCCGGTGTTATTCCACTTCATCGCTTTGGGGAAAGACAGTTCGCCGACGATCTGCGGCAGGATTTCGAGCAGGACTGTCTTGGTCGGGCGTCCCGCATCCTCCTTGACTGCAAACAAATATTCGCCTTTCGGCGTTTGCCTCATTCGGAGACTCTCGACCGCTACGCCTTGACCCCTCGCGAAACCAATCGCGGCTTTAGTCGGCTGGCCAGATTGATCGAATGCGACGGACTTCGACGGCCCCATGGCTTCATTGGTAAAAGCTTCTTGGTGAATTGCGAGGCTCTCAACTACCAATAAAAGTCGGCGTGGTGTTCCGTACGTCTTAATAGAACCGTGTGAAAGCCTGTGGAAAGCAAAGGAAAAGTTAGCCTGTGCTTCCAACGTGGAGAGAGCAGGAGCGATAAATTTGTACGGCAATTCCTCAACACCGATTTCGATCATCAACTCGGCAGTGGTCACCGGCGAAGGCCTCTTCCCCTTGCTCGCAGGAGGGGCGACATCACGAGGTTTCTGATTCTTTATCATGATTTTTTATTGCTCTTATGGGCGGCGAGCGACGCCCTTGGAACGAAGAC
>JACMLT010000073.1 GCA_014379455.1 Nitrospiraceae bacterium
GAGATGGGCCACGGAATCGCTGATGAGTTCGAGATTCTTCGCAAGGGAAATACCGAGCGCATCGGTAACGTGCAGCGACCAGGTCTTTCCGAAGAGCGTAATGATCGTCGTCTCTGCCTCCAGCAACGCCCGAATATTGGGATCCTTCTGCACCACATTGCTGGATTTTCTCGTCGATCCGAACGCCACCACCGTCGCTGTCTGCAACGGAACGGTCTTGATCATCCGAAAGAACTCGATGTCTTTGGGATTCGCCCCAGGCCATCCGCCTTCAATGAATTGCACGCCCAGACCATCCAACTGTTGGGCGACCCGAACCTTGTCTTCGACCGAAAAAGTTACATCCTCAGCTTGGGCTCCGTCCCGCAAGGTCGTGTCATAAATCTCTAGCGTTGCTGGCCGAGCGGCAGACGGAGCTGCGCCTGCCGACGCAGAACCGACCGGCTTGCCTTGCGAGAATCGTGGCTGTGAAGATTTTCGAGCCATAAAGAAAACGATACCAGGAGCGGAATAACCCTGTCGAGGCTCACTTTTCCGGAATCAACTACTTCGCAATTCGGTCCCCTGCCGGCGACTGATCCAGGCCGAATGCGGAATGGAGCGAACGCATCGCAAGTTCAACATACTTTTCATCGATCACACAGGAGATCTTAATCTCCGACGTGCTGATCATGAGAATGTTCACGCCTTCCTGCGACAAGACTTCGAACATCTTGGCGGCGACGCCTGAATGGGAGCGCATCCCGACGCCGACTAGCGAGACTTTCGCGATCGCCTCAGTCACGGCAACCGATTTGGCCTCAATACTGTTCGCCACGTCCTGAATCAACGGCAGGGCTTTCTTGATGTCCACCCGTGGAATCGTGAAGGAAATATCCGTCATGCCCGACTGGCTCATATTCTGTATGATCATGTCGACATTGATGTTGGCCTTGGCTACCGGCCCGAACAGCTTGGATGCAATCCCTGGCTTGTCGGGCACACCCACAATCGTAATCTTGGCCTGATTGCGATCGCCCGTCACGCCCGACACCGCGACTGCCTCCATATCCTGATCTTCACGCGTCACGAGCGTCCCCTTTCCTTCTTTGAAGCTGGAGTTCACTTCCACCGGCACATCGAACTTCGCAGCAAATTCGACGGAGCGGCTCTGCAACACTTTCGCGCCCAGACTGGCCATTTCCAGCATTTCCTCATAGGTAATCTTATCGATTCGTCGAGCTGCGGGCACAATATTGGGGTCCGATGTATAGACGCCGTCGACATCGGTAAAAATGATACAGCGATCGGCCTTCAGCGCCGCCGCCAATGCGACGGCTGTGAGATCGGATCCTCCGCGCCCCAACGTCGTGACATCTGACTGCTCATTAATCCCTTGAAACCCGGCGACCACCGGAATTATTCCATTGAGCAGCGCCTCACGGATTCTCTCCGCGCTCACACGGGTAATGCGCGCTTTCGTATGGGCGCTGTCTGTCATGATCCCGACTTGACGCCCCGTAAACGATTGGGCATCCAATCCCCTGGCCCGCAAAGCCATCGCCAACAAGGCAATGGTGACCCGCTCTCCAGTCGACAGGAGCATGTCGAGTTCGCGATCGTCCGGCAGCGGCGTGATCTCATGCGCCAACCGAAGCAATCGGTCTGTTTCGCCGCTCATCGCAGACAAGACCACCACAACGCGGTGACCATCCTTGTGCGCCCTCTCGATGCGGTCGCCCACAGAGCGAATCCGCTCTATCGTGCCCACGGACGTTCCCCCATACTTCTGGACAATCAAGGCCACGATCGTCAGGACCCTTTTGCAAACAGCCGCACAACGAATTTCGTCGCATCACGAGGGGGCACAATCGAGCCGCGGGCGTCAGCCTCGGTAAATCTCCGTCCGGCCTCGGCAGCGAGGGCTACGGCACTGTCACGATAGGCGAAGAATCCCGGGCCTTCCACCGCTTGGCCATGATTTACAGCGCCCCAGTCGCACACCGCCACGATACGATGGGGGCCTAACTGCGCCAGTCCTTCGAGCAGCGGCCCTACCAATTCGCGATCGATCACTTCGATACCCTTCACCTTGGCCGCGACGTCCGACCCGTAGACGACCTCGTCCGGTAACTCCACATGCACGTATGCAAAATCCTTCTTCTTCAGCTCCTCCAGGGCAACCGCCGCCTGGGCACGAAGATCCCCACCGGCCAATCTCGCTCCGTCCACGACTGCAAGCCCGGCCATGATGCCGAGTCCGCGATGAACATCGCCCTGAGAGACCACCACGCCGGACGTCTTCAATCGCTCGGAGAGACTTGGCCAAAGCACAGGCCGGCCTTGGCCCCAGAGCCAGAGACAATTGGCCGGCTTCTGCCCCGCATCCTGGCGTGCATCGTTAAGGGGATGATCTCGCAAGATCTGAAACGAGGCGTCCATGAGTTTCCAAAGAATGTCGGAGCCATCTCCTGTCGGCAATGCATCGGCGATCGGTCGACCTGCCAGTAATTGCGGATCTATACAGACGGCGCGCGACTTCCCATTGACCCACACCATGAGATGACGGTGACCTAACCCGGGATAGAACTGAATCATCTCAGACCCAAGCTGTTCATTGATCGCCTCGATCAATTCTCGGGCCTCCTCCGTCGAAATCAGGCCCGCAGTTGCATCATCCATCTCCACGTGCGGTCCAAGCTTCTTGATTTCGTTCAATCCACCCTTACTCCCAGGCGGAGCGTCTGACCGCAACGAGACCATCGTGCAGCGATACACCACGTCATGCTCGCCGACGGCGACCCCCAGACTCGCCGCTTCAAGCGGGCCTGGGCCCTGGTAGTATTTCTTAGGATCGTATCCGAGTATCGCCGTTCCCGTCAGACCGCTTCCATGTCGCACGCTCTCAGAACTCGCGGCCAGAACGCCAAGTTCCCCGCTTTGCGCAAGCCGATCCAGATGAGGGGTTGACGCCGCTTGAAGCGGTGTCCGCCCGCCCAATTCCTCCCGTGGATGGTCGGCCATCCCGTCGGTATGGAGAATCACATATTTCATCGAAGCCCTACTC
>JACMLT010000074.1 GCA_014379455.1 Nitrospiraceae bacterium
GAACCGCACGGTTGAATTGACTCCGCCGGTAGTCTCGGCCCCCCACCAACGCCAGCACAGATCCGGTCTTGGGATCGAGCACCACGACCGCCCCTTGCACGACCGATTCCAGTGGCGGTGTGAGGTGGGAATGCGCGGCCTCTAATTTGGCCAGTCCCTTCTCCAACGATTGAGCGGCCGCCTGCTGAATCATAGGATCGAGTGTGCTGTTGATCCGCAAGCCTTCCGGCAAATGAGCCACACCAGACTCTTCCAACTCCCGAAGCACCGCGTCGACGAAGTAGGGCGCATCGGTCAGGACATCCTCTGATGGAGTCACGCGCACCGGTGTATGCGTGGCACGTGTCCACGTTTCTTCAGTCAGAACTCCTGTCTCCCTTAGCCGCCGCAACACCACATCGCGCCGCTGCTTCGCCGACTCAGGATGTTTCGTCGGCGCATAGCTATTGGGGCCCTTGACCAGGCCTGCGATCATCGCGACCTCTTCGACCGTTAATTCCTGAAGGGTCTTGCCAAAATAACGATGGGCTGCCTCGCTCACGCCATAGATCGAGACGAATCCCGCCTGCCCGAGATAAATTTCATTCAGATAGCTTTCAAGGATCTCCTGCTTCGTATACTTCACCTCCAAGACCATCGCGGCCAGCGCCTCTTTGAATTTTCTCCCCATCGTCCGCTGCGGCGAATAAAACAAATTCTTCGCAAGTTGCTGGGTGATCGTACTGCCGCCCTGCACCACCCCGCCCTTGATGAAATTGGCCCAGAGCGCCCGCCCAACCGCAATCGGATCGATGCCAAAATGGGAATAGAACCGGCGATCTTCGATGGTGAGGATTGCCTCGACCATCCGTGGAGGAATTTGTGCCAACGGAACCCATTCGCGTACCTGGCGCGACTCGCCACGTACTCCGCTCAGGAGTTCCGGTTCCAAAAAAATAGGAAAGAGCGACGATCCATCGAGCGGAGAAAGCACATCCGTCACTCGTCCCTGATCCAGCGGCATCATGACCCTCGTCGCATCAACATGGCCCTCCGGCTGTGGGTGAAGATAGACTGTCAAGGCCTTCTCAGTGAGCTGATAGTCGCCAGGAGTCTGCACCGGAACGGTCACTCGTCGGTAACCCAGCCGTTGCAGCCGCTCAAGCACGTGGCTGTGCCCAAGTGAAAGATCGGGTTGCAGCAGGAATGGTCCACTATACAGACGCAGCGGAGGATGCTCGTCGCTCTTCGGCAGAGCAAGAAACGTGGCCAAATAGGTGCCATAGGCCACAACGATGAGGCAGAGCACGGCAAGAATGCTCGCGAAGGCGACGCTCGAATATTTCACCCATCGGGCAGGTCTATTCATCGCTCAGGAACCTCGAGACAGCATAACCGAAAAACAGGCAAATTCATCTGGAATATCTGATTAGTCGGTCCAATCAAATACACGAGACAAACCAAACACACCAGAAGAACCAATTGGTTTTTACGTTTCATGCACTCCGATTTTCTGAGGCAGAAGCGAGCCGGCTACCATCCCGATCACTGCCATGAAAAAACCGACCAGTTGCGGGTGCCAGATCGAGCCGAAAGAGCCGAACAGTTGCAACCCCACCCAGGTCATCAGCCCAGCCGCAAGGGCGCACAAGGCTCCCTGCGTCGTCGCTCGGGACCAAAAGAGCCCGGCACAGAGTGGAACGAATGCTGCTACCAACGTCACCTCGTAGGTACCTACTACCAGCTGGTAGATGCTGGAACTGGAGATCAGAGCGATCGTCAAAACCAGAACGGCAAAGATCACCACAACCAGCCGCATGACACGAAGAAATTCCCGATCACTGAGGTGAGGCAAGGCCGCCTTAATCACGTTCTCGCTCAGTATCACCGACGGCGCCAACAGCGTCGCGCTGGCACAGCTCATCACCGCCGAGAGGACGGCCCCGAAAAACAGGATCTGCGCGAAAACCGGTGTGTGGCGCAGAATCAAGGTCGGCAACACCAGCTGAGAATCCTGGTCGAGCAGCGTATTGAACAGGGCCGGATCGATCAGCGTCGCCGCATAGGCCAAAAACATCGGCACAAAACAGAAACAGAAGTAAAGCGTGCCGCCCAGCAGCGATCCGCGCACGGCCGTGCGTTCGTCTTTCGCCGAGGTGACGCGTTGAAACACGTCTTGTTGGGGAATCGACCCCAACATCATCGTGATCCAGGCCCCGATGAAGGGTACCCAAGCCGCGAACGTAGCCGGCGGAAATAAATCCAGCTTGCCGGCTTGGGCAGCATGGCTGATGACCACGTCTACACCTCCGGCCAACCCACTCACCACGGAGGCAATATAGAGCAGCCCTCCCATGATCACAGAGATTTGGACAAAGTCCAGAATGGCGACGGAGAACATGCCACCACACGTCGTATAGACCAGAATGATCACTGCACCGATCACCATCCCGATAGGCTGACTCACAGCGCCCTCTGTGACCGTGTTCAACACGAGTCCAAACACTTTGAACTGCGCCGCCACCCATCCGAGATAGGACATGGCAATACAAACGGCACAGAAAACTTCGACGACGCGGTTGTACCGTAGACGATAGAAGTCGCCGACGGTCAAGAGGTTCATCCGATAGAAACGGGGGGCAAAGAACAACCCAACCAGAATCAGGGCAAGGCTCGACCCAAAGGGATCGGCAACGACACCGCGTAACCCTTCATTCACAAATGTGGCTGAAATTCCGAGGACGGCTTCTGCGCCGAACCAGGTTGCAAAGACCGTGGCGATGACGATCGGTAGCGGTAAGCTTCGACCGGCTACCGCAAAATCCTTCGCGGTATGGACTCGCCTGGCGGCAGCCAGTCCGATCCCCACAGAGAGGACCAGATAGAGGATGACGAACCCGAGAATCATGCAGGCGGTTTCGGCATAGGTGTAGGAGAATTCTAACGAGGCTTCGGCAAGGGCGCAATGACAGATGCAACATGAAGCCGAGGGTGTGGTTGAGTCGTCATCAGGCTTTTTACTCTCTCAGCCGCAACCTTCCGGAATGCCGGCAAACGTTTTCAGCCTCCTGCTCACACCCCTGTTCCTTTAAACGATTGCATGTTAGGCTCATATCAGTTACTCCCAAGAGGGAGCCCTATGAACGATTTCGCAATCCATCGACAAGACTCCTCTCAGAAGACAGCAGGGCTGTGGCTCCAGTTCTTCATTGGAGCGATCGGAATAGGAATCGTGCTGGCTGGGCTCCCGGCCCAGGCGGGCGAATCACAGACACCGTGGGAATGTTCGAGTTATACCGGTGCTGCTCACACCCGTTGTGTAGAAACCTTCGCGGAATGGCAGCGCGACCAGATTGCGGCACTCCAAGGGAAGTTGCACGCACAACAAGAGACCGTCGATCTCTTACAAGATCAGCTCAATCGCCAGACCTCCACGAATGCTGAACTGCAACGTCAACTGGCACGCCCACCCGCTATCGTACAAGTGGCCCCTCCCCTTTACGCGTATCCCCCTGTAGGACTCAGCTTTTCCTTGGGTAGCCCCTGGATCTACGGACCTCCATTTTTTGATCGCCCATACATCTTCGGCCCACGCTACTATGGACCTCGCTACTGGGGCCACCGTTGGTAACCCACCACCACTGACACCGATTCATTTTTGTATTGAGGCATAATTGTCTTGAGCCAGACCGCAATATCGCATACCCTACAGCAGTCTTACGCGTTACTATCTCACATCCATCTTCGTGACACATAAAAGAAAGGAAGCCTCATGCGCGCTATTGTCTCCTGTTTGATCACCCTGCTCTGCCTTGGGACCACTACGGCATTCGCTACTGCCCAGGAGCCCACAACCGACGAACAAAAAACCCTGTACGCCTTGGGATTGGCTATCAGCCAATCGCTCGGAACGTTCAGCCTGAACGAGTCTGAACTCGAACTTGTAAAATCCGGCATTGCCGATGGGGTCTTCAAAAAGACTCCCAAGGTAGACCTCCAGACGTTTGGCCCGAAGATTCAACAGCTACAACAGGCCCGGGCGTCGGTGGTCGCAGAAGCGGAGAAGAAAGCGGGAGCCGCGTTCCTCACAAAAGCTGCGGCAGAATCCGGCGCCAAAAAGACCGAGTCCGGCGCCATCTTCACGATCATCAAGGAGGGCAAAGGCCCGATGCCGAAAGCCACGGACACCGTGAAGGTCCACTATCACGGAACGCTGACCGATGGGACGGTATTCGATAGTTCCGTCAAGCGAGGCGAGCCGGCCACGTTCGGATTGAATCAAGTGATCAAGTGTTGGACGGAAGGGGTCCAGCAGATGAAAGTCGGCAGCAAGAACAAATTGGTCTGCCCCTCAACGATCGCCTATGGCGACAAAGGCGCGCCCCCCACGATCAAGCCCGGGGCGACATTGGTGTTCGAGATTGAACTCCTGGAGATCGTCGCTGCTCCAAAGTAGGTCCTCACTGCCATCCTCATACGGTCGAGCGTGACATATTCCCGCTCGACCGTCGCTTGGCCATCCATTCAGCAGAAAGTTTTGCCCAGTCGCGCGATGAGGGGAACACTCCTACAATCCTCCCCCTGTGGACATAATTGTCTTGATCCCCATGCGCGACATCGCATAATTTATATGGGTTCAAGCCTTGCGATATCGGACCCGTCGCCGTCACACATAAAGAAAGGACCGCTCATGCGCTTCATTGTCTCCTGTTTGGCGACCCTACTCTGCCTTGGGGCCACTACGGCATTCGCAGCGGCCCAAGAGCCTACGACCGATGAGCAAAAAACCCTCTATGCCTTGGGACTAGCCGTCAACCAATCGCTCAGTAACTTCAACTTGAGCGAGACTGAGTTTGAACTCGTCAAATCCGGCATCACTGACGGGTTCCTTAAACGGCCTTCCAAGGTGGACCTTCAAGCGTTTGGCCTGAAGATTTCAGAACTGCAACAGGCCCGCGCCTCGGTCATTGCAGAAACAGAAAAGAAAGTGGGCGCGGCGTTCCTCTCGAAAGTCGCGACAGAGTCCGACACCAAGAAAACCGAGTCCGGCGCGGTCCTCAAGGCCATCAAGGAAGGGAACGGCGCCACTCCAAAAGTCTCGGATATGGTGAAGGTGCGCTATACCGGAACCCTGATCGACGGGACCGTGTTCGACAGCTCAGCCAAGCAGGGCGAGGCGGCCATGCTCAGAGTGAATGAAATGAGCAAGTGTTGGGTGGAAGGGATCCAGCAGATCAAAGTTGGCGGGAAAAGCAAGTTGGTCTGCCCGTCGAGCCTCGCCTATCGCGACAAGGGCCTACCCCCCCTGATCAAGCCCGGTGCAACGTTAGTGTTCGAGATCGAGCTCCTTGAAATCATCGCGACCAAGTAGCTCCGCACGGTGGTCTCCACGACGTCGAACGGGACATTCTCCCGCTCGACGTCGCACCCTACACGGCACCTGTCGGGCGACCTTTAGCCATCTGATTTACCCTTCCAAGCTTGCTCGCTCTCTCCTCAGGTATGAGGGCTGATTGATCTTCCACTGCACGCGTACGACGAGAGCCTTCGGAGGCCGCGCGTTGCGCGAGCACAGAAGATCATCAGCTTCCATCCCCCTCCCCCCCCTGTAATCCCACACTGATAATGTCCGCTTTGGCCCAAGTAGACATGTCCTCTTCGTTGCGAGACTGTCGGTCCTCACAAGGAGGGGCCGATGGTCAGGGGGGACAGGGTCATCATGAGTGTGAAGGAACTCCGGCGGGTGCATGTGATTCGCCAGACAATGGAGAAGAAGCTGACGCAGGTCAAGGCGGGCACCCTCCTGGGGCTGACGCCCCCCCACATCCGGCGCCTCATCGCGCGGGTGGAGCAGGAAGGCGACCACGGGCTGGCGCATCGGGGACGGGGGAAGCCCTCGAACCGACGGCTCCCGGAGTCGGTCAAGCGCAAGGCGCTGAAGCTGTGCGAGAAGCGGTATGGAGATTTTGGGCCGACGTTGGCGGCGGAGAAGCTGGCTGAGCACCATGGGATCACGCTCAGCGACGAGACCCTGCGGGGCTGGCTTCGGGCGACGGGGGTGACACACTTCCAGCGGCGGACGCGCCCGCATCGGGCCTGGCGGGAGCGGAGAGCTCACGAGGGGGAACTCCTCCAACGGGACGGCTCACACCACGACTGGTTCGAGGGGCGCGGGCCCCGCTGTGTGCTGATGGCCTACATCGATGATGCGTCCAGTCGAGTGTATGCCCGATTCTCTGAGTACGAAGGGTCGATCCCGGCGATGGACAGCTTCATGCGGTATGTGCAGCGCTATGGAATTCCGCTGGCCATCTACGCGGACAAGCATTCGACCTATCAATCGCTGGCTCCGTCCACCGTGGAGGAGCAGTTGGCCGGGGTGACGCCCACGAGTCAGTTTGGACGCGCACTGGGTGAGCTGGGAGTCGAGCTGATCCCGGCCCACTCGCCGCAGGCCAAGGGGCGAGTGGAGCGGCTCTTTCAAACCTTTCAAGATCGGGTGATCAAGGAGATGCGGCTCGCGGACGTTTCCACGCTGGAGGCGGCAAATCAGTTCTTGGAGGGCTATCTGCCGATCTACAATCAGCGCTTCACCGTTCAGCCAGCCCCGGCCGCCGATCTGCATCGCCCCCGTCCTGCGAGCCGCGACCTGGACCGGTGCCTGTGCATCAAGACCACACGGTGTCTGCGCCGTGACTGGACGGTGGCCCACCACGGGCACCTCTATCAGGTGCAGACCAATGTCCGGGCGACCCACGTGCTGGTGGAAGAGCACGTGGACGGGACGATGCGGATCACGCACCAGAGCCGGATACTCGGCTTTCATGCAATCACGTCGCGGCCCATGAAGGCGGCTGAGGCCAAGAAGGTTCCTCAACCACGGTGCCCGGTCACGCCGAGGCCGGATCATCCGTGGCGCCAACGCCTACGGCCCGAGCGACGAACACAGGCGACCGTGGCGAGAACCTAACCCGGACATTTCTACTTTGGGAGGAAGAGGACATTTCTATTTGGGCTTGACACATCCCCCTGATAGTGGGCTATTTTGAAATTCTCTTATTGATCTTGACCATCATGGCGTAATGCTCTCTGAATCATTCTTGCGACCTCGGGGTTTTCGTTGAGGATGAATATACGAGTCTCAGGATTTCCTTTTGCAAAGACTCTAAATATCTCATCAGCAAATGCTTGCCCAATTACTGGCACGTCCTTAAAGTCTAGATATACCTCCTTAAATTTATTGAGTCTTGCCAGAAGACGCTTTGCCTGCGACCGCGAGACCATATTGTCTCCTTCATATTTTGCGAGTTCGACCCCTAAGTGAGTTTTGCTAAATCCAAAACTACCAAGCTCAGTAGTAAACTGGTCGAACACATTCTTCGGGGTCTGCTCCGAGTCTACGCGTACATCCATAGTGACTACGGTTCCAGGCCCATAGCTGTATTCTCTTACATCAAAAAGCCATTCATCCCCATCTCGAAAACGGCAAAATTCTAGCTTGTCAGATCCAAGATGAAATCTATCGCACATGCGAGAGGTGAAAAAAATTCCTTCTCCGGTATGCCTTGTTGGATCAGTGGTGAGCTTTCCCTTAGTGAGCTCAAGAAGGGCATGTCTCGGATCATCTAAGTGAAATGCATCCTGCAACTTCTTCCATATCCCTATTCCATGATCTTTAATCATCATTCTGATAACGAAAGCATCTATGGTTACCGATAGGTCTGCTGTTTTTGACTCAGAATGATCGATTACATTATTAAATATCTCGGTGAAACCATAATGAGATATTTCCCTTACATTGGATGTGACATCATCGAGAAGTGGCGACACAAACTCATTCCATACTTTATCCTCTTGTGTCTCCGGTCCAACTTGCACGGTGATGCGTGACTCCCGTAATGGCTTGATCATGTACGGATGATCTGCCGATGCGGTCTTCACTAACACCCCGGATGCAACCATTCCTCGAATGTTTTTGAAAACCGCCTGACGACTGACCGCAAAACTTTTGGCAATAGTACCCGCCGACACTGTTCCGCTGTCATTCGCCTCGCTTAAAATAGCCCTGCGAATTTCATTGGTTCTTCGTTTCAAATTTCACCTGTAACCTTTATTATTCTCATGTGTAAACTTTATATTGACTAATGGTAAACTTTACAGTATAACTATGTCAACTAAATAATGTGACTTGTAAACTTGTTTGGAGTGGAAAGATGAATGGCGGGATAGTTCAGGGGATAGAACGCTGGCTTACTAACCCAGCTGTCGCCAGTTCGAAACTGCCCCCCGCCACCATCCTGTAAAGAAGAATGGTTGCCCGGTGTTACTAGCACCGAGCAACCGCAACCCGGTAGGTCCCGCGAAGGTCGAACCGGATCGCACCCGTCAAGGCGATTCAAAGTATATACCTTCCGGGATCTCCAATCCAAGGAGGTCCCATGAACGTGCTGAAGGCAGAAAAGAAGCTCGCTGTTATTTCCGCTCTCACTGAAGGCTGTTCGATCCGCTCCATTGTGCGTATGACTGGCGTGCATAAGAAAACCATCATGAATCTCTTGGTCGAAGTTGGCACTAGGTGCCAATGGGATATTACCTTGACGTGAGTGCCCCCTACCGGTTGTGCTTTGAGCCCTGCCGGCCTCGCACATGCTTGATGATGGCCTCGTAGGGAGCAGGACCGACGGCGACCGCTTGCTGGCCCAGGCGGTAGAAGAGCTTCC
>JACMLT010000075.1 GCA_014379455.1 Nitrospiraceae bacterium
AGTTTGAGGTGATTGCTCCGACAGAATGGGGCCACCTTCAGGACGTCGTGAAGCAGATCGAACTGGAGCCCTATCAGCGGGAGTCACAAGCGGCTGATGTCACGGGCTCTGTCTAACGATCCAACCCTTCCATCACCACCCCGTTATTTTTAAGCAGCGCAGTTGGGTATGCGCGCATCATTTCATGAGGCGGTGATTCATGAGGATGCGGAGTGCCCAGGGGCATCTCTTCGGGCGGCCAATTCAGGCGGATGAGTTTGCCTAAATGCTCCAGTCAGCTCCTCTCCGTAAAGCCGGCCAGTCTTCCCTCCCGTCGTCGACCCAGCACAATATTCCTATGCATCGTTCGTTTGATTGAGCGTCGGGATCGCCTCGGCACCATCCTGCTCAATCCAGGCCAGAACCTCCGCTGTGGTCTTGCCGTGCTGTTATCCTGAACATTCCAGTTCCTTGGAGTCTTCTGCCACGGTCGATGCTCGGTGACTTTTCATGAGGTGAAAGTTATACTTCGTGTCGTACACATGAACCAAGTTGGATTGAGGAAATTGCGATGAAGACATATGTTGGAACGTTATGCGGAGTCGTGGGAATCGGCTTGCTCACTCTATCCGTCGTTTCGGCCTGCGCATCGGACAAACCGGTGACGGGTGATACCGTGATCCGAGAAACCCAGGAGGCGGTGACAGCCACCAAGGATTATACGATTCAGCAGAAAGATGCGTTTCAGCGAAAGGTTCAGACAGAATTGGACGAAATGCAATCGCGCATCGCGCATCTCCGTGGGCAAGTCACGCATGCCTCGGTGGAGGCACAAGCGGATATCCAGAAGGCCATGAGGGAATTGGACAAGAAAAAGGACTTGGCCAGTAAAAAAGCGCAGGACATTCATTCCGCCACGGCGTCTTCCTGGGAGCAGGTAAAGGCGAAAACAACCGCGGCGATGGATGATCTTCGAAGTTCCCTCAACCGTACGCTCTCTCATCTCCCGTGACGGTCGATCAATGAAATATGCCCTGTATCCAGGTTGTGCGGCCCGAGGGGCGACACCAGAACTCTATCAATCGACGAGAGCGATTATCGGTCAATTGGGAATCGAGGTCGTCGAACTTAGTGCCGCGGCCTGTTGCGGCGCTGGGGTTGTGACGGAAGCCCACCCTGATATGGCGCTTGCGCTCAATGCCAGGACGTTTGCTCAGGCAGAGGCGCTTGGACTGGACGTCATGACGATCTGCGGTACCTGCCAAGGGGTGATGAGCGCGGCGAATCGACAATTGAAAACAGAGCCAGGGCTTCTCGATCGCATGAATGCCTTTCTGGCGCCGGAAGGACTGGCCTACCATGGTCGTGTCCAAGTCAAACATTTGTTGTGGATCGTGGTGCGAGATATCGGACTGGCTCGCCTGGGTGCCTTGGTCTCCGTGCCGATGCAAGACTTCCACATTGCCCCGTTTTACGGGTGCTACATCCTGCGTCCGTCGTGGGAGCTAGGGTTTGACGATCCTGAGAACCCCCAATCGCTCGAGCGCGTCATCAAGGCCGTCGGTGCTGAACCGGTGGCCTATGCCGGAAGGACCAAATGCTGTGGGTTTCCCATCATCCTTGAAAAGGAAGCCATTGCCGTGGCCATGGCAGGGATGCATATGAATGAAGCCAAGGAACAGGGAGCCGACTTTATGGTGACGCCCTGTCCTCTCTGTCACATGAGTTTGGATATTTATCAGGAACGAGCCGGTCGCGCAGTGAACCGTGAACTCCACTTACCGATTTTGCATGTGCCGCAGCTACTGGGTTTGGCGATGGGGCTCCCTCCCAAGGATTTGGGGCTCTCGCATCATGTGATCTCGGTCGATTCCATTCTAGCGAAGCTTGAGCGTCATCGAACAGATCCGCAACCTTCCTGAAGGAGTTGGCAAATGAAAATTGTGAATCTATCTGACTATCAGCAGTTTAGTAGTGAAAAGATGAAGAAGAATAATATGTTTCAGACGCCGCGATTTTTCTGCGACATCTACTGCTTTGAGCCAGGGCAGGAACAGAAGGGCCATATCCACGGTGAGCAGGATAAAGTCTATCTCGTACTTGAGGGACAGGGTATGTTTCAGGTCGGTTCAGAGAAACAGGTGCTGGGTCCTGGGCAGGGGACGATGGCGCCGGCCGGGGAAGAACATGGCGTGAAGAATCACACAGACCATCGTCTCAAAGTCCTCGTGTTCGTGGCGC
>JACMLT010000076.1 GCA_014379455.1 Nitrospiraceae bacterium
CCGCACCTTGCCGACGCGATTACGTTTCGGCGCTTGAATTTGATGGACGATCGGTTCCCCATCAATCACCCGCTCGATCTGAATTTCTGTCGGAACGTCATGATCTATTTCGATCGCCCGACTCAGGAAACGCTTGTGAATAAGTTTCATCACTATCTCAAACCCGGCGGATATCTATTCATTGGACATTCGGAGAGCCTCCAATGGCTCAAGCATCCCTTCGAATCGCTGGCGCCGACGATATATCAGAAGGAGCGCTGAGCTTCATGCCGCAGATCGATACGGATCAGTTCGCTCACATCCGGCGTATGCGTGACAATCGGTTCCCGCACGAGATTGCCTCGATTTTGCCTGGTGAGTTTTTTGTCAGTCGAGAGCCGATGATTGTCTATACGGTCCTCGGTTCCTGCATTTCGGCCTGCATTCGCGACCCGATCGCCGGAGTCGGAGGCATGAATCACTTTATGCTGCCGGAGCCCAAGGAGGTTGCGCACGATTCGTGGGGAGAATCGACGCGATATGGATCGTACGCGATGGAGTCGTTGATCAATGAAATACTCAAGCGAGGTGGGCTCAAAAGCCGTCTGGAAATCAAACTCTTCGGCGCCGGCAAGATATACGAAGGCAATATCGATGTGGGTGCCAACAATGCCAAGTGGGTGATTGGGTACTTAAAGAGCGAGGGACTCGGGACCGTCAAAACAGACTTGGGCGATGTGTGTCCCCGGAAAGTGTATTACTTCACCGACTCAGGCCGCGTGCTGATGAAGAAGATCGAGCAGGTCAAGAATCGGACCATCCTCGAACGGGAACGCGAATATGCGGTGAGAATCAAGCAGCGGGAGCAGCAGCCGGTGGAGGATGTCACATTGTTTTAGGCGGTGCGGCGCGTTGTTCGTACTTCGCGACGCATGATGAGATTGGAGAGGCCTATGGCAAAAATTCGCGTACTGACGGTCGATGATTCGGCGTTGATGCGGCAAGTGCTGGCGACGCTCCTGTCGAAAGACCCCGGGATCGAAGTCATTGGGTCCGCTCCCGACCCTTTTATTGCTCGCGAAAAGATTAAAGCATTAAATCCAGACGTACTCACCCTCGATGTCGAGATGCCTAAGATGGATGGGTTGACCTTTCTTGAAAAGTTGATGCGGGGGCACCCGATGCCGGTGGTGATGGTGAGTTCACTCACAGAAGTCGGTTGCCAGACCACCTTGAGGGCGCTGGAGTTGGGCGCAGTGGATTTTATTACCAAACCAAAAATTGACCTTCGGGAAGGGATGGAGGAGGTGGCTCAAGATCTCATCGCGAAGGTGAAGGCTGCTGCGCAGGCGAAGGTGCGACGTATGGAGGGAGGGGGCAAGGGTGAGGCGAAACCACTCGCTTCTAACTGTTTGTCTTTGCCCCCTTCAGCCATGATTAAGACGACGGATACGATCATCGCGATTGGCTCGTCAACGGGCGGCACGGAAGCGGTGAAGGATGTGCTGATGGCTCTGCCGCCGAATATACCACCGATTCTCATCACCCAGCACATGCCGGAGCGGTTTACAAAAACCTGGGCTGATCGCATGAATACGCTCTGTCGCATCTCGGTCAAGGAAGCTGAAGACGGCGACAGCGTCTTGCCAGGGCATGCCTTGGTCGCGCCGGGCAGCTATCACATGACACTCGTTCGGAGCGGCGCCCGGTATACGGTGCGGATCAACCAAGATCCTCCGGTGAATCGGCATCGCCCGTCGGTGGATGTGATGTTTGCGTCAGTCGCCCAGTACGCCGGCGCCAATGCCGTCGGGGTGATTCTGACCGGCATGGGGGGCGATGGCGCCAAGGAAATGTTGGCGATGAAACAGGCCGGTGCGTTTACGATCGCCCAGGATGAAGCCAGCTGTGTGGTGTTCGGTATGCCAAAGGAGGCGATCAAGCTCGGTGGGGTAGACAAGATATTGCCGCTGTCGGAGATTCCCGCTGCGATTGTGGCCTATGTCTCCAAGCTCTAAGACGTTGAGAATTTTGCGTTCTATGTTTCTGGTTTCAAGTTTTCAGAGTATATTTACTGAGAACATGAAACGAGAAACCAGCATCTCCGTTCAAGCGAGTGAGCCGGTTTTTTCATCCACACAAGAAAGGATGACATCATGCAAATCAAAGAACGCATCGTCCCACAAGGAACAATCTTGGACGTCGTGGGAGACTTGACCTATGCCCATCGGGCGGTTTTTAAGGCGGCGGTCGAAAAGGCGAGGCAGGCGGGTTGCCGACACCTCATTGTGAATTTGGAGCAGGTGCGATTTGTGGACAGCGCCGGCCTCGGGCTACTCGTGCTCGTGTCGCAGAATCTTAAACTGCAGCAGGCCCAGATCAGTATGCTGAAACCGCAAAGCTACGTACGGGAGATCATGAGCCTGGCGAATATTCCCAAGATGATCCCCATCTATGAACGCGAGGAAGACGCGCTCATGGCGCGTGCAGCATAGTTTTGACTTGAGAGTCACGGAGCGTCATGGATTCACACGTAATGCCGCGCATTGGGCAGGTTCCCGATCCAGCTCCAGGGATTGAGACCCTCGCCGCGACGATCCTTCTTATTGAGGATGAGCCGGTCACGCGGACGAGTATGGCTGCGCGGCTGACGCGGCTGGGGTATCGAGTCCTTGAGGCCGAGAATGGACGAGCGGGCCTTGAGCTGGCCAGGCGCGAACGCCCGGATCTTCTCATCGTCGATTGGATGATGCCGGAGATGGATGGGCTGACATTCTGTGATGCGATACGCCGTGACCCTCAGTTGAAATCCAGCCAGATTCTTCTGATGACCGCCCATGATACACCGGCACAGATTGCCGAAGGGTTGGTACGAGGCGCTGACGATTTCCTGAGTAAATCGGCCAGCAAGCAGGAAATTATCGCCCGTGTGCTGGCCGGTCTGCGCACCAGCCGGTTGGTGCGCAAGCTGGAAACGGCTGGCGAGGAACTGAAATCGTCGATGTGGTTGCTGGAGAAAAAGCAGGCAGAAACGGAGGCCGATCTCCAAACAGCGGCCGCGTTCGTCCAGTCGCTGCTTCCGTCGCAAGGAAGCCCGGTTCACGGTATCACGCTGGCGTGGGAGTATCAGCCGTCCTTGACGTTGGGCGGCGATCTGTTCGATGTGATGACGATCGATGCGGACCATCTCGGCCTCTACATTCTGGATGCCTCGGGGCATGGGGTTGCCGCCGCACTCCGTTCGGCCTCGTTGATGACGTTTCTACGGGCGGAGAACATGCTGCAATTGCTCGGGTCGTACGATCCTGAGCAGGTGCTGTTCGAGGCCAACCGGCGGTTTCCCTTGAGTGCCGATGGGGACTATTTCACTCTGTGGGTGGGTCAGCTTCATTTGCCGACAGGCAGTCTGTCGTACGCCTCTGCGGGCCATCCAGGCGCACTGATCAGCTCGGCTGAGCATCCTTCCCAATGGCTCACCACTGCATCGTTTCCCCTTGGGTTCGATCCATCTGCACGGTTTACACGCGATCGCGTTTCACTGAAGCCGGCAGATCGGTTGTTTTTATTGAGCGATGGGATTTATGAGGTGCCCTCTCCAAGCGGGGCGCTCTGGGGCCGCGACCGTTTCCAAGAGACGATCGACGCGGGGAAGCAGACGTCTCTTTCAGCGACAATCGCCTCGTGCTTTGCCGCAGCCCGAGGCTGGCAACAGGCGCAACACTTTCCGGACGATGCGGCGGTCGTGGGGATTGAACTGACTGATTGCCGGGACGGTACATTCAATGGATAAGACGGCGGTCTTGGACCTTTCCGAGGCGTTGAACCGAGCGGACGGTGATCAGGACTTCTTCGTCACCTTGGCGACGCTCTTTTTACAGGAAAGTCCGAAGGATGCTGCGGCGGCTCGCGCGGCGCTGGAGCGGCAGGATCGTGCCGGGCTGGCGGCTGCGGCGCATAAGCTCAAGGGGTCCGTCATGGAGATGTGCGCGCCGCGTCTCTTCGAGTGCACGAAACGATTAGAAGAGTTGGGGCAGCAGGGGAAATTTGCTGAGGCTTCGCCGGTCTGTGCAGATGTCGAGACACGATTGGCCGAGGTGCATGTCGCGCTTCGGGATGTAGTCGCCGGAGGATTTCCATCATGATCGCTATGACAGAGTGGCGCCCACCGGCGCGTACGTTGCTCGTCGTCACCGACAATACCAACACCCAGGCTGTAATATTGGAGCATGCGAAGGCGCAGGGGCATTCGGTGATTTCTGCTTCGACTCCCGCGCTCGGGTTGTCGACCTTTGACATGACGCAGCCCGATATCGTGGTGACGGATCTCTTTTTGCCGGAACAGGACGGGATCATGCTGGTGAAGCAAATTCACGAGCGTCGCCCGACTTGCCCCGTCGTGCTCTTGACCGACGCCGGCCATGGCGAATCGACGATGGCAGGGTTGCGCGCCGGCGCCCTTGATTATGTGCAGCAGCCAATTGATGAGGCGGCATTTGCACAGGTTCTGCAGCGGGCCATCCATAGGTTGCCCGTTTCCGTGGATGATGCGCCGGGTGTTGAACGGCTGGAGTACGTGCTTGTCATGGACACCGACCCGAGTTTTGTCGAGAGCACGGTGACCTGGCTCATTCAAGGGACCGCCATGGGACTGATGGAGTCGCGACAGCTCCATCTTCGAGCCGCGTTGCAAGAACTCGTCATGAATGCAGTCGAGCATGGCTGCCTCGAGCTCCGCTATCATGACAAGATCGACGCGATGGCACAAGATCAGTATGACGAGGTGATTCAGCAGCGCCGATCGGAGGCCCATTTCCGAGACCGCCGAGTCACCATTCGTGCAACCTACGACAAGCGACAACAGGTCTTAACGTATCGGATTGCCGATGAAGGGAAGGGGTTCAACTGGAAGTCACGAATGAAATCGGATCTTGACGTGTGCCCTGCTGGAGATGCCAGTGGACGAGGTATCTTTCTCGCCCGCTCGTTTTTCCCCGACATCACATACAACGACAAGGGCAATGAGGTCATGTTCACCGTGTCCCTCGGATAATGCTGGAACCTGAAACCAATAACTCCACTGGAGGTCCCTTGGAAAACACAAGCCCCGCCCGATCCAAGCTGCGAATTCCGAACGATCCGATGTATCGCTTACTGCGTGAAGGGTGTATCACCGAATTTAACGTGAAAAAAGCGTCCGGAGAGAAGGTCGACTTGCGGGGGTGTGATCTGAGGGGGCTCGACCTACGAGGGCTGGATGCCGATGGGTTGGACTTCAGTGACAGTTATCTTCGCCAGTCGGATCTGCGCAGTGTCGACTTTCGTCATGCGCGGCTTGAAGGCGCCAGCATCAATGCGGCGAAAATTTCAGGTGCGTATTTCCCCGCTGACCTAACCGCCAGTGAAATCCAACTGTCCCTTCTTCACGGCAGCCGCATGCGCTATCGCTCCAAACCGTAATCGGTCGGTCTGATCTCTCTTGGCTGGTCTTATCACCCTCCTGTGCCCCCTCTCCGCAACCCTTGCAAGCCCATTATCAGCCACATATAATGCGGCAGCGCTGTTCAATCTATTCTTTAACTGTGTGGAGGAACCTCAGAGCTCATGAGTGAACGAACGTTAGCGATCATCAAGCCCGATGCGGTGAAGAAGAATGCGATCGGCGATATTATCGCCTGCTACGAGAAAGCCGGCCTGAAGCCGGTGGCCATACGCATGATGCAGTTCTCAAAATCAACAGTGGAGGGTTTTTATGCCGTGCATAGGGCCCGCCCGTTTTTCGATAGCCTGTGCGCATTCATGGTGTCCGGTCCTGTTGTGGTGTTGGTCCTGGAAGGCGACAACGCGATCAAGAAAAATCGTGAGCTGATGGGTGCAACCGATCCGGCCAAAGCGGATGCGGGCACGATTCGCAAGGCCCATGGGGCGAATATCGAATTTAACGCCGTGCATGGATCCGATTCGCCGGAGACCGCCAAGTTCGAAAGCGGATATTTCTTTCCTGGAATGGATCTCATCGGATCTTGACCGTCACCGTAACTAGGCCTTCTTCATAAGGGGAACACGCATGATCCCGAAAGACCTCCGTTACCACCAAGAGCATGAATGGGTGCGAGTGAGCGGCATGCAGGCGACTGTGGGCATCAGTCATTTCGCCCAAGATGCGTTGGGCGATATTGTCTTCATTGATTTGCCGAAGCCCGGCACCGTCGTCACCGCCGGACAGCAGATCGGTGAGGTCGAGTCGACCAAGACGACCTCCACGATCTACACACCCGTGAGCGGCACGATTGCCACAATCAACACCGATTTGAAAGACCACCCCGAAGTGGTGAACTCCGATCCCTACGGAAAAGGCTGGATGGTGGCGATCGATCTGTCGAGTGCGAGCGAGGTAGACCAGCTCATGACCGCTGCACAGTATGAGACGTTTCTTGCCGGCCAGAAACATTGAGTCATTGCACCATCGTGTGATTGGGTCATTGATGAGTGCTCGCAATGAATCAATCCCACTGAGCCAGTGACTCAATGACTTCCCAGAAGCATATCGCCATTCTCGGCGCAGGACCCGGTGGCTATGTCGCTGCGATCCGAGCAGCCCAGCTTGGCGCCCGCGTCACCGTCATCGAGTCCCACGCGCTCGGCGGCGTCTGCTTGAATTGGGGTTGTATTCCCAGTAAGGCTCTCCTGTCGGTCGTCGAACTCGGCGACAAGCTCAAGAAGTCCGAGGATATGGGGTTACTGGTCCCGGGACCAGTCATGTATGATCTCGCTCGGATGGTTGCCAGAAAGAATCAGGTGGTGGCAACTCTCGTGAAGGGCATTGCCACGCTCTTCAAGGCGTGGAATATCGAACATGTGCAGGGAACTGGGTCGCTACGGGATAGGCAGACGGTCACAGTCTCCGGGGCCGATGGTATAATGCGGGACATTCAGGCAGATGCGATCGTGATTGCCACTGGGTCGTCCTGGCCGAATCTCTCGCAGTTTCCGATCGACGGGCAGCAATTGCTCACCAGCCGGCACCTTTTGGACCTTGATCGCATTCCTGCCAGTTTGCTGATCGTGGGTGGGGGAGTTGAAGGGTGCGAGTTCGCCGCGCTCTATAGCGGTCTTGGAACAGAGGTGACGATTATCGAATTGATGGCGCGCGTGCTTCCTCTGGAGGATGAAGAGGTCTCTTCCATGATGGAACGCGAGCTGAAGAAACGCGGCGTGACGGTCCTGACCGGGACCACTGTCGAGAGCCTGGAGCGTGTCCCAACGGCCATCACGGTGTCTCTCAAAGATGGTACGCAGATCGTGGCTGAGAAGTTGTTGGTGTCTGTGGGGCGAGGGTTGAATAGCCGAGGCATAGGACTGGAGCAGGTGGGGGTGCAGACGGGGCGGCGAGGGGAGATTCTCGTGAACGATCAAATGGAAACCACGGTGCCGGGGATCTACGCGATTGGGGACGTCGTCGGCAAAGCGATGTTGGCGCACGTGGCATCGGCGCAAGGCAAAGTCGCGGTCGAGAATATCATGGGGCATCAGGCGATGGTCCGGTATGACGTGATCCCCGCAGGAATTTTTACCCTTCCGGAGATCGGCCGTGTAGGTGTGACGGAACAGCAAGCACGAGAACGAGTCCACGCAGCCGGACAGAACCCCGACCAGGCGCTTACGGTGGGGCGTTTTCGCTATGCCGGGTTGGGGAAGGCGCAAGCGACAGGAGAGACGACGGGGCTCTTCAAGGTCATTGCCGAGTCGCCGAGCGGCAAGATTCTTGGCGTGCATATCGTCGGCGCCCATGCAGCCGATTTGGTGCATGAAGCGGCCATGGCGATGCACGTCGGTGCAACGGTGTCGCAGATGGCGGACATGATTCACGCGCATCCGACGCTGTCCGAAGGCATGATGGAAGCGGCCGAAGATGTCGAAGGGAAGGCGATTCACCAAGCGCGAAGGCGGATACAATAATGTGGCCATCGCTCCTCCTCAAGCTTGGGATGTTCGCAGTGACGATGGGAGTCGTCCTCTGGATCGGGTGGACTCTGCCGGCCTCATTCGACCGTGAGCCTGGCCTTGTCGCCGAATCGCTTGAGGGAGTGAAGGCTGAAATCCCTTCCGGCAGTGGGCGCGTGGCCACGATGAGCCCGTCGTCTGTTCCTTCGTCGGCGGATCAACCATCGACTGTTCCCGCTCCGAAACGGTCTCCCTATGACCTCCTCGACCTCAATAGCGCGACGGGTCAGGACCTTGACGCATTGCCCGGGGTCGGCCCTAAGCTAGTCGAACGGATTATGGAGTATCGCCAGTCGGTAGGAGCCTTTCACACTCTTGAAGAGCTGCGAGCGGTCAAGGGGATTGGAAAAAAGACGTTTGAGCGAATTCGTCCATTGGTGACGGTCGCGACGGATGTCGGACTTTCAGGCAGACGGAAGAAGGCAATATGAGCGAGCTCTCTCGTCAACTCGACTTGATTCTTCGCGGAGTCGTGGAGGTGATTCAACGTGCTGAACTTGAATCAAAGCTGACACGCTCGTTGAAAGAGAACCGGCCGTTGCGTGTGAAAGCCGGCTTCGATCCGACTGCGCCGGACCTGCATCTGGGCCATACGGTCTTGATCCACAAGCTCAAGCATTTTCAGGAACTTGGCCATCACGTGATCTTCTTAATCGGCGATTTCACCGGCATGATCGGCGATCCGACCGGCCAATCGGAGACGCGCGTCGCGCTCTCAAAGGAAAAAGTGCTGGAGTATGCGAAAACCTACGAGCGGCAGATCTTTAAAATTCTCGATCCTGCGAAGACCCTGGTGGAGTTCAACAGCCGGTGGATGAGTACGATGACGGCAGACGCGTTGATCCATCTGAGCGCGCAATATAGTGTCGCTCGCATGTTGGAGCGGGATGATTTTCGCAAGCGGTATGCGGAGCAGAAGCCCATCAGCATCCATGAGTTCATGTATCCCCTTGTGCAGGGCTACGATTCCGTCGCGCTGAAGTCCGATGTCGAACTGGGCGGCACCGATCAGAAGTTCAATCTTCTTGTCGGACGTGACCTCCAGCGAAGCCATGGGCAGGAACCGCAGGTCGTGATGACCATGCCGTTGCTGGAAGGCACCGATGGCGTGAAGAAAATGAGCAAGAGTATCGGTAACTACATCGCACTGGAAGACACACCGAACGACATGTACGGCAAGCTGATGTCGATCAGCGACACGTTGATGCTTCGATACTACGAGTTGCTCACGACGGAGGACATGGCTGGAGTGAAGGCTGTGCATCCCATGGAGGCCAAGCAAGCGCTTGCATCGTTGATGGTCGCTCGGTATCACGGGGAAGAAGCCGGCCGGCAGGCGAGGGTGGCCTTTCAGCAGAAATTCCAGGAGCGGGAATTTCCGAACGAGCCGGATGTGCGTGTGGCCTTGACCATGGCTGATCTGCACGAAGGTCGGACGATCGGTCTCGTGGATCTGGTGGCGAAGACGGGGCTTGTGCCGAGCAAGAGCGAGGCTCGGCGGCTGATTATTCAGGGAGGCCTAGAGGTTGACGCGCAGAAGCAAAGCGACGCGAAGGCGGTGATCTCGATTGTGGCGGGACAAACCTACCGCCTGAAGGTTGGCCGAAGAAAATTTGCGGTCGTGGAATTGCGGACTTGATGTGTCCTGGTGAGCAGGTATTCGTCAACGGTGACTTGTGCGCATGAGACGGGAGGTGATGGTTTCCCTACTTGCCCAATGACCGTTGACGATTGACTTGGCTCCTGAGCCAGCGTAGGATTCGGTCCAGTGAGCGGGCGTAGCTCAGTGGTAGAGTCCTAGCTTCCCAAGCTAGTTGTCGTGGGTTCAAATCCCATCGCCCGCTCCAAACCCCATTGTCTGTACTCCCTCCTTTTGTTCCGGCGTCTCATCGCAGGCGCTGATCGATGATCTTCTCACGTCATGTTCTGTTAGGCTCATCATCTTTCTCGGGTATCAGCCTGAATCCATGACGGAAGGCTCAGAATAGGCGTCATCCTGAGCGGGAGTGCGATGGGCTAAGCTGAGGAGAGTGTTCTGCGGAACCCTGTGCCGGGTTCCGCAATTCCACCAGTCCCAATTGGTGGGCGCTAATCAAGAGTTTCTGGCGAGTGGCCACACCCAGTTTGTAGAAGATTTTCGTTAAATGATGACGAACAGTAATGTCTGAAATGGAAAGACGGTCGCTGATATCTCGATTGGATAATCCCTGGCCGATGAGGGCAATCACACTCCGCTCCCGCTCCGTTAAGGAATCGACAGATGGTATCTGCTCGACCGGAGCCTTGCGGACAGGTTGTTTTATATTGTTGTCCGGTTCAGGCTGAGCCTCAGAAAGATCTACCGCAATAACAGGTGATGCTTTTTTTTCGCCTTCAATCATCGCTAGCAGCACAGAAGAAGGCTGGCACTTCAGTACGATACCGTCCGCTCCCATACCAATAGCGGCACGGGCACGTTCGATGTCGTTCCAACCGGCAAAGAGGATCACTCTCGTCTGCGGAGATAACTGTTTGTAGAATTGTACAGACTCAAGCGAGCTTGTGTCCGACTCAAGGTCGATGATGACACAATCTGGTGTCATCTCTTGGATCAGTGCATACGCCTGCACACCTCCGTTTGATTCACCGATCAGTGTAATTTCTGGGGCATTTTGGAGGATGCCTTGGAGCCCGGCTCTTGTGAGATGGTTGTAGCTGACCAGAACCACTCGCACGGGTCCTGGTTGATGTTTCGGAGTCGACATCAATATCTGTTGTTTGTGCATCATATTAGGTTCTCATCCCTTATCTGGGGCACATGATTGTATGTGTATGGCACGAATGTTCTCATGCGAAAGGGTTAGGCACAACCCCACCTTAAGTACTGGTACGTTTAAGTATAAATTGATGGGGGAGGTAAGATGGCATGCCGCTGCGTGTAACAATGTTGCCGAATATCTGGTGAGCCGTCACGTCATCCGACGTATCTGGCCCAACGGACCGAAGTATCTTGACCCACGTATGGCTACGTATATCAGGCCAGGACGAAGGCGATCTCCTAACGCCCTGCGGCGATACCTATATGCTCTATCGTGAGTGCGGAACAGTTTTTCTCTCGGCTGCCTGGTTCTTCGCCCGGCACAAAGGTATACACACACGGAAGAAGTGGCCTGGAAATTTTTTACCTGCTATTACACTACGGCCTCATAAAGGCATGTTTGTACGATGTACTCTCGACTTGCAATACCGTACAACATGGGGCATGAGAGGCACTCTCTGGGAGTAACAGCGCGAAGCTATGTCATCACTTACCCAATCTCGATTCACGGGCCTCGACCAGGCGTCTCGTGATGTGAATGTGGATCTTCACTGGTATGCGCTCCGCACCAATGGGCATCATGAAAAACGGGTACGTGATCGATTGGCTGGAGTCGGGATAGAGCCGTTCCTCCCCTTAACCAGGCAACAGCGTCAATGGTCGGATCGCAAGGTCCTCACAGAACTTCCGTTGTTTCCCGGATACTGCTTTGCCCGATTCTCGCTCAGGAATCGTTTGACGATCATGCAAATTTCAGGTGTCGCCGGTATTGTGGGGTCCGTTGGGCCTGAGGTAATCCCAGATGCAGAACTCGTTGCCATTCGCGCTGCCTGCGAGAGCGATCGTCTTGTACAGTGCGTGGATCTTTTCGTAGAGGGAATGCAGGTAGAGATTGTTTCAGGTCCGCTTCGAGGCCTGAGGGGACAATTTATCCACCATGCTGGACA
>JACMLT010000077.1 GCA_014379455.1 Nitrospiraceae bacterium
CGAAACTTGAAAAATCCATGCCACCACAACCGACTGAGGCGGCCACGAAACCTCCGACCGTGGAGGGCATGAAGCAGCGTTTGGCCGTGGCTATTCCTGTCGATGATTCGGAACTACGCGCATTGGCCCGTCAGCGTGCGGAACAGGTACGCGATGAGTTGATCGAGGTAGGAAAGTTAGCAGAGGAGCGAGTGTTCATTTTGGAAACCGATCTGACTGCGTCCGGGAATACACAGGTGAGGAGTCTACTCACGATCGCAGCAGGATCATGAAATGTTCTGGAAAAATTGGAATAATGAACGGGGCGAGACGTGCAGGAATCAGGGACCGATTACTCATACGTCAGGAAGGTAGACCAAACAGGCTGCATGCGTGATGCCTTATTCCGCCATGGCGTGAGACGGGCAGACACTGGCGCTTCGATATTGGAGACTATTCGTACGATGGCCAGTCGAGTGTGTGTGCCTGAGGGAGGTCATCGCCAGCCAAGGGCTTTGGCCCTGCATGATCTCAATGATGGCTCAAGGTATGGCCTGGGCTTCACGCGCTCGCGGGACGTCCGGCGGCCGGACTTCAGTGCTCCGGCCGTCTTCCTGGTTATGGTCTGACGCGCTGAATGGTGGAGGCGTAACCGTCTTCGGAGACGAAAGCTTTCACCTGATCGCCGATGGCGACCTGGTCCATTTTTGTCTGGTCGTCCACACGGACCCGCCTGGTTTCTCCGGCGTCGTCTTTGATTGAGACATGCCTGGCTCCAATGTCATTCACCCTGCCGGTTATAGAGTCCTGCTTAAACCGCTCAGCCATTGTGGGCGAGGCCGCTCGTTTCTCCGACGCATTCTGGGTGCATCCGATCGCACTGAGGGTCACTCCCGCCGCCATGATCATCATGGCCATCATTCCGATTCGCATATAGTACCTCCTGGTTATTGAACACACCCTCCGCTTCACGCTGTGCATGCCACTATGGGAAGTTTCCCCCTACGCATCTGCGGAACAGCCGGTAAGATTGAGGTCCCCTCGCTTCATGACTCGTCAATCCAGTACGAATGTTACTTTCAAATCGACACGATATAAGGTGATCTTGCCGTTGTCGATCACCACGTGCTGCTCCTTCACCCAAGCCGATTTAATCCCGTGTATGGTTTTGGATGCCCGGGTGATACCAGTCTGAATGGCATCTTCAAAGCTTTTCGGCGATTCGGCACTCAACTCGATGATCTTGGCTATGGACATGGAACTCCTCCTTTTTTATAAGGCATGTGCGTGCGGTTGCTGCCAGCGTGTAACGATAGCGAGATGGTTACGACTTTCTCATATACAAGGTGTCCGGTCTGTGCAAATTGATACACTTTGATTGTGTCGTTAACCAGAACTGCGTGCGAGACGCGACCAGTCAGCGGTTGCCAGAGGAAAGTACATTGTCGCCGAGTACTCCGAAGCCGCGTCGTATCAGTGAATCGGCTATTGGCGCTGAAGCGCTCATGAATACTGAAGGCTGGTGCAATAAGATTCGGCTGCGAATCGCACAACTTCGTGCTCAGCTCAAATAGAAGGATTCATGGTTCAATGTGGTGAAGGTTTCTTCAGGCCCACAAACCTCTGATCCAAAAACTCCTCCTGCCTTTTATTTGACTCCTTCTCCAATGACAGATCTAGGGGCGATCGAGGGAGGGACGATGGGATCTGCTTTCCTTCACTGCAAGGCTGCTGTCTTTGTAACATGTGTCGTCGGTTACTTCCTCTCCAAACCAGGCAAGCGGAGAAAGTCGCTTGCTCTCTTCAGCGGATTCAAATTCAAGTTCAGCGATGACCAGCTCGGTGAGCGCTCCGTGATAAACATCGAGTTCAAGATGATAGCCGTTCCATTGTAATGGGTATCGTGTCTTATCGAGTCGCCGCCTTTCTGCCGCGGGCCAGAGTATGCGGAATTAGTCTTGTGAGATTTCGATTTCGTCGCGCGTTAGACCGCACCGACTCTTCACGGTTTCAAAAAAGTTGTCGCTTTTCCGCCAGGACGTGTCCTAACGCGCGATGTTGAGGATGTTTCCGTCAGGGTTCTTGAAACAGCGCATAGATATCACCATCGCGCGTCAGGTCTGATGGATCATAGAACTCGAACGCCATGCCGTTGTCCGTGCGGATCGAAGTATGGATGTGAAATACGCTGTGTTTGTGCCCGCTGTACAAGATCAATCCGCTGGAGATCCGGACTGAGACTTCAAGAAACGCTGAAAGTCATCCTTCGTGACAGCACCGTCGATAATAATGGCTTCACCTGCTGTATCCGCTAAGGGAGCATCTGATCCATGCTTCGCCGCCCATGTAAACAACCTCGTCAGATTTTCCCATGTCATTTCCATAGTTTACTCCGGAAGTTGTAACGGACTAACCCCTTGGCCTAGACCTCATTTTGAGCCCAACAACGCATCAGCCACTCACCGTTGTATCTTGCTATTCTTTTCCAGCTTAAACAGCTAGGAATATCCCTTGTTGGTTGTTGTAGTTCTTTCCGCCGAAGAGAGGGTCTCTGCCAGTACTTCCTCGGTGAGAAATAAGGCGCAGGCCGCTTCATGCCGGTAGCCCCTGATACCCCTGAGAATTCTATAGAAAGACTGTCCATGGTCTTCGCCTAGGGTTTTCTCTAGCGTTATTGGGGGATTATTTAGTGCACAGTCAAATCAGTCTCGATAGGGGACATCATGACCGCTACTATGACTAGGATCTCCTGCACCAGGCAGGAGGTGGGACCCACTCCGTCACAAGTACTGTCCACGCGTCCTACTAATAGGTCAAATACGTGCCGACGATGCGGGAGCATGCTGGTTGGACGACCCTACGCTCCTCGCCAAACGCGCTAAGAGAAAGGGACTGATCCAGCGGTTGGCAGAGCTCAGACATGAGCTGCCTTGCCGCCTCATGATTGGAAAGGAAGGAGAAGTTATGCCACCCTATCTCATGCCTCTCCTACGGTCCGGAGTTATCAGACCCTGCGGATCATTGCCACGATTCGCAAAAGTACGATGGGTCTGGCCATCCATCTTTCGATGGTTCGACATATTTCGGACCTCTGATCGAGGAATACGTCGCTGAAAATGGCGTCTTTTCGTCCTCAGACTCGAACTATTACAAGCGTCGGGCTCGTGTTGTATAAAATATTCATGAATCTAATGAGCGGTCAACGAGTGGCAACAGGTCACGTTCTTCGAACTCGAAGAGTGCTCGCACAGATTGCATTATTTCCTCGAAAAACTCGTCCAATGCCTGGTCGTCGTCCGCTTCGGATTGTTGCAACTCAAGGATCATGACCTTGATTTTTTCATGTTCCAGTTCAGTATCCCCAACAAGCTTTCTGGCTTGTAGTCCCGACTTCTTGATTTCCTGGAACAGGCGCTCTTCCCTCTCCAATTGCATTGCAAGCCGATGAAGAATTTCTTCCACGATAGCCTGCCGTGAATCGGCTGGAGAGCCGAGATAGAGACGAAACAATGCCATAATTCGTTCATGCTCGTCCTTGACCACTCGTCCGATATCGGCAGCCGGCGATGACGTTTTTATGGGTCTGATTTGTGCCATGGTCCACCCTCCCTCAAGACGACTCTCGCGTGGTAAGACTGAGTTTCAACTCGTGCCTTGCTGTGTACCATAGCAGGGTGAGACTGCAAAGCGACTGGGCAAGACCCTAACCAGCGTGATTCATGCGCACTTCTGCTGATGCGGGAGGTGTTATGCCGGACCAGTACGAATAGGACAGTTAGAGAATCCAAGCCTTGCTCTACGCCTTCGACAAGTACATGTGTCGTGCTTCTGTCCTGCGCTAACTATTTGTGTTCGAACTGAGCTGGATTCTGATCAAACCTCTGCTTGCAGCTTTGCGAACAAAAAAAGTAAGTCTGGCCATTATGCTGGCTTTCTGCTACGGCCATTGACGGCTCCACGTCCATATCGCAAACTGGATCCTTAGCCACGTCATTACCTCCTTGTCTTCACGTCTAAAAACGCCTGCCTCATCTTTACTCGACATCAGCGTCTAAAACCCTCACAGGGCTTTTAAATGGACGTCGACATTCCATTTGCCTGTTTAGGAATTAGCGGCGGATTCCTGGTGTTACCCAGGACAATCTTACCCACGGGTCTCGCTTGAACGTTTTAAGAAGTCGGCTAATTCGCTGGCATGCTGCTCTGTCGTTTGCAGAATATCGAGTAACAGCTGTCGTGTGACAAGATCCTTGTCTCCAATCTCTCGAATGAGCGCAGAGTACGCCTCCACTTGTCGGCGTTCGAGCATGAGGTTTTCGCGCACCATTTCGAGGAGCGTCGTGCCTTGTTCCGGGTAGACGCCGATAGACGCGGCTTTCCCCGCAAGTTCCTGAAGATCAAAAACGGGGACTCCGCCTAGCTGTTGAATACGATTGGCCAGTATATCGGCGTGCTCCAATTCCTGTAGTGCGTGCGCCTCGAATTCGGTCTTCAGGCCTGGGGATAAGAGCGAAACCGCCATGTACGCATGTTGTTTGTATTGCAGGTAGCTGGTGATTTCGGTCGAGCGTAAGCGGTTTAATGAGCTGACGATCAAGAGCGGATCGGCCAGGTACTGCTTGGTGATCGCGCCCTCCTTGGTGGCTTCGCCGATCTCTTTTTCACTGAAGACGGTTTGCTGCTTGGGCTTCTTCTTCATCATTTTCTCCTAGATGTTGATGGCATGAGGAATTCGGTCGTCCACAGAAGGCCCTCAGAACCAAGACCGCCCCCTGACCGGACGCACTGCTTCCTCCCCGATAGCCGTTTTGGCTTCAGGCAGAGTGACAGATCATTCACTCCGCTGAAGCGTCGTGACATGCCCCTTGTCGGTGATATACGCTTTGACCTTATCTCCCGTCACGACCTTATCCAGTTTCGTGCTCGTATCGACGTGAACCTTGGTCTCTTTACCATCAGTATCCTTGATCCAATAATATTCGCCTTCCATCTTCATCAGCGTGCCTTTGACCGCATCTTTGGTCAACCGCTCCCCCAAGGTCGGTTTTGCTTCTTTCTCCGACATCGGATCTGCGGCTTCAGCTATCCCGGCTCCAAAACCAAGTACCATCACCGTGAGCACTGAAAGTGTAAGTTTGTTCATATGTCCTCCTTGTTTACCGCGATACTGAATAGAAAAATTTACTTAGCCGATGCAGCCTTATCTGCCCGTGCGGCTATAGACATATAATCATTACGCTCCCTGGAGAGTTTTCAGACCTAGGAATATTCCTAGTTTTTGACGGAGATCCCCCAGACCTGGACACGAGGGAGGTTTAGCTATAAAGACTACCCGACCTGGCTGCGACATCTCAGGTCTCCCGCTCTCTACCACTATTTTTAATTTGTCCGGGTTACTGGCGAAAACTGGGGAGGGCCCTAGTGATGAGGGTAGCTACTTGATGGGTATATTTATCATAAGATCAAAGAATTGGCGTAAGGTCTGTTGGCTCAGACAGCTAGTGAGGCACTCGTGGGCTGGCCGTTTGAGCTGTCGGTATGAACGACTAATCGCACTGCTGACGCAGTATCCCAGACGGGAGTGTGTTCTCCCCTCACGATGAAACTGCGGGCGAGAATACGTATGCTTCAACTCGAAAGGGCCTAGCTGATGACTAAACGCGCACCTATTCGGGAACCAGAGCCGAAAAAACCGCCACACCAGGAACCTCCCAAGTCTCCGCCATCAAGGAAAGAGCCGCCCACCAACGAGCCGCCGAGAGAGGAGCCTGACGATAGTGGTTGTCCTATGAAGGTTGGCGGGGGTATGGGGATGGTGCTCATTGCGCATAGGTTGCCGAAGAACGCTTGTCTCGATGCACTTGGTCCCACTGGGCGACATCTTCTATAGAGCGGCTCCGCATATGCGCGCAGACCCAGTCTAAGAGTCCCGTATCAGTTTCTCCGTCACACACTCGGTGCTCGAATGCCGAGGTGTCCAAAGAGGTGGCGCCGGTCCGTCTGGCCTTGGATGATCAGGCCGAGCGCATGTTGGGGCCGGTGCCGGTGCCTTCAGCGGTCGCGCCTGTCATTCCTGTGGTCGCCACACGAGAGACCCAGATTTCGGAATGGCCGGGATAGAGGGGTTGTGGTCGTCATGGACGCATGACAAAATAGACAATAGGAAGGCAAAGGTCGGAAGTACCCTATTCGTCGCACGGACACGAACTGAAAGGGGGTCACGGATGGAACTGCCGATTTGGGTTAAAGAGGACATTGAGGAGCTGGCAAATGATTTTACGGGGCAGATCGTCATTGAAGTGTGGGAAGGCGGCGTGACGCGGCGTGACATAGTCGACCGTCGCCAGGCTCCGAAAATAGCAGCAGAGAAGCTGCCACGAGAGAACCTCTGATAGGCGCCTAATTCGCATCAGATCTTTCGAAGTGCACAGGCTAACTCGGGCGTGCTGAAGGAGGGGTATGCCTCAGAAACAAGTGGCAATTCTGATCGTGATCGTGTACCTGGCGCTCGCCGCATGCATGGAGTCTCAAACGACTTCAGCTCCACTGTCAGAACCAACCGTGTATGAGTGGATTGGCCCCGGTCCCACACCCTCGTTACAACGACTGGCTCAGGACAAGTTGACCTGCTTTCACGAGGCCGAACAGACTGACACACAGAAAGCCCCCGGCGTTGTGAGCGAGCACTGGAAGGCGCACGTTAAGCTTTGCATGCAGAAGCAAGGCTGGGGTGAGAAACCGGTCGAGTAGGCTACGGTTACGAACACCATGGGCAGCAACAGTTAGGCCTGATCACCTAGCCGGCCAGCGTTCCTGGCGCTGGTGCTGCCCTTCTCTCTCTCCTGGAACCCGGCAGGAGGGGATGTGACGAAGAAAAAGCGTTCAAAGGGCTATCCGTATCCGATCCCGCCTTTTCCACCACATTCCAACATCGCCAAAACCCCGCACCCACACATGGTGAATCGTTTTTTTCAGATTGAGGTGCTTCTCCGCAGTCCGAAGGTGAGGGAAGCATATCGACAGGATAATGCCCTTCAACAGTTCATGTCATTTTTTGAAAATGTTCGTAACGGCGACCCTCTGGATGGGAAACACCGTTTTTTTATCTGTGCGGATACCAAAACGCCGGACAAAAAGTTCGACGAGCTGCTGCCCGGTTCGGATGCGTGGACAACTATATTGCAGACCTGGCGGTCATTATTAAGCGCGGACCATCGGTGTGGTGGCCGAAGGGCGGAGAGGCGGAGATTTTGCAACAGCTACGGAACCCAGATCCTCGTTTTCTATATTTGCGGTTCGATGTTTCAAGATCGGCAACCCCAACTCTTGAGGCACTGCGTCCTCTTCTGGAAGCCGGACACGAACAATATATGAAAAGTCCAGCTGATAACTTCTTCGACCACTTCTATAAAGACACAACCCCCTTTCAGGACTTCGAGACCTGGCGCAGATACTTCCAGTGCTATGACCTTCAGCAAACAACTCATCTCACCGTTCCAATGATCGTCGATCAGGTTTATGGGGTGGAAGATGGTGCCGTGAATACAGCTGCGGGGGCCCTTCGACGCGTGAGGAAGGTTATTCGATTCGCAGAAAATCAAATCTGGCACCCACCCGACGTAAACTAGCCCGGATCCGCCTGCGTCCTCGATCGTGACCGGTTCGTTCTTCGCTCCCTACGCAGAGAGTTGGTTAGACGGCTGCGAAGCACGTGGCCTGAAGCACACGACCCACCGCGCTTACAAAGTGATTCTTGAGACACACCTCAAGCCTGCCTTCGGGAACAAGCATTTGAGCGAGATTGACCGGAAGGCCGTACGCGCGTTCGCGATGAAGAAACGTGACACGGTTATCACGAGAACGACGAAGAAGAATCCAGGGCCGGAAGTGCCAGCGAAGGCGCCAAGGAAACCTCAGTCCGCACCGTGCAGCATATCCTCTGCTGCCTCTCTTCGATCTTCAACCAGGCGATCGAAGATGGATTGGTGCAGCACAACCCGGCCTTAAAGCCCGGCAAGATTTTCAATTTCAAATCGACAGTCGAGGACGTGAATCCATTCAACCGGGAGGAAGAGACGTTCTTTCTGTTTCTGCTCCGCACTGGATGCCGACTCGGTGAAGCGATCGCGCTGCAGCTTGGCGATGTGGATTTTCGAGGTTGCTTCATTCAAATCCGACGGAACTTTACCAATGGCCGGTTGACCACGCCGAGAACGGGAAGAGCCGGCGTATTGATCTCTCCACACGGCTCGCTGAGGTCCTCAAGCAGCATCTCGTCACCCAGGAGCTCGAAGTATTGGGGAAGGATCGGCCAAAACCTGAATGGGTCTTCTATACCAAGATTGGCACCCGGCTCGATCCCGACAATGTGCGGCAGCAGGGCTTCTATAAGCTGCTGGAGCAGAACGAAATCCGACGCGTCCGGATCCACGATCTTCGCCATACCTTCGCGACCCGGTTACTCATGAACGGGGAGTCGCCCGCCTATGTGAAGGAACAGATGGGGCATAGCTCGATTCAGGTGACGGTGGATCTTTACTATCACTGGATTCCATGATCCAATCGACAAGCCGTCGATCGACTCGATGAGGTGATGGATGTTCAAAATGGGGAGGGCGAATCCGCAACCACGCTACCGAGAAGGTAAGGGAAGAAGAGCAGTTTTGTCCACAACTACTTGAAAACTTTGGAGCTGGCGAGAGGAATTGAACCTCCAACCTGCGGTTTACAAAACCGCTGCTCTGCCATTGAGCTACGCCAGCCTGCTTGGAATATCACTTACTCACGTGCACGATGTCAACCGGCAGGGGGCCTGTGCTCGGATTGTCCATGGTGTGCCTCAGGATTGGGCGCATAGCGTCCAAAATATCTGGTTCGCTCATGATCCTAGACGAGAATATTTTGATCTGACTTCGTGCGACAGCTGAATCGCCCGCTCCGTACACCAGGTGATGAACTGTTCGGCAATGAATTCCGGGCCCTTGTCGAACCGAATCGCTTGGGGCTGCCCTCGCCAGCTCACCACTTGTTCCACCAGCCGGATCACGCGCTCCACCGAGAGCGACGTATCCATTTCGATGGCCAACCCCTCCCGCACATCTTCATCCAGCACATTCGGCGTCCGGAACCGTCGGTCGCCGTACAGCGTATTGCTCATGAAATCGACCACCCAAACGGCGTTCGGTTGCGGGATCACAGCCACCGGCTGGCGCGGTTGAACCGGCAACCGCTTATGATTCCAGCCATGCCCGTCGAGCCGGAGGCGATCACAACATTTCAAAAATCCCCATCGACTCTTGGCCGCGACGAGCATCGTCAACGCCGCAATTACCGGCGCATCGCGCCAGGCCCAGTCCACCAGAGGCCGGTAGTACGTCGCCCGGCCGCCATGCGTAGGAACGGTATCTGGCCGTGGAGCACATCACCCACACGTGGACCTCGACGCAGCCTCCCCAGGCCAATGGGATCTGTGAACGGTTCCACAAGACCATGTTGAATGAGTGCGATCGTGTGGCAGTCCGGAAAAAGATCTATCGAACACGAGCGGAGCTGCAGGCCGGTCTCGATGGGTGGATGGAGGCATACAACCAGCCGCACCCACATCAGCGTCGCTGGTGTTAAGGCCAGCCTTGATGCAGCGGTTCCTGGACAGCGTGGCGTTGGCGAAGGAGAAAATCTTAGCGGCGAACCCTGGTGCGGACTCGCGGTCTGTCAGATGAACTCTTGATGTATACAGATGGCGCGATCATTTTTTTGCGCATGCAACTTTCCATAGTTCTTGACCAACACTCATAGGTGAAACTGGTTTCCAGTTTTGTTCCACTGAAACGCTATAAACCTCTGTGCCGTGTCCCATACTCCCAGAGAACTTCGTATACGCAAGCGCCAGACTGCGATCTTCTGCACAGTCATATGCTTGCTGCGACTTGATAGATAAGTACGAGTTGCCCCTTACGGTTTGTGTAGTCTGTAAGTCGAATAATGATGTCATTTTCACCAGATTGCCTTTGCGACGAATCGTGTCTGGATCAGCGTAGGCGATTACTCCTGCCATCTTGTTAGCACTCACCTCGACCCACTCCGCGTATGCAGGTCCACAACTCAATACCAAGAGCATAATCAGAATCAGTCGTGTCATTGGAGAGTGTCTCCTGACAGATCATCATGAGAACATCTTGAGTGTGCCCTCGTTTGTGGTAGCGGTCAAATGATACCTGGATTGTCGTCGCGGCACTTTGTTGGGGACTTGGCTAGTCGCTACGACGCTTGCGAATAGTATCAGCGAGTCTACTGCGAGCGTGGTGTGGGGGCTACGGTGAAGGTGGGACTGCGACGGACCCAAAACACAAAAAAGGCCAGTGGGTGCTTGAGGAACGGACCCGCGTTGTATGTGACGGCGCACGCAGGGGACAGTGACAGTCGGGGTGAATGAGGAAGGATATGGGGGCCTCGCAGGGAGGCGTATTTTAGGGTGGATGCAAATGTAGGCACAAAAGTCGAGGAATGGAAATGGTGGTATTTCTCAGGCGAGCTCCTAGTTCGGCATCCGTAACCTCTGACAGAAGTTCCAGTAGGCTACGAGGCGTGCAAACCAACGTTTAACGACTCTGACCTGACAGTGGCGGCTCAACTGGTCCGGCCCATTCTCCGGCTAAGTCATTCAGTACTCGATCTTCTGACGTTGCGAGGTAGGGCCCATCTCCGTCATCATCGATGTAGTGTAGAACTTTCACGGTGTTTTCTTCGCATCCACCGCGATACCAATACCACCCTGTTTTCGTCGGTTTCTTAGTCGTCCAGGTCACTCTTCCACCTCCCAAGCCCAGGTCAATGAGGGTTTATCCGAAAACGTTTTCTCAGTGGTTATGTGCTCTTCAGCGGCAGCCCCTTCCACTACAACTCCTGTTAGTAGGCGTTCATCACGACTGTGCCCATGATTGTGCCTACGAGCAGCTCTATACCACTATACGGCATCCCACGAGACAATACCCCCCTTTGTAGCTCATAGGAATCACGAGGGGTTCTGAGGCGCCAGCAGGCTTACAAAACCGCTGCTCTGCCATTGAGCTACGCCAGCTACAGGAGTGATACGTCAGATGAGTGTAGATAGCCAGAGCTTGCATCCACAAAACGGCGGTTGAGTGTCACAATGGGTGCAGTACCACTGCTGTCCAAGACAGGATTTAACCAGAGTTTTCTTGCTTGTAACCCTTCGAAATTCTAGATGGCATATTCTGGTTGTGAATCCAGGTCTCCCATTCTGGCGGATGCTGTCAAAAATCTAATTGTCGGAAAGTTATTTTGGACAAGAGTGGCGCAGTACAAATCCCTAAGAATGCGATCAGGATACATACGGTCTCAGAGGGCGAATTGTATCACGGGGGTAATCAGAAGGACAAATATTGGTCCTACATATGGACTTCTGGAGGCAGGATCGCCAAGACTGTTCGAAGACCTTTCTGTGAGTATATGATTTCAAGCACTGCTGTCAGGACGTTGAACGGCCGAAACGCGATAATGGGTTGATTCTAGATGGACATCTCATGATTGTTCTTGGTCTCGATTTCAAGCGCGCCTCATCGAATTGCAATCCTGCGAGACACTCACTCGCGAGGGGCATCGATGAACAGAGGCAAGCTGGTGTTCTCGCATGTCACGCAGCATGTGCCGCTGACGACGTTTCGCCGTTCCGTCGCACGCTATGGTGGGGAGCACAAGGTCAAGAGCTTTTCCTGGCTCGAGCAATTTCTCTGCATGGCCTTTGCCCAACTGACCTATCGCGAGAGCGTGCGCGACATCGATGCGTGCCTGCGCGCACAAGCGGGCACGCTGTACCACATGGGTATCAAGAGCCGGGTTTCGCGCAGCACGCTAGCCGATGCCAACGAAGTGCGCGACTGGCGTCTCTATGCCGAGTTTGCCCAGTTGCTCATTGGAATCGCCCGTCGTCTGTATGCCGGGGAGCCGTTTGGCGTCGATCTGAAAGACACGGCCTACGCGCTGGATGCCAGCACCATCGACCTGTGCCTGTCGGTGTTTCACCTGTTGCTGCCCGAGCCGGATGCCTTCGACGTCATGGACTGAGGCTCTCTCGACTTCGAACGGCTCCATCGCCTGCACGACGCGGCCAGCTTCTTTGTGATCCGCGCCAAATCCAACCTCCAAGCCCATCGTCGGTATTCGCGTCCGGTCGACTGGAGCACGGGGTTGATGTGTGATCAGACCATCGTGCTGACTGTCTTTTACTCATGTCAGGACTTCGCCACGCTCCTGCGTCGCATCTGCTTCAAAGACGCTCTGACCGGCAAGCGGCCGGTGTTCCCTGACGAACAACTTTGCCCTGCCGGCGATCACCATCACCGAGCTCTATCGATGCCGGTGGCAGGTCGAGTTGTTTTTCAAATGGATCAAGCAGCGTCTTCGCATCAACGTTTTCTTCGGTACCTCCGAGAACGCCGTCAAAACAAAAATTTGGACCGTGGTCTCGGTTTACGTGCTGGTCTCTATTGTCAAGAAGCGCCTTAACCTCTCCGCGAGCGTGTATGAAATGCTACAGATCTTGAGCCTGACCTGTTCGAGCGAATTCCCTTGGATCAGCTACTTCACAGCATCCTCACCGATGACATCCAGGCCCTTTCGGCTAATCAGCTGAATTTGTTCGATTAACGTCCGGACGCTAATGGATTTCAAGCTATGACACACATAGTGGGATTTTCTCATTTCGTTCTGATGGGGTGTTGATGTGAGCGTGATTAACGATGGAGCGTATTTGGGCTGCTACGGTTTGGTAGACACCCCCTCCAGCCTTCGACGGTCCAGAGGTAGGTAAAGTGGGTGACCCATTTGTGGTTCGCCGAGGCGGCGTCGAATGTCCGGTTGAGCACAGTCGGCGTGACAGCGTTCGTCGAGCGCGCGCCGGTGTCCGACGGCATCAGTCGCTCAATGCGGTGGAGGCCGCAGACGAGGCCCTCCACGAGCAAGTCGCGCCAGACCCGCCGCGCGCCAGAGGTGCGGTCACTCGTAAGGGAGTTGGCCTGCAGGATCAGCCACTGCTCGTCGGCCCGCGTCCGGACACTCGCGGTCGGGTCCGCCAGGCATAGAAGCCTGCGCGCGAGATACCGAGCGCCTCACACAACCATCCCGCGAGCCAAATTCCCCGGCGTGTCGCGATAAAAGCGAATTTCATAGCGCCTCCTTCGTGAAGTAGGCCGCCACACTTTTTTTTAAAAAATCCCGCTCTTGCGTCACACGGGCAACTCCTGCGTGAGGCGGGCGAGCTCCTCTTCGTGAGGCTTGCGCCGCTTCTTGCCTGGGAAGGCAGCGATGGGATCGCCAGTGATCTCTTGCTTCCAGCGCCGTAACAGATTCAGCGTGATCCCGAGATCTCGAGCGACCTGGGCGGTGGGATGCCTGCCAACGGTCACCAGTTTCAAGGCCTCTTGCTTGAATTTCGGCGTAAAGACGCGTCGTGATTGTCCCATGTTGTCCAGCTCCTGCGTGAGCAGGCCCCATCGTTTTTGAGGTGTCTGCTATTTCGAGGGAGGATCAGGAAGCGTGTAGACATGAGCAGTGAAAACTAATTGGTTGTTGCCGTAATTTGAGAGAAGCAGAGACACGCCCATCTTCTCTCAGGTATTCACCTACGTATGTAGTGGAGACATCTGACGGCTGAACAAGGGATCGTCTGATAGTCTGAACAGCTCGCTTTTAGTATAGTACAGGCTGCCATCTATCCCTCGAACAGGAGGCACCCTGTCGAGACACAATTGATACAGACTTGAGATGAGACACGTGGAAGGTAAAACGCAAGATGTGACGATTGATGCAACGGCTGTCTCGGCGATGGACGGCTTGCCACATTCAGAAGTGGCTCCATTAGTTTGGACAGAATGTTCTCTTCCTTACGTGGTGCCTTGCGGTGGTCTGCCTATGCGGCGGTATGCCGGGTCGGCAGGTTATCAACGTTCACTCCTTCCGGTTTGTGAACGTCTAGAGTTCGGTGCGGCGTTGTCTGGTTTTAGATCGTCAGGTAGCGCGCCAATCCCTGTTGCGCGGCGCTGTGGGTCTCGTA
>JACMLT010000078.1 GCA_014379455.1 Nitrospiraceae bacterium
ATGATGATTCTCCCGAACGTGGGCCTCAATGAGTGGGGACATGCGTTCTGGTTCGTCGATGAACTGTTTGCGGCGCCGTTGCACTGGGGCTTTGTGACCTTGGGCTGGTGCGGGTTGTTCGGCGGGACGGGCGGCGTGGCGGCGCAAATTGTGGCACGCATGTCCAACCTGTGCGATGTGGTCTGGAACAACGAGAGCAAGGACTGCTTGCACGTGATCCCGTACTAACTCGTGTACGCGACATCGGGGGGGCCAGCCCTGCGCTCCGGATCCCGAAGAGCAGGGCCGGCCAAACGATCAGCGAGAGTAAGAGGGAGGACAGTATGGACCTGATCATCTTGGTGATAATGGCATTCGTGACGCTAGTCTGGTGGGCAAGCGCCGCACGATGGAGAACGGCTGTGGCGGCACGACAGAAGGTCGAATTGGGTCGGTCTCGTATCAGGCAATGAGTATGGTGATCGCCATCGGGAGTTCTCGTGGAATCGGATGGGAGGCCAAGCGATAGGTCTCCCTGGCGGCGCGGGCAAGGATTCATCTCACCGGTTCACACAGGAGGGTTCACCCATGACGATGACACACCTCAGAGGGATCGGCGCGACGGCGCTTCTGCTGGTTGCCGTCCTGTCCCAGCCCGACGTCGCCACCGCCCATGGCCCAGTGAGCGGGGAAGATGACCCCTGCCTCCGCCGGATCGGGGAACAGGTGGTGCATTTCAACGCCTATCAGCCGCAATACGAGCTGCGAGGTCAGTACTGCACAGATATTCCCCAGGCCGGCGACACCTTCCTAGTCGTGGACCTCGTGGATCCGGCCTGGCGCAATGAGTCGGTCGGGATGCGAGTCGTGAAGGGTGCCAACGGGACAGACGGTGAGATTGTGGCAGATATTCGCCCAACCACTCATCCAGACGGTGTGCTCCGGGGCGAAGTCCGGCTGGATGAGGGCCTGTATACCGTGTCCATTGCGACAGAGACGCAGAATCTACTGAAGCGCCCGCAGTATCTCTTGCGGGTGCACATGACCGACTATCAGAAACTGGTGCAGACCGTGGCCGTCCCCCTGTTTGGTGTGTTGCTCGTAGTCTGGCTCGGGTACAAGTTCCTCCGCTCGACATGGCTGCGGAAGTGGTGGGCCGTCCGCCGTTCCTAGGGAGCCGAACACTCAGGCCCGCGCTCAGATGGTTGAGAAATGGGAGAAGGCTGAATGTCAACGACAGTATACGGTTTCTTCGCGGCACGAAGGGCGTCTCACGCGTGACGCACGATTGCACGCCGCACCTTATCTTGGAGATGATCGACACATACGAACGATCAGCCAGGGAGTGTGTAGCTCATGGAATCGAATGGGAGACCAGACAATCCTCCACTCCCCACTCAGCAAACCGGCGAAGGCATCTGCATGCGTTGCGGGGGGTTGATGATGAGGGAGTATTACCTGGACCTTGAGGACGATACTGGTCAAATCGGCATCACGGGGTTGCGTTGCACCAGCTGTGGCGACGTCATCGACTCGGTCATTCTTCGGAATCGATTGAACCCAATGCCGGATCTCTTGCACGGTGTGAAGCAGCGAAAGTATGCTCAACGGATCGATCACGGCGAGGGAGAGTGCTAGGATCGGAACGGCCATGAGAATAACGCGCTATCCGGAGACTGGCCACTTGTCGGCCCCTCTTCGTAGTACTATTACCAGGTGAGACCATGCAGATTGTTGTGACCGGCGGAACAGGATTTATCGGTCGGCCTTTATGTGCATCGCTCTGTCAGGATGGGCATACGGTCACACTCCTTACGAGAAGGATAGAAGCGCAATGGACCCGTGGCTCAACCGTAACGGCCGTCGAGTGGAACGGCCGAGAAGCGGGAGCCTGGGAGCACTGTCTCGACGGTGCCGATGCCGTCATCCATCTCGCTGGTGCCCCGATTGCCGACGGACGGTGGAACGATGCCCGCAAGCAGCTCCTCATGGAAAGCCGGGTCCTCACGACTCGTCTGTTGGTAGAAGCCCTATCCCGCTGCTCTTCAAAACCCCGGACGCTGATCAACGCCTCCGGTATCGGCTACTACGGGGCCAGCGACGATCGTGTGTTGGATGAGGGAGCCGCACGCGGCCAAGGCTTTCTGGCCGATCTCTGTATCCTGTGGGAAGCGGAGGCGCTTCGGGCTGCGGAGCTCGGTGTGCGAGTCGTCATGTTGCGGACTGGGATGGTGCTCGAACAAGACGGTGGGGCCCTGCCCAAAATGCTGTTGCCGTTCCGATTCTTCGCAGGCGGCCCTATCATGCCGGGAACCCAGTGGGTGTCGTGGATCCACCGTCGTGACCACATCGGTCTCATCCAATGGATACTCACGACGCCGAGCGTCGCTGGTCCAGTCAACGCAGTGGCTCCCGAGGCTGTGACAATGAACCGATTCTGCGACGCGCTCGGACGAGCTCTCCACCGGCCGTCCTGGCTTCCTGTGCCGGGCTTCGCGTTGCAGATTGCCCTGGGGGAGCTGGGGACCCTCATGACCACGGGCCAACGGGTTATTCCGGCGAAGGCACTCGCCCGTGGATATGTCTTTCAATACCCGAAACTGGAACCAGCCTTGCGGGCGATCTTGACGAAAGGGTAGAGGAGGTGCGTCATGGCTCCAGTGATCGGTCCATCTGAATCCACTTGTGCTGCCACGGGAATCTCTCTACTCGGACTTGCACATCAATTGTGATTCACAAGGAGACATTCACATGATGACCAAGAAGATCAACGTCACAACCACCGTGCTGCTGAGCGTGCTGACAGTTGTACTGCTTCAGTTCTCAGGGAAGACGAATGAGGTGAGGGCTGCTGAGGGGCAGGACAGGACAGAGAGTCAGGTCCAGCGACCGCATGGGAACGATGACAACATGCCGAATGGTGTAATTGGCGTGTCGCTGCATGTCGGGGCGGAACGTATCGGCGATCCGGCTTCGCTGTATGTGGCCCATGTGTATCCGGTGAGTCCTGCACAACAAGCAGGTCTACAGCACGGAGATGAAATCGTGACGGTGAACGGTGAAGCAGTCACCGGTAAGACCTATGAGCAGGTGATACAGATGGTGCGAGGGGAAGCGGGTACCGCAGTGAAACTGGGCACCAAGGGCGAGGGTGGCACCCGTGAACTCTCCATCATCCGTATCGCAAGCGAGACCCTCTATAAGGACCAAAAGGGCAAGATGGGACCACCTAGCAGTCCCGCTCGATAGGAGGCAGTCGTGAAGCCGACCGGAACTGGTCGAGATATTCAACTGATAGGTGGGTTATTCCTGATCGTCGGCACGGTAGATCTCGTCATCATCGCACTGTTCCCCGACTACGCGCTCAAACTATTCGGGGCGGCGGTGACGGGGCCGGCCTCGTTTCTCGTGAAACTCCACACCCCTGTCGCCCATCTGTTGATCGGCTACGGGTTTCTCTGGCTGCGACCTTGGGCCTGGGGGCTCGCGCTGACCTACGCGGGGTTCGGTGTGGTCAGTGAAGCCATGAACCAACTGACGTTTGGGTTCAGCCAGATCCGGTCCGGTTTCATGGTGACAACGCTCCTGTTTGCCTCCTATCTCATCTGGCGGCGCACTGCCTTCACCGATGAGCCCACGCCCGAGAACAGGCCGAAACCAGAACCACAGGAGTTACTCTGATGCGGGGAATCGTCTGGTTCAGACGGGATCTGCGGCTCAACGACCAGCCTGCCTTGACGGCAGCGTGCGAAACCTGCAGCGAAGTGATTCCGCTCTTTGTGTTCGATGAGCCTCTACTGCAATCCCATCTGTTCGGCTCCGCTTGTGTGAACTTTATGCTCGGCTGCCTTGAAGATCTCGCTGCGTCGTTGGCGAACCGGGGCATCACGCTTCAGTGGCGTCGCGGCGAGCCGGTGGAAGAAATCGTTCACGTCGCGCAAGCATGGAAGGCCGATGTGGTCTATTGGAATCGTGACTATGAGCCAGGAACCATCGAACGAGATCGTGCCGTCCAACAACAATTAGGGAAAATCGGCGTTGTCGTGCGGACATTCAAAGACCATGTCGTCTTCGAGGCCGAAGAAGTTCGAAGCGCCACCGGCGAGCCGATGCAGCGGTACAGCGCCTATCGCGCACGCTGGTGGACGAAGTGGCAGGCGGTGCAACCGGCCGCTCTTCCAGTTCCTCGGTTATTGACGGCAGAGAAGGCTGCTTCGTTGCCCGTTCTGCCTCCGTTGCCCTCGGCAAGCGACTTGGGCTATGAGCCGATGGCGCTGTCGATCGAACCGGGGGAGCGAAGCGCTCAGAAACGATTGCGTCGGTTCGTCGAAGGCCCCATTCATACCTACATAACGGGACGAAATCTTCCCGCCGTCGACGGCAGTTCGATTCTCTCCCCCCACTTTCGATTCGGGACCCTGTCGGCCCGTGCAGCAGTGCATGCAGCCCTAGCGTCGCTTGCACAAGGTAGACGTGTCTCTCGTCCCGACGTCTTCACCTGGATCGACGAAGTAGTCTGGCGTGAATTTTTTCAGCAGGTTCTCGCCGCCTTCCCCCGCGTCGTCGATGGGCCATTTCGCCAAGTTCCGGCACCAGCTCCACGTGCGTCTGGCGTCGAACGTAATCAATTGTATCAAGCCTGGCATGAGGGGAAGACCGGCTTTCCGATTGTGGACGCAGGAATGCGGCAACTGAATCACACGGGCTGGATGCATAATCGTGTGCGCATGATCGTCGCCTCATTCCTGATCAAAGATCTCCGCATCGACTGGCAAAGCGGGGAACGGTACTTTATGCAACACCTGATAGACGCCGACGTCGCGGCGAACAACGGCAACTGGCAATGGTGTGCTTCGACCGGCACGGATGCGATGCGAGGGTACCGGATTTTCAATCCTCTGTTGCAGAGCAAGAAGTTCGATCCGAAAGGCGAGTACATCCGGCGCTATGTACCGGAGTTGCTCAAACTCTCTCTGGCCGCTATTCATGAACCCCATACGATGACCGTCGATGATCAGGAACGGTCAAACTGCCGGATTGGTCTGGACTATCCCTCGCCGATCGTCGATCATCAGCGGGCTCGGCAGGAATATCTCGATCTGGGGAAAGCCGCGAAGGTGGGCCGATCATGAAAAAGGCGATCACACATCCATTGCGAACAGCCTTGCCGACCCGCATCGGGGTGAGTCGATGCCTGCTAGGCGAGGAAGTCCGATACGACGGCGGGCACAAGCGCGACCAGTTTTTGACCGATGTGCTCGGCCGCTATGTCGAATGGGTCCCGATCTGTCCTGAAGTCGAGGCGGGATTAGGGGCGCCGCGCGAGGCGATGCGGCTGGTTGGCACCCCCCAACACCCCCGACTCGTCACGATCAAGAGCAGGATCGATCACACGCGTGCACTGGAGACGATGACCACGAATCGCCTCGAAGAGCTCAAGGAGCTTGACTTATCAGGGTACGTCTTTAAGAAGGGTTCGCCGAGCTGCGGGATCGAGCGAGTTCGGATCTACAATGAGGAGGGGATGCCCAGCCGGAACGGAGTCGGACTCTTTGCGCGGGCTTTTATCGAGCAATTCCCGCTGATCCCCGTCGAGGAAGAAGGACGGCTCTGCGATCCTACGCTCAGGGAAAATTTTATCGAACGGGTCTTCTGTTACCGCCGTTGGCAAGACCTCATTCAAAAGGGAGTCACGAGACAAGCCTTGATACAGTTCCACACGATCCACAAATACATACTGCTGGCCCATCACCCTCAGCACTACAAGGTACTCGGACGGCTAATCGGCCAGGCTCATCAGTACCGCCCAAAGGAGCTCGCCCATCGGTATGGGGAGTTATTCATGAAAACACTCGCAGTTAAGACGACGGTGCGCAAGCACGTGAACGTGCTCCAACACATTATTGGGCATTTCAAGGAACGGCTCGGCACCCACGAAAAGGCTGAACTGGCAGACGTGCTCGGCGATTTTCATCGGGAGTTTACACCCCTGATTGTTCCTCTCACGCTGATCAAGCACTACGTGCAGATCTTCGATGTGACCTATATTCGGGACCAGGTCTATCTCAATCCGCATCCCAAGGAACTGATGCTGCGCAATCATGTGTAGGGAGGAAGAACCATGCCGCACGTTGTCATAGAAGACGCCGGGGATCTGCAGGGCGTATATCAGGCCTTCACGCCATTGATTCAGCGAGCTGGAACCGATATTCTGAAAATTCGTGAATTCTACCTGGCGCGGAGCGGCAAAGAGGCACTCTTGGAGTCAATTACGATCGAACAGGGTACTGTGTGCAATTACTTTATCCAACTCAAGCTGCACGAGAAGGCTATCACTGTGCGTCTCTTGCCTGCCACAGACCCTGAGAAGACCCCCGCGGTGAAGAAAGTGATGGCCATGGTGGCGGGATTCATTCGGAACGTGTACCCGGACAGTCGCTACGGCAAAACCAACTTACAGGAATACCTAGAGCTGACGACTGGCTCACTGTGAATGAAAACGGATGCGAAGATCAACAAGAGGAGCGATGCAATGGCGACCACGACCCGAGGAGTGATTCTAGTTGGACACGGGGGCATTCCCAAAGGATGTCCATCTGAACTCGTCACCAAACTGAAGCGGTTGGAAGGCCAGCGGCGAGCAGCAGGTACGCCGATGTCGGCAGAGGAGCATGAATTGGACACAAAAATACGCCAGTGGCCGAGGACGCCGGAGACGGACCCCTATCAATCAGGACTTGAAGCTGTGGCGGCTCAATTGCGGGCGAATCTGGGAGACGTCCTCTTTGCCGTCGCCTACAACGAGTTCTGTGCGCCGACCTTGGAAGAGTCGGTCGATGAACTGATCAAGAAGGGTGCAACCCACATTACCGTGGCCACGACGATGTTTACGCCGGGCGGGTCTCACTCCGAGGTGGAGATTCCAGAAATCCTCGATCATCTGCGGCCGCAGTACCCCGAGGTTGAACTCCGTTACGCCTGGCCCTTCGATCTGAAGCTTGTCGCGAATACCTTGACGGAACAGGTGAAACGCTTTTCCTGAACAGGATCGTGTACGGCGGAACATCTTCAAGCCGGCGGTTTACGGTGGGATGACCGATGAGTAATCGGAAAGGCGCAGAAGTATGAGGGTGGAGAAGAGAGGGCAGGTGTGGTTATGTGTGCTCGGCGTGCTAATGGCCGTCGCGTGGGTCGCAGGCCCGGCACAGGCGCAGCAGCAGGAGATCACCGCTAAAGATGGGGCACCGATGGTGCTCGTGCCGGCGGGGGAATTTACCATGGGGAGCAATGACGGTGGTGACGATGAAAAGCCCGCCCATCAGGTCTCTCTCGATGCCTATTACCTCGACAAATATGAAGTGACGGTCGGGCAGTATGCAAAGTTTCTGGAGGCTAGGGGCGTGAACGGCCCACCGATGTGGACAACCATGGACCAGCCGCCCCATCAGAGGCGCCCGGTCGTGAACGTCGACTGGTCGGATGCGAGCACCTATTGCGAGTGGGCCGGCAAGCGGTTGCCGACGGAAGCGGAATGGGAGAAGGCGGCACGGGGGACAGATGGGCGTATCTATCCCTGGGGCAATGAACCCCCCGATCCCCTCCGGGCGAACTATGGGAAGGCGAAGTGGGACAACCATACCGCGCTGGCCCCGGTGGGGCAATTGAAAGACGGCAAGAGCCCCTATGGGATCTATGATCTGGCGGGGAATGTCTGGGAATGGGTAAGCGACTGGTATGAGCCTGACTATTACACGGCCAGCCCGACGCAGAACCCGAAGGGACCGGAGAATGGTAAATACAGAGTGTTGCGGGGCGGCTCGTGGGACCTCGCTCCGGAGCACCTGCGATCCACGCACCGGGACTTCAACCTACCGTTATCCCCCAGCTATGAGTCACCGTCGTACCGGAACTTCAACAGCGGGTTCCGGTGTGCAAAGAATCCTGTCCTGACTCCTTCAGGAGGGATGGCTTCCCCTGGGGAACTAATGCCAATGAGTCCAGTTCCGGCCGATTATGCCGACAAACATATGCCGGCTGGCTGGTGGACGGATCCTAAGGTCATCGAAGAGGGAAAGCAGATTTACCGCACGGAGGGCTGCCGAAGCTGCCATAAGGACGGTCAACCGGTAAAAAGTGGGGCAGGGCTTCGTGACCAGAAAAACACCCGCCGCTTCTCAGACAGCTACTGGTTCTGGCGAGTGGCGGAAGGGGTTGACAAGACGACCATGAAGGCCTGGAAGGGGTTCCTCTCAGAAGAGCAGATCTGGCAGGTGATCGCGTTCACGCATACGTTCTCGCATGGAGGTAAACCCTCCGAACACACCGATTACAAGCCCTGAACAGGAGGCTGGCCTGAACGCCCTGACAGGGCTGACATCACTCAGTACGTCCCAACTCGATCTTAGAAGAAGCCATCAGAGGGCCTTCTCCATTCGCCAAGATTCATGTGCAGGGTGAACGGCCCGCGCGACTTGCGGTCTAGACCTCCTCGCCTATTCGATCGCTGCGGATACCTGGCAGGCCTTTCCGGAACAGGATCGCACGATGTATTGGCGCGACGAGGTAAAGGATGTGGATTGAGGATTCTTTTTGGTCCTCACCATGTATACAATGGGAGGCCTCGTCGCAGAGAAAAACCTGAGTAATAGAATGCTGCCCCTCAAAGCTACATTAGCGAATGCCTTTCATGAGACCCACTCGTTCAAGTGGGACCCCGCGACAGGGTTCACACTCGCGTCCGGCTTAAAGAGTCCCTTCTACGTCGATTGTCGATCATTGATGGCCCACCCGGGGTCACGCCGTCTTGTGGCCCAACTCGCGTACGAATCGTTGCGCCCGATCGAACTCGACTGCCTTGGTGGACTGGAAATCGGAGCGATTTCCATTGCCACCAGCATTTCTGACTTTGCGTTTGTGGCCCAGCCGACGCGCACGTGGCAGACCTTTGTGGTGCGGAAACAGGCAAAGGATCATGGGCTCGGAAAACTCATTGAAGGATCGTTTGAACCAGGGGATCGAGCCCTGATCGTGGACGATGTGCTCACAAGCGGAGACTCGCTTCTTAAGGCTGTTTCGGCTGCCAGGATGGCCGGCCTGACTGTGACGCATGCCTTGGTGATCGTCGATCGGAAGGAGCAGGATGGGCGGCGCAAGGTTGAAGCCGAAGGGCTGACGCTTGTGAGTCTGCTGACCATCGACGACCTGACCCACGCCCAACCGACCCGCCCATAGGTTTCAACAGAGGGTGCGTCATTTACACTGAAACTGAATGCCCCACCGGCGCTCCTGTACGACTTCCTCTGCGCCTGCCATCGGGCTGACTATGCGAGTTCGTCCTTTTGTTTCCCCTTCACGCACGATGGTATAGGGTCCGCCGCATTTCTCTTTCATGAGGGCGAGGGCGTCTGTGCGAAATGAAGAAAGCATCGATCCCTGCTCTCCTGTAAAGGGATACGCGACGATCCCTCCATCTTCCTTTTCCTGAAGAAATTTTGCCCCTTCGCCACAGCCAGCCAACGCGATAAAAAAGAAGATGGCGAGGCTTGACCAGATCTTCTTGCCTTCCCTATCATACATACTCGCGAGTCGGACCCCAAAGGAGCGATTCACCACTCTGTCTGATGTGAGGAGGCCAACTATGATCCTACGCATGGTCGTCGCTGTTCTCGGTTTGCTTCTGCTGTCTGAGATCTCGATCAACGGCGTATCAGCCCATCATTCCTACCTGCTCACGGTCCAGCAGTTGCGCGCCGGATTGACCAAGGCGCCTTCGATGCCGCAGAAGGGTTTCATCTTGATCGATGTTCGATCTGCGGAAGAACATGCGGCAGGATTCATTCCTGGAACCGATCTGAACATTGACTTCAGGGAAATTCAGGCTCGGCATCGGGACATCGGAGCCCAGCTCGATGACCATCTGGTCGTCTATTGCCAGTCCGGCCATCGGAGCAACATTGCGGCAGAGACACTGGCCGATTTGGGCTACCGCCATGTCTACAATGTCACAGGCAGCATGAATGCCTGGCTCGCGGCAGGTTTCCCAGTTGAACCAGGACGCCGCTGAAGGAGTCTTTCAGTTTCTCTAAAGATTATGGCTCAGGTCAAGGCCGAGATCGACGAGTCCGATCTCCGCTCAAACTTGGGCTGAGCCTCCTCCTGAACAGCCTGTTGGATACTCAGAAGAGACTGCCTCACTGAAACTGAATACCCCAGCGGCGCTCCTGCACGACTTTCTGTGCGCCTTCCCCTCCTGGACATGCGGCGTGTGCTACATCCCCCGCCCGGCGCCGTCCAACTCCGGCTTGTTGCCTGGAAGAATTTTATTCAGCGTGGACCGGTACTCGCCCATGCGCCCCTGGTCAATCCGTCCAACTTCTATTTCCTGATCTCGTTGCATCCGTTCAAGATGATCGAGCACTGAGAGAAGTGGATGAACGGAGCCGAGCAATCGGCCAACCTCGAAGGCCTCCAGCGATTCCACAAATAATTCGTTCAGGCCTTTATAGGAGGTTCCTGCACTCTGGCCCCTGAACCGAGAGACGATGTCCTCATACTCCTCGATCGCCTCAACCTTGGGCTTCACGCCGGTCGGTACTGCCGACAAGTGAACAATAGGCGGCAATTTGGCCGCATAGATTTTCAGCTGAGCGACTAATCCACCCATCGCGTCCAGCACATCGGCGGTTTGCATGCACTCATCCTTCGAGCGGCATTGATGACGCCACGTGAGCGAGACCTGTCAAGATGTTCTGGCGCCGAGAGAAGGCGTGAGGCGACTAAGGGCCTGAACGGCCTGCTCCATATCCGATGGAAACGGCTTTGTATATTCTTGAAACTCACCGGTAGACGGATGATGGAATCCTAGAGTCCTCGCATGCAACATCACACGGGGAATCTCGACCTCCTCTACCGTACAGACTTTCTTCCCGCCATAGGTCTGATCTCCTAGAATGGGATGGCCCAAGGAAGTGAGATGCACGCGGAGCTGGTGAGTCCGGCCTGTGCGCGGGTATAACAGCACGTGGGCGGCGAGTTTGCCGAATCGATGGTCGACCTTGTATTCCGTCACGGATTCCTTGGGACGCGCTGTGTGGGCCGAGAATTTTTTCCGTTCCTTCTTATCACGGCCAATCGCAAGCTCGATCAACCCATGTCCCTTTTTGGGCACGCCAGAAATAAGAGCCTCGTACACCCGCGTAATCGTGTGATGTTTGAATTGAGCCGAAAGAGCGCGATGGGCTTCGTCCGTCTTCGCAATCACCATTACGCCTGAAGTATCCTTATCCAGGCGATGAACCAGCCCGGGCCGTTCTTTCCCGCCAATCGTCGATACGGTGCCTCCCGAGGTCTGAAAATGATAGAGGAGCGCATTGACCAGCGTACCAGCCCAATGACCTGGCGCAGGGTGGACCACCAAGCCGGCCGGCTTATTCAAGAGCAACAATACGTCGTCCTCATACAGAATCTCGAGAGGAATGGACTCGCCTTTGAGCTCAAGCGGTTCGGCTTTGGGAATGTCAAAGGCGATCGTGTCGCCAGGCTTGATCTTTTGACTAGGCTTGACGGCCTGGCCGTTGATTCGCACGCGCCCTTGCCCAATCAACCGTTGCAAGGCTGACCGCGATAACTTGGGCTCACGATTGACCAGAAAGATATCCAGCCGTTTTGGCAACTCGCCGGCCGTCACGACAAACTCGGTCACCATAGGACGAATCGCCCCCACCAACACATTCACGCCACGCTACTGTAGCGCGAGGCCCAATTGCAATGAGGAGACCGGTATAGTCATACGCCGACCTGCCGGTCCTATGGCCTCTCCAGTTGGATCGATCCAGGCTGACACCCGCCGAGCTGGCCCCATACCAAACAAGGAGGCACGACCATAAAGATGGCGAATAGACTCTTGGCAGGCGAGGCTACAGAAACATTACGAGATGATATCGGGGGGACGCCCTAATGACGGAGAAACTATTCGCGGGTACCCCATCACTTATTGGATGGTGGGACAACGATGGCCTGAGTGAACCCCTCACTCGAACGCGCTGCCACGTTTCTGGTGAGTCTGGCACGGGGGAATAACTTCATGGTCTGGCCAACCATTCGAGGTCGGCCAGCGTGGAGCGGGTTCTTTCGTTGAGGGAAAGGGCCTTGCCGTGAAGACTCCATCACTGTCAGAGAAGTCCGCAGGGACTGTGCAATCAGCCACGAGAGCTTCAAACTAGGGCTCCAATACACAGCATTGCGTACACGATCGACCAAATCACCAGGAAGGCTGACCGTGAGCCGAACCATTCGAGGCTGTGCCGGCCCTGTCTCGTACAGCCTGGAGGGCGGAATAGGCACTCGGCGGTGCTCTTTCTTGGCCGAATTATTCGGAACGGGCTGATCGATCAACGACATAGCGTATCCCTCCAGATTGCTCGAGGCCTCGAGCTATGGCCTGATCTCATGTCCTAGCCTGATAGCTGTCGAATGAGGGGACCGCGCCGCTGACAAAAGGCAGGACGCGGCCCCGATGGCGGAAGCGGTGGCGGCGGGAGAGCTCCGGACGGGCATAATCCAGAGGGAGTCCCACGTGCGTGAGAGGCATGCACCTCTTGAGTGGGGACCCACCGGCAGTTCGCTTCGCCAAAAATCTTCCATATGACATTCATCGCTCTTTCACCCTGATGTCGGGGGTGATGAGAGAACTACTAAGCAACCCCGGTACCAGGGTTTTTCACCATACATATTCCCGGCCCTGGAGTGTAAGTCGTTGAGTACATGTGGTGAGGCACGCGGGGGAGGAACAAGAGGCATCGGGCAAGGGGGTATCTGATTCCGTACACACCGTACTCTAGAAGATACAGGCCCAGGACAAATTGGTAGAAGATCGGGCCGGAGAGTGAGAAATAGAGCGTGACCTATTGGTGGAGATGTTTCATTGCAGCGGCGCAGAGGAGGATG
>JACMLT010000079.1 GCA_014379455.1 Nitrospiraceae bacterium
CAATCTGGTGCTGGAGATCGAGAAAGGCCGTCGGTTCGTCGAGTAATAAAATTTTCGGCGCCTGAGCCAACGCTCTGGCGATCATGACTCGTTGCCGCTCTCCGCCGGACAAGTCCGAGACCAGGCGATCAGCCAGCGACACAACATCGGTCTCGACCATGGCGTGGTGCGCACAGGCGAGGTCGCTCGCGGTTTCGTCTCCAATTCCCATACTCCACCAGCGCGCCGTCCGATGAGGAAAACGCCCCATCAATACCGTCTCGGCCACGGTGAACGGAAATACTTGTTGGTACTCCTGAGGCACAACCGCAACCAATCGCGCGATATCGGCCTGACTCCGTTTTCCGAGCGAGAGGCCACCCAGGCGAACGTCGCCTTCGCCTGCCGGCAAGTAGCCGGAGAGCACTTTCAACAGCGACGATTTCCCGGACCCATTCGGCCCGACAACACCCAGAATTTCTCCTGCGTCGACATGGAAGGAAAGATGGTTCAAGGTCCATATCCTTTCCCGCCCTTCCGTCGTGGGATAACGAAACGACAAACCCTCGACTTCGATGGCAGGGCCGTCCACAGACAACCCGAACTGCATCGTTTCCATCCGATCAGTCTTCATCTCACACCATTCGATCTTTTCGCCAGAGCAAGAGATAGAGAAAGAATGGGCCGCCGGTCAGCGCCGTCACGATACCGACCGGTATTTCAGCGGGGGCCATGATTGTTCGAGCTATCGTATCGGCCACGGCGAGAAACATCCCCCCCACCAATGCCGAGGCTGGAAGCAGCAATCGATGGTCCGATCCAATGACTAACCTCACGGCATGCGGGACAACCATGCCGACGAACCCGATCATGCCACTCACCGACACGATTGCGCCGGTCAGGAGCGCAGTAAGGACAAAGAGCCATTTTTTGATCCCCTCGGTCTCTACGCCCAGTGAACGAGCGGTTTCTTCTCCCAATGTGAGCATATTTAACGACTGCGCCTTGTGCATGAGCATCACCAAGACACACAGAACGTACAAGAGAAAGATACCCAAGGCGGGATAGTTAGGCGCCGTGAGCGATCCCATCAGCCACGCCATGAGGCCCGCGGAGCGATTCGGCTCCAAAATCGAGGTAATGAACATGATAAACGCCGTCAGAATGGCATTCAAAATGACCCCCGCCAGCAGCAAACTGTGGATCGGTAATCGGCTTTTTGACTGCGCCAACCGATAGATCAACAGAAGCGCCAACAGCCCTCCGGCAAATCCAAAGAACGGCAGGATCGGTAACAACATGAAGGTGGAACCGATTCCAAACAGGATGGCCAACGAAACTCCCAAGGCAGAGCCGCTCGATACTCCCAACACATAGGGGTCGGCCAAGGGATTTCTCAACAACGCTTGGAGCGTGACACCGACCGCCGCCAGACCGGCCCCCACGAAAAAACCCATGAGCACTCGGGGAAATCGAATCTGCACCATGATGATCTCGGATGTTCCCAGAGTTGCGGCGCCTGCTTGGTCTGCGCGCAGCATGTGCATGATCGCCGTCGCGACGGTTTTCACGTCTACCGACGTGGCGCCAAACTGCAGACAGAGTACGAGAATGGCCACGCTTGCCAGAAGCAGTCCGCCGATCACTGCCATCCATCGATGAACGGTCAGCACCGCGCCGGCATTCGCCCATGATGAGGCTAGATCCGTCATCTCCTGCTCACGTTACTGTTCGGCTCGACTGGCTGCCGGACTGTCCGGGTGTAAAATCTCCGCAAGCGCTTCGAGCCCCCTAGCGATTCGCGGACCAGGCCGGTTGAGCCAATCTGCGGAAATCTGGTGAAGCCTGCCCTGCTTGACGGCCGTCATCGTTAACCACTGACGCCAAGTCTGCTGTTCACTCTCAGAGATGCCTTCAGCCTTACCGACAGGAAACACCAGGACTTCAGGATCTTCCTGAAGCACGGCCTCCATGCTCAGTCGCGGATACGGGGTTGCGCTCTTCGCGGCCACGTTGGTCCCTCCGGCCATTCGAATCAGTTGATCAATGAAGCTTCCAGGACCAACGGTGATTAGGGGCTGACTGTTCAACACATAGAGCATACGCACCGGAGCCCTTCCTTGGATGCGCCGTTGAATCACAGACACCTGTTGCCGAAGCTGCATCGCGACGGTATCGGCTTTGGACGAATGCCCCACGATGCGCCCGAGCGTTTGGATATGGACGAAAATCCCCTCGACATTCTGGTCGGCCAAGATAAAGACGGGAATCTTCAACTGCTCAAGCTTGACGATCACGTCAGGCTTGAGAAAGTCGTTGGGCGCGATGATCAAATCAGGCTGGAGTGCCACCAACGTTTCCAAGTTCGGATTCGAATAGCCCACCTTTGGTTTCTTCAAGGCCTCCGGCGGATAATCGCAAAAATCCGTGACGCCGACGAGCTGCTCTCCCGCCTCCATCGCGAACAGCATTTCAGTGATGCTGGGCGCCAGCGAGACAATTCTCACTGGAGGTTTGGCGAAATACATCCGCCGACCGGCATCATCGACATACGCCTTCGCTGACACGTGTGTCATGAACGGCATACCTGTGAGAATGCCTTGCTGCCGACGTGTCATGCCCGACGTTCCATCATCTGTATTTGCAAAAGTTGCTGTCGCACAGACGAGCAACACAGCGCCGATTAGCCGTCCAGCCCACCATCGACTATGCCGTACGGAGTTCAAATAAAAAATCCCCAAGGCCTCGACAGACCCTGAGGATTGCACCCGCAGTTCATCCTCGCCAATTCCCCAGCCCACGAGGGAACGTCGGTCTTCGGAACCTACCAGAGGATCGCCATTCTATTGCGGCGAATGATCTCAGACCATCTGCCGCGTTCTCGGCGTGAAACGATTCTCAACGTATTAGAATGAATACGCTTCCGGTCGTTCCCACGACTGCGGCCTGGCATCTGATCCGATCTCCTTCGCCTCACAACGAAGGAATCCTCTGGCAGGCTCCCCCTCCCGGCAGGTCTTCTGGCTCATGGTTCACCCTACTCCCCGCGCCTTCCCATCCATGAATCGGACAGTGGCATTCACGGGTTTCGTCCCCATTTACAGCGGCGGGACCGCGAGGGACTTGCACCCTCTTCCCTTACCCAGGAGTCATATTGTGGAAGGCACTCTAGGAGAGCGGGAAGAAGGTTGTCAAGGTCATTACTGTCCATCGTCCCCGAGCCTACTCATGCAACCACTCCCGACATATGAGAAAGCACCTGATCAGCATTGTGTGGAATGGCCGGTACGACGATGGGGGTCACGCACGGTTCGATATCAGAGCGCCTACCGTTGTTGTCCTCGAAACCAAATCTACAGTCACCAACGACGAATTCAACCAAACATGCTATCCGCTGTGAGTCCTATAGCGCAGCTTGAGCGCGAGAATTGCCCCCGTCAGAAGCAGCGTAATGAAATTGGTGACAATGATTGGCCACGAATGTAGCACCAGTCCATAGAGAAACCAGAGACAGACGCCGGTTGTGAAGATAGCGAGCATACTCAGTGAGACATCGCCCGCAGACTTCGAAATCCACGTCTTCTGCAGTTGAGGCCAAAAAGCGCAGGTCGTCAACGCCCCCGCTGCAAACCCCAGTAGATCAATTCCCGTCATCGCAATCACCCCCCTTATCCATTCAACCTGCTTGTCAAGATGAACGGCCCTGTGATACATTTTGCACCTTACAAACTTGCATCGATACGACTAGCTGAAGGAGTGTACCCATGGCATTTACATGCGATCTCTGTAGTAAACGTCGCCAATCAGGGCATAATGTCAGTCATGCCAACAACAAGACCAAGCGGATCTTCAAGCCGAACCTCCAACCGGTCCGAGCGCTGATCAACGGTCAAACGAAGCGCATGCGGGTCTGCACACGATGCTTGCGATCAGGGTTGGTTCAAAAGGCCGTCTAGTTCACGCTGTATTGCCTACTCTCTTCTCTACCACATAGCTGGGGTGCTCGTCATCGAGGGGGATCTGCGCCCAATCCACACTCGACATGAGATGACGTGACCATCCTATAGATGTGTCCCCAAGGTCTCACACATCTTGTCACCGGTCGCACTGGTCAGGCAGAAGCCTCAGGCCTTGTAGGGCTAGGAACTGAACATATCCATTGTGTGTTTCAGGAAGAGAATTGAAACAGACAGGAGAAACACTGGCTGGCTACGACAGGAGAATGACGAGCGGGATGAGACGGAAGGTAACCGCGTCATTGTAGGGCAAGCTTGAACCGCGCAGGCAACGTTCGGCTCGGCAGAACTTCAAAGGGAGCACTATGTTAGGTTCAGCGGCCTGCTAGAAGAAGCTGTGAGGGACCACGATAGTATCCTCTGGAAGGATGATCCCTTCCAAGCCTAGTGAGATTTCTTGCTCCTTTCCTTCAATCTTCCGAATCACCTTGGCGCGGCTCATGGACGCCTTGTCCGTAAATCCTCCTGCCATGGTGATAGCTTTGTGAAGCGTCAGCTCTCTCTCGTAGGGATAGTCGCCGGCCCGTCGCACTTCTCCGTTGACATAGAATTTCCTGGCCTGAGCAACTGCCACCAGATCGTCTGGTCTCACCATCGCATCCGGTTCGAGCATGAGGATATCTACCTGAGAGCCATGGGCGCGGGTGATCGTAATCACGCGCTTATCTGCCTTCTCTGTAAATCCCCCAGCCAATGAAATGGCTTTGTGCACCGTAAGACCTTCTTCATACGGATAGCCGCCAGGGGTCTTCACTTCTCCGCCGACATAAAAATTGCAATGTCGTGCCACCGTCCCCGTGACTTTCGGTTTACTCAGGTATCCTGTTGCAAGACGAGTGGTGAGATCTTGCTGCAACTCATGAATGGTCAGCCCTCCCACGTGTAAGATTCCAAGAAGCGGATAGGTGATTTGCCCGTCGCCTTCCACCTTCGTCTCGAGAGAGAGATCGTCTTCACCATAGACCTGGATACGGAGAGTGTCGTTCGGACCTAATCGGTAGATCAATCTTTTGACGTGATCTCACTGGCCAACGCGCAAGGATACACACGTGAGAGCTCTACCCGTTATCGACGTCGCCGGTCTTCGAGCTCAAGTTCTCGGAATCCTTCGCCCCGCATAGAAGCTTCTCGAACTGCTTTGCATGCAGTGGAAAGATGTGGAACGGCAGACCGCTGTCTCCATCCCCTCATAATATGTGCGTGTTCACTCAAAC
>JACMLT010000080.1 GCA_014379455.1 Nitrospiraceae bacterium
AATGATACAGCGCCGGCAGGAGCTTCCGACGCGTGAGATCGCCGGTCGCACCGATGATGACAAACGTATGGGGTTCAACCTGATGCTCCGACATCCGCCGGGTCCTCCGTGTAAACGACCAACCCTCTATGAGTCTACAATATTCATGGGCGTGTCTGGCCCAATCCGCAAGTTCGGCGAGAGACACCGGTCCTATTCAGAACCACGCCCGCACGCCCACAAGGAATCGAATCTGAGTCGGATCGCCCCCATCTTGGCGTACCAGGGTCGCAGTCTCACCAAAGCTCCGGTCGAAGGATATGCCGATATAGGGGGCAAATTCTCGCCGGATTTCGTAGCGCAGTCGCGCCCCAAATTCAAGGTTGTTGAGCCCCGATCCGGTGGTGAACTTCTCGACTCGTTGAACGGCGGCGTTGGTTTCGAAGCGAGTCTGAAAAATAAGTCGTTGTGTCAGTAGCAAGTCTTTCGTAAACGACAGCCGGGCGGATACCGCGCCGTTCTGATCGATGAACAGCGCGGACTCGAACTCGTAGTTGTACGGGACAAGCCCTTCGATTCCGATTACCCCAAAACCTCGCGTCACATTGCGCCCCTTGAAGGACTGTGTTTCGACACGGCTGCCCATTTGCAGATCGTAATGCTTCCGAATAAACCGGCCATACAGCAGTTGAAAGTCCACGTCGTAGTCTGCCTTGAAGGCCGTGTCGCGTTGCCCTTCGCTTTTGAACCACAGTCGATTGTAGTCCCCGCCATACCACCCCTCGACGTCCCACCGGTAGTCGTCATGTCCTTGCCCTCCGCTTATTTTCGGACGGTAGTCGAGGACGTCGATGAGCGTGAAGAGACGGTTCTGCTGATCGTTGACGGGAGCAGGCCAGTGTTGTGGTGGAGGGACGGTAGATCGTGTGCCTACTTGCCCAATGGATAGGCTGGTCAAAGTGGGTGCCGTGGAGGGCCCTTGTACAGTTTGTGCGGAGACAACCGTTGCGGCGAGGCCCTGGCTCAGCATGCCGAGCAGCACCATTGCCAGGACAGCTCGCAGAAAACCTCTCACGAGCGCACCACCGTTAGTCACCAGACACCTCGACGATACGGAACATCCCCGCCTCCATGTGGAGGAGCAGATGGCAGTGAAACGCCCAGAGCCCAGGGGCATCCGCGGTGATGGCGACCGACAGCCGTTCAGCCGGCTTGACCACGACCGTATGTTTCCGTGGAAGATAGGCCCCGACGCCATTTTCCAAATACATCCACATCCCGTGCAGATGGAGCGGATGCTCCATCATCGTATCGTTCACAAACGTCAGACGCACTCGCTCGCCGTCGCGGAAGCGAATCGGCTCGTTCGCTTCCGAATATGTCATGCCATCGAAGGACCACATGTACCGATTCATCTGACCCGTAAGATGGATTTCGATCTCGCGCTCCGGCTCCCGTTGGTCTGGATAAGGCGCAAGACTTTTCAAATCAGTGTAGAGCAGCACACGCCGCCCACTGCCTTCCAACCCTCTTCCTGGTTCCCCCATACGATTCTGCGAATACTCGGCCACCGCTTGATTACCCGGTCCGTGGTGGTCGGGACCATGCGTGACAGGCTCGGCGCCTGGTATCGGCGTGCGGCCGTGATCGCCCGCATCCATGGCAGGCATCTCATGCATGTGTTGCAGAGGCGGCGTTCCAGCATCGCGCAGCGTGTGTTCCATGCTGGCGTGGTCATCAGAAGATTCTATCTTCTGGGTGCCGCCTGAGTGCTCCGTGCCATGCATCGTCATCCCAGGCATGTTCATGCCTTTCATGCTCATGCCCATGTCTTCCATTGTGCGGAGTGGTCTGGGCCGCCGTTGAGGAACCTCCGCACTCATGCCAGGGCGCGGCGCGAGCGTGCCGCGCGCATAGCCGCTGCGGTCCATCGTCTCGGCAAAGATGGTGTACGCGCGATCTTCGGCAGGTTCGACAATCACATCGTAGGTCTCCGCCGGCCCCATACGGAACTCATCCACGACGACAGGTTGGATGTTCTGCCCATCGACTTGCACCACCGTCATCCTGAGACCCGGAATACGCACGTCATAGAACGTCATGGCCCCCGCATCGATGAAACGCAAACGCACCCGCTCGCCTGGACGAAACAGCCCGGTCCAGTTGCCGGATGGAGAAAGGCCGTTCATCAGATACGTAAAGCTGTATCCGGTGACGTCCGCGAAGTCGGTCGGATCCATCCGCATCCCATCCCAGCTCAAGTAGTTTTGTAGCGCCGCCCAGAAGCCCATGCGCTTCACATCGGTCAAAAACTCGCCGGCCGTGCGTTTTTGAAAGTTGTAGTACCCCCCTTGTTTCTTGAGATTGGAGAGCAGCGTTTCTGGTGATTCAAAACTCCAATCCGAGAGCATCACCACATAATCACGCTCGTAGCGAAATGGCTCCGGTTCGATGGGATCGATGATCATCGGGCCGTAGAGGCCCGATTGCTCCTGCAAGCCCGAATGGCTGTGGTACCAATAGGTGCCGCTTTGACGGATGGGGAACCGATAGGTAAAGGTGGCACCCGGCTCGATGCCGGCGAAGCTCACGCCAGGCACGCCGTCCATCGCGGGCGGCAGGAGCAACCCGTGCCAATGAATCGACGAACTTTCTTCCAGGTGGTTCGTGACGCGCAGCGTCGCCTGTTGACCTTCTTTCAGACGAATGACTGGACCCGGTATCGTGCCATTGATCGTCATAGCCATCCCGGTTCGCCCGTCGAGGAGGAACAACTGCTCGGTGATCGTCAGGTCAATGACATCTCCGCTGAGTGCGATCTGTGAACCGGAATTGGCAGTGGTGTTCGTCAGCGCATAGGCTGGCGCGAGTCGTTCCACCGCTGCCAACAGTCCCAGCGCCGCCGCGCGTTTCAGCAGCAGGCGCCTCGAAATACAATCGGCGTTCATTGTGTACGACCCTTTACCTTTCTGGGCTTGATGTCCCCCTGCCCACGATAGGTACTTGGGCAGACGAGCCTACGCAAACCTATCGCAGCTATTGTCTTGAAAAGCGTTCTTGTAGACGAAACGGCTATATAGGTCAGCGCACGCGAGGAGGATGGAACTGACGAACAACCAGTTTGAGCGCAGGTGTGGCAGAAATTATGAGGCTCGAAAGGCCCAGCACGGTGAAGAGAACAACGATCGTGCTCGTGGTCATCGTTCCCATGCAGGTGGAACAGGACGTTGCAGCATCGTGGTGTAGATGGTCTGACGCTAGATGATGGCCCCCCATAAGCGGGACCATGCACAACACTGACAGACACAGCAGAACGAGAAGAATAACTTTACACATAGCGATTGTATGGTACATCTGCACACAGACTTCGTCAAATGGACGACGCCCATTTCGTGATGCCTAGTGCTCCGGTTTCTGCTTCACCGTCACCGACGACGCAAGCCACGATCAGGTCGGATTGTCCAGCGCCGCACCGCACGCGTACGAGAGAGCTGGCTCGACCGGCTTTCCTGCAAACGGGCTCATCGTCATGGCTCGCTTTCACATGCCGGGCAGCGTGTTCGCCCAGGTCTCCGTTAGCGTGTCGAATGGCTCGTCGAATGTACCAATACCCTCGTCTATTGGTCTACGACTTCTCCAAACCGTGAACGCTGATGGTACCGCAGCAACCGCCCGCTTTGTTCACCACGGGCAAGCTCGTCGCGCGATGCTCATGGAGTTTCCGGCGCGCTTCTTCCACCGGCTCGCTTGCCCCACAACAGGCCGCCAAGGGTCGCATGATCGTTTCGACGCGCACGTCCGACGCGCGCCGGTCATCAGCCGCCACGCCGCAACACACATCACGCTCGGTGACGACTCCGATCAGCTTGAGGTGCTCGGTATCCTCAACCACAGGCGCGCAGCCGCAGCCTGAATCACGCATCGCTTGCGCGGCCTGTGCCACCGTATCGTGCGGCGTACAGCACGAAGACGCTTCGATTGGTGTCATCACATCACTACAACAACTCATGTCTTATCCTCCTTCATGTTGTGAGATCGACATGCCGCCGCAGCCACGGCACGAGGTTGATACGGGTGCCTTCAGCCGCATCCATCTACCTGGCTCCTTCCTTCTGCAATGCTCCATCACGCGACACATCCCGACGTTCCATCAATGATGCTTATAGTACCCCACTCCCTTGATGTCGTTCCATGATGTGGTCCGCCGCCCGCAGCTTTGCGACTTCCGCTTACAGTTCTGTGATCTGATCGAGCAGGGGTTGAGGATCCTTATTCTGATCGGTCATATTGTGGACCCCCGACCGAGGAGAGGCATCTTCCCCCCAGCTCACTGAAGGCCATACAAACGTCACTACCATCACGGCTACAACAAGGGCATGAAACACTCGATTGGCCATAAGCGGTCTATTCTGTGTCATCGAGCGACTCCTTTCCTTCACATGTTAGATGTGAGAACTGACCCCTTCCCTATCCTCGCGGTCGATGCCTCTATAACCAGGCTCGGACACCGACGACGTCGCCGAAGTTCTGGGCGTCATATTCGGCCTTCGAAAACTCGGCGGTTTGGCCCACCTCTCAGATCCATGAGATGCCAACATAGGGGCTGGCCACGCCAGTACATCCAGACGGGAAAAATGAAAGAAAAGAGACCTCGCCCGCTCAACATAAGCAGCCGAGCGGGGAGCGAAAGAACTGATGGTGTGGAATCAGATTCGGAGGACCAAGGAAAAACTTATGGAGATAGGGACCATAGTGCACGCGCTGCTCCAGGGCGACAGCTTTGGTGTGCACTGAACTGTGAGCACTGCGGCCGAACTGAGCAAGGTCGGCGCATGATCACCGTCCGAGACCATGCTGTGCTTGATCTGACGTTCGGGAGACGAGGGAAGTGACGGCGGACACATGGCGGCCATATCCATAGGACAGGCCATTCCCTCTTCCACGAATAGCGTTGCACCTGCTGCCACCGAGAGATCGAGGCAACGCACACACCGCCCGACTCACCTGGCATGAGGTGAACAAGAACACCAGCGCAAAGCATTGCGTATTAACTCGTCGAATCAAGAAACCAAGCATGCTCATGCAAAACCTGCGCAACTTTGATGCATAGTCTCTATCAACTGGAGCAAGTACGTAAAGTCTGCTCGACCCACCCCTAGAAGCCACGCCTCAAACCTAAGCCCCGCCCGGAAGGGCGGGGCTCTTTGCTGCCACATTGATTCGCACCGGCGTGGATCATGTCGGCGCGCTTCTCTTACTTCTTCATGCTGCTATGCACCTTGGCCAACTCGTCGGCTTCTTCAGCTACCTTCGTATACGAGCTGATAAGTTGATCGCAGTGACGAGGAATATCCGTTTTCCCTCCCACACCAGCCATACCTTGGACGAAGCCTGGACTTTTTGCATACGCTGCTTTCATTTCCTCCATGCTCTTCGCCTTTTGCCGATTAGTGGACGCTTCCTTCTCATACCAGGCTGCCATTCCAGCGTGATCAGCTATGGCAGGCATAGAGTCGGCAGCACTCGCGGTCGTCGCAAAGGCGACTAACCCTCCCAGCAACAAACCGCACATAACACTACGCTGAATCCATTGATTCCATATCGTCATGATGTCCTCCTGTTAGTGTGAGCGCTACCCCTTCGTACCACCATCCCTATCCTTCTCCCGCAATCAGCAATTCGTGTGCCCGACTGGTCAATAGTCACGCGATGCAAAATAAATTCACTCATCCGTAAGCAATTCTGTGCTTTAACTCAATTACTTGCCGTGGACTGAGAACCTTGCTGTCGCATTTTGCGACAGACATTTAATTCTGTCAGGCCTGGAATGCCACAGGAGGGACAGATCTTACATTCGAACGTCCTTGTAATAGCCTCGCCAAATCACAGCAATACAATAAGTGACCCTCTGGTTCTGCTCTTCTGGCACGGACCTC
>JACMLT010000081.1 GCA_014379455.1 Nitrospiraceae bacterium
GCATGAATGAAACGCATTCCTGAGCCGGCTGGTCAAACCTATGACGAACGTATTGGCCCCAGAAACTCGTGTGCACGACTCCCCGCTACATGAAGGATGCGCTCCGTCAGATCCCTGCCCAACAGACCTTCGACCCCCGACCCCCCAGCAGAAAACACCTTCTGTCATGGACATATGGGAGATCGTTGTCGTCGAATATCATGCCTTATATATGTGTGTCTGTCGGTGTGTCATAGGACTCGAGCACAGACTCCTCCCCTTTGGATTCCTGTCACAATATTCCGCTGCCAAACTCGTGAATGAGTAAACCAAGCACGGCTTCGGGGTCCAGCCGCTATTCGCATGTGCTACAGCTTTGAACACTCCGTGCTCAGAGCTTTGTCCTCGCATCACTTGTCCCCTCAGCCGGCCATGGATGGTCCATATCGGGCACCGGAGGTCCGAACAAGCCCAACAGAAACACATTTTCAGGATTTTCAGATACGATACAGTGCGAGGGGGCTAGAATCTTGCCCTGCTTTAGTGGCATCATATATTGATCCCATAGATAGGATCATGCGGTAAAACGTTTTATTGGCAATGGATTCACCGTACAGAGCAGGGATTCATCGCAAGTCTCCATACAGGAAGGTGCAGTATATTTATGATTAGGCACGTGACAGGTGCAGGCCTTATGGTGCTCATTCTTCTTGGCGCAATGTACAACCCGGAAATCGCTGCGGCCCATGGGGCCACGAGCGGAGAGGACGACCCATGCCTGCGCCGAATCGGAGAGAGGCTCGTGCATCTCAGCGCCTATCAGCCGCAATACGAGCTGAAAGGTCAATACTGCACAGACATTCCCAAAGAAGGCGACACCTTCCTAGTCGTCGATCTCGTGGACCTAGCGTTGCGCAACGAGCTAGTCGGGATGCGGGTCATGAAGGGTAACGGGAGCAATGAGGCAGACAATCAGATTGTGGCAGATATTCGTCCGAGCACCCATCCAGACGGCGTACTCCGGGGCGAAGTCCGTCTGGCCGAAGGCCTTTACACAGTCACTATTGTGGCGGAGAAACAGAATCTAATGAAGCGGCCGCAGTATCTCTTGCGGGTCAACATGATCGATTACCAGAAGCTTATGCGTACTATGACCGTACCGGCGATAATAGTGCTGGTGGTTGCATTGATTGGATACATACTCATACGGTCGAAGTGGCTACGGAATTGGTGGGCGCTCCGCCGTTCGTAGGGAGCCGAGCGTCCCGGCCCGCGAGCATATGATTCAATATTCGAGAGGGAGGATCCTGGCAATGGTGAAGCAATTACTCAAACCCATCGGCTTGTGCGCGTTGATGTTGGCAATCGGAGTGCCACTCTTCTCCTCGCAGGCCCAGGCTCACGGAGGACTGGCACTCGCAGAAGACATGTGTAGGCTCACGATCGGCCCGTATAACATGCACTTCACCGGCTATCAACCTGATAACTCACGCAATAAGGAGTTCTGCGAGGACATTCCGAAAACTGGTCGCACGGTCGTGGTGCTCGATTATATGGAAGATGAACTCCGCCCGATGCCTACCGAGGTGCGGATCATCAAGGATACGGGGTCGGAGAAAGACCTGCAGGCCATCACAGTCTTGCACCTGCCGCCCAAGGTTTACCCCGCCGGCTCGGTTAATTTCGAACATAATTTCGACCAGCCAGGCAAATTCATTGGCCTCGTGACTGTAGGTGATAAGCATGTCTCGCGATTCCCATTCTCGGTAGGGGAAACAAAAATTTGGTTGCCCCCCGACTACTTCTTGATTGCGTTCGCAGGGGTTGCCGTGATCCTGGCGATCATCTTTTTTGCCATGCGAGGGCGTGGCAATACTTCTAGCAAGACTGTGTCCTAGGCGGCTGGCCAGCAACCCAATGGTGCAGTCGCATCCGGTTCAAAGAAAACATTGAAGACGGCTAAGAAATTAATACGAGAAGGATACTGATGATGTCTTTACGATTTCTTTTGAAACCAATCATTGTCTGCGGCTTGATGCTGGCGATCGGAACTCCACTTTCCGCGCAAGCCCAGCACTTTCATGAATTAGATAAAAACTTCTGCATACTCAAGTTTGGGACCTACGGTATGCACCTGACCGAATATCAGCCTGATACCTCAGACAGGCAGGAACTCTGCGGGGATATTCCGTCGACCGGCCGCACCGTGGTCGTGCTCGATTTTATCGAAGGGGAACTCCGCTCGTTGCCCGTCGAGGTCCGGGTCATCAAGGATACGGGTTCGGAGCAGGATCTTCAGGCCATCACAGTCGTGCACCTGCCGGCCAAAGTCTACACGGGGGGGTTCATCAATTTCGAACATAGCTTCAGCCAGCCTGGCAAATTTATCGGGATCATCACCGTACGCGGCAAGGAGGAACATGTCGCGCGATTCCCAATCTCAGTAGGAGAAGGCGGAATGGCTTCACACTTGATGCACTATATGATGGTCATCGTCCCGGTTGCAGTGCTCGCCGGTGGGGCAGCAATCTTCTTTTTTGTGCGCGGTCGTCGCAAATCACCGGTCAGCCCCGTTTCATAGACAACCGGCCAGCTAGCCTCCAGAGTGCACAGCGCCGAGCTAAGATGGTAAAATAGTCGATTGCTACGCGTGAGTTTCCGCAGCAACAACGAGGAGGTCCGATGAAACCATGGGCGGTTCACGCATTCAAGCCCATCCTGGCAAGCACAGTGATGGCGATGGTGCTGGTGCTGTGTGTGCATGCCGCCCCGGCGCTAGCGCATTCAATGCTGGTCAAGGCAGAGCCGCCGCGCCGGGCCGTCCTCGCCAAATCTCCGACGCAGGTGCAGCTCTGGTTCAACGAGGAGATTGAAGGCGACTACGCATCGCTCGTCGTGCTCGACACCGAGAAACATCCCGTCACCGAGGTCAAACCAAAACTTACTCCAGAGGACCGGAAATCCATCGTCCTGCCGTTGCCGGAGTTGACGCCCGGAAAGTATTCAGTGAAGTTTCGGGTGCTGTCGGTTGATGGTCATGTGGTGGAGTCGTACTTCGACTTCTCTGTAAAGGGCAAAGTGCAAAAGAAATGATCGAGGTCATCGGCGCACTATTCCGCTGGCTGCAGCTTGCGTCCAACATGATCCTGATCGGCGGTTGTGTCTTTCTTGCGATTGCCGTCCGCGCGAACACTGCATTCGACGCCCCATGGCTCGCCCGCCTGAATCGTGCGTTACCCTGGCTTTCAGTCACACTTCTGGTGGGCTTGGTTGGCTTGCTGGCCACAACGACCGCGCAGGCCACGGGCGTGGCCGAAAACGCCTGGCGTCCAGGAGCCTGGCTAGAGCTCTTACAAAAGACCCGCATAGGACTCATTTGGATGGTGCGGGCTGGCCTTGCGCTTCTCGTGTTCGGAGTGGCGCTCTATGTCCGTTTCTCTTCCCGGGCGCGCTGGCAGTATGTGTTGTATGCGACCGTCGCTGCACTCACGCTGGCTGCTGGATCATTCGCAAGCCATTCCGCAGCTGATGAACTGTCCGTCACATCAGTACTGCCTTACGCACTGCATACCGTTCTGGCGAGCGTCTGGTTCGGAGGGTTGCCGGCCTTTCTTACCGTCTTGTTCTCCGTGACCCATACGCGAACTCGCGAGGAACCCGATCAGTCAAGCCTCCAGACCCTGAAACATTTCTCGAAGATGGCGTTGCCCGTGATGATCGCAGTCGTGGTCACGGGCATCATCGTGACCGATCGCATGGTAGACACGAGCTATGCCTCATTGGTCGCAACAAGCTGGGGCTGGCTTCTCAATACCAAGCTCGCGCTGCTATCGGTGATTCTGGTGATCGCCGCGCGCGCACGCTTCGTCTGGCTACCGGCACTCAGCCAGGCTCAGGACGTGGCCAAGGCCAGTGGGCGAAAGCTTCGGAAATGGGTCACGCTCGAAGTCCTGCTCGCGTCAGCGCTGGTGTTGGCAGCGACACTATTGTCGAACGCCATACCGGGAAAGCATACCGTCATTGAAGACTGGCCCTATCCATTCCGATTCTCCATCGACGCCACCTGGGGCGGGTTGGGCGTGATGTTCGGCTCGGGGATCGGGATCGTACTGCTGATCCTAGCAGCTTGGACGGTTGCCCTCGGTCGGTCCAAGCACTGGGAGCCGAAGTGGCGTATTGCCATCCCAGCCGTACTGGCAGTCTGTGCGCTGGTTGCGGCGCTGCCTCCCCTTGCCACTCAGGCTTTTCCGGAAACCTACCGTAAGACGCCGGTCCCGTTCGATACCATTTCTGTTGCCAACGGTGCGACCATATTTGCCTCGAATTGCGTGCTCTGCCACGGACCCCAAGCCAAGGGCAATGGCGTTTTGGCCAAAACCTTCGCGATCCCGCCGGTGGATCTGCTTACGGAGCCGCATACCGCCAAGCATACCGCAGGCGATTTTTTTCACTGGCTGACCCACGGCATTCCCGGTACGGGTATGCCGGCGTTTGCCGAAAAACTCTCGGAAGAAGATCGTTGGGATGTCATCAACTTTCTCCATGCCACCTCCCGTGGCTATCAGGCACGCCTCATCAACCCCTACGTTGCCCCCAATCAACCTTACATGGCCCCGCAAAACTTCTCCTATTCCGCGCATGACGGGACGAGCGGCACCTTAAAGGACTTCCGTCGGCAAAAAGCGATTCTACTGGTTCTATTTTCATGGCCGGAGTCGCGTGCGAGGCTGGATCAGTTGCGGTCGGCTTATGCCAACTTACGCGACAGCAAGACAGTGGTGCTGGCGGCGCCTGTGAATGACCCAGATCCGCAAGATATGGCAGCTATCACAGCATACATACCATTCCCGTTGGCGACGCAAGGTGCACCGGAGATTGTGCGCAGCTACGCCCTGTTTCGCAGGACCCTCAGCAACCCAGATCTAGCTGGCGAAGGAACCACACCGAAGCATATGGAATTCCTGATTGATCGTTACGGCTATTTGCGGGCTCGTTGGATCCCTGCGGTGGATGGGTCGGGATGGACAGATATCGCAGAATTGATGCGACAAATCGAACAACTCAACCGGGAAAAAGAACTCCGCCCGCCACCAGACGATCACGTACACTGAGCTCCATGTGCATGCAGAAAAGGTACTGGGCAGATTGCAATCGCACGATTCAATGGTTCTTTCAGCAAAGCGGAATGGAGGCCGTGATCCTCACCAACTCAAACCTGGAAGGCCGATATCTTCGTTATCGAGATCAGGAGCCGCTCGATTGCTTAAAGAAGTTTCACTCTGCCCAAATCCGAAAAGATAAGCGAACTGAGGCCCCAGAAAAAGCGGAGCACCTGATCGGCAAGGCCCCGTGGTCTTCACGTATGCAGCTCTCGAGAGTACCACGCATGGGGGACACCACAGAGCGCTTGATTTTCAATAGATGTTTATATAACTTTGTTCGCCACGAGCCTATACACTTAACTCCAGTACTCCCCAGGTATACTGGAGTCACGCCGTGGAGGACTATATGCGAACTCTCGCCAAGTTCGAGCAGCGTTTTGCCACAGAAAGCGCCTGCCGCGCCTACCTGGCTCGGCTACGGTGGCCCGCCGGGTTCTGTTGTCCCCAGTGCACGACCAGCGGCAGTTGGACTACCACACGATGCCTTCTGATGTGCCGCCGATGTGGGTACCAAGCCTCGGTTACGGCTGGGACGATTTTCCATCGAACTCGACTTCCCTTACAGGACTGGTTTCGAGCCATGTGGTGGATGACCGATCAGAAGCAGCGGCTCAGTGCTTTGGGGCTACAGCGACTATTGGGCATCGGCAGTTACAGAACGGCGTGGTTGTGGTTACAAAAGCTACGGCGCGCATTTGTGCTGCCGGACTTGGACAGGCTGGGAGGCAGAGTTGAAGTGGACGAAATACGTATGGGACGCATCGAAGCTGGAAGGGGCCGTCGGCACCTAGAGAGCAACGCTCTCGTGGCAATCGCCGTGCAGATCGATGGGAAGGGAATTGGCCGTATCCGCCTGCGCCAGATTCCAACTGCCTCTCCCAACCAACTCATTGCCTTTGTAAAGCATGTGAGTGAACCGAGTTCCATCATTATCACAGACGGATGGAAGGCCTATGCAGGGTTGAAGCACGAAGGCTTCAAACACCGACCGCGACTAATCAGCGCCAGCAGAAAAACAGCGTCGGTCTTGCTGCCTCGCGTGCACCGAGTGGCCTCCTTGTTAAAACGCTGGCTAGTGAGTACTCACCAAGGTGCCTTGTCCCAGAAACAACTAGACTTCTATCTCAATGAATTCACAGTCCAGTTCAACCGTCGAACCTCCAAAGACCGTTGGGAACTATTCTGCAAACTTGTCGCGCAGGCTGTTGTGATTGAGCCTGCCCCCTACTCAAGACTGGTTGCAAGTACCTCCTAGATCTGTGTATTTTAGGCGACGAAACTGGAGTTAAGTGCATAGTCATATGCACGAATTTTGCACGCGGGAAGGATGCAGCTTTCACCTTGGATATTCTACTTGACATCAAGAAACTGTATCCGCTAATCTCCCGCCACGCAGATCAAACGGTAGCAATAGTAGCAATGTTCCGTCGGAGAATTTTTCTCCGGAATAAGCGGTGGGTCTCAATCACTTAACAAGGAGGTCAGGGTATGGCGAGTACAACCACATGGGGGGGAGGGAGCGACAAGAGTGGCTATGACATGTCGCTCTGGTACGATTCCAGGCCCCTCAAGATCGGCTGGTTTGCAATGTTGGGGGCGGTCGGGGCCGAGGTCGTCTTTCAGCGCGTCTTCGGGTATTCCCACGGCCTGGACTCCATGAC
>JACMLT010000082.1 GCA_014379455.1 Nitrospiraceae bacterium
ATTCGATACGTTGGTGGACATGACTATGCCTACGGACTTCTTTCCCCTGCTGAGCAACTTTTTCACGTCGATCGGGAGCACAATATCCCAACCCTGTTTTCCGTGCTTCTCCTACTCTGCTCGGCCTCTCTACTTGGGCTGGTCACGTTCTTGAAACGACGACAGCAAGACCCTGACCTCTCCAAATGGGCAACCCTCACCGTTGGATTCATCTACTTGGCGATTGATGAGGCCTGGTCCTTTCATGAAATGCTGATTGACCCTGTACGAGGGCTTCTTGGGCATGAGGACCTGGGTATGTTCTATTATGCTTGGGTCATCCCTGGAATGGCCGGAGTTGGTATTCTTGCCCTGCTTTTTCTGGGATTCCTTCTGCGCCTTCCTTCATCCACCCGGTGGTCCTTTCTGGCAGCCGGAACCATCTACCTTGGTGGCGCCATTGGCATCGAGATGATCGGAGGGCGTTACGGTGAAGCTCATGGATTTGAGAATCTGACAGCCCAACTGATTACCCACCTCGAAGAAATCATGGAGATGGCGGGAATGATCGTGTTTATTCATGCACTGCTACGCTATCTCGCCGAACAATGTCCCAAAGTTGAATTTCTGATTGCCGAGCGCAACCAATCACGTTTCAACACTCTGACATCGGAACCCAAAAAGATGCGAGCGATTCCCTGATCTCTAGAAAGAGTTTCGCTGCGTGATTCGTGTCAATCATGAGATCAGGCCAGTGCAGACCGGTCTTGAGGTGATAGGGCAAGCGAAGACTTCTTACTCTTCTCTTTGGGGTTATCCGAGAGCAACAGCCAACCTGGAATGATGAACCGATTGGCGACCTCGGTCATTGCGAGATAGGCTCCGCTATTTAGTGTCGCTTTGCGGGACTGGCCCCCAGCATGGCGACCATAGCTTTGTCGAGGCGCTTGACCTTTCCGTTTCCATTCGTTACCGTCAATTTGGCTGATCCTTCGACGACCACACGCCGACTCTCCCGTTCTCGAATCACGTGTGAAAACGTAACGGAGGCTGCCGTCCTACCAGAGACAACCGTCTCGACGATCAGCCGGTCACCATAACGAGCCGGCGACCGGTAGTCTACTTCAGCATGCACCACGACGAACACCATACCTTCGGCCATAAGTCCCTCGACCGACACACCGCGCTCTTCTAGATACTGCGTTCGTGCCCGCTCGAAATACTTGAGATAGTTGGCGTAGTACACTACCCCGCCACAGTCGGTGTCTTCGTAGTAGATGCGAATTTCCATGTTCTCCACTGGCAAGACAAGCAGAACAGGCGAGACTCGTCAGAGAATTGGCAGCCTCGACCTCTCGCTAGACATTCAGCACCGGAAACTTCGGCAATGTTGCTTCGCTGACGCCCGACAGCTTGACGACCACGCCGAACAGCTGCTGCACTCGCTCAGCTTTGACCGGCTCGAAGCCGTGGCCAAGGACGGCATGGCTGGCGGCGTCGAGCAGGGGTTTCAACGTGGGCCACTCGCGTAAAAAGGCTTGGCCCATCTGGTCGCCCAATCCAGCCAACGCACGAAACTGCGCCTGTACGGGCAACTTGTACTTGCCGTCGAGATCTTCAAGCCAACAGGACCGACAGATCTCTTGAAGTGCCTGCGGCAATTGCTCCGGCTGTACGTCCCAGGATTTGATCTGGTATTGCTTAAACAGTTGTCGCTGGGCAAAGGCTTCGAGCGCACGCACGAGTGAGACCATCGCGGATTCCGAGTCGTGCAGGCCGTGCAGTCTCCGGCTTGCATGGGCCAGCAGGTCAAGAGCCTGCATGTCTTTTACGGGAGCAGGATCGAGGACGAGCTTCTCTAAGAAGCCCGCATTCGCTTTAATGGCCGGTAACAGCGGCGTAAGTCCTGGAGGTCCACCCCACAGGGCCGCCATCTCAAAGGCCTTCACGGCACTCTTCAACTTCTCCCAGGCTTGACGATAATGAAACCGCTCCCACAGATCGTAACCATCGGCCAGGTCTGCAAAAGCACGATAGAGAGGTTTCTGCCCTCCGCTCACCTTGGCTTCGACCTCGCGGAACAGCTTGGCCGCTGCAGCAAACAATTTCCGGTTGAACAGCTCACAGCCTTCACGGCGTGAGACAGTTGCCGCCTCATCCCACGGATTTACCTGTGTCCATACGAATGACTCCCCGGCAATATCAATCCTGTCCTCTTCCTGTCCCTCTCGTGCCGGCACAAGCGACACAATCCGCGAACTCATCGGCATAGTCACTAACGTGAGCGCCCCAGCCATGGCTGGAGTGGCTCCCGTCACATCGATGACGAGCTCGCCTGGCTGCACATCCCATGTCCGTAACATCTCCGGGAGTGTCCGCGCGAGCGCCTGATAACAGCTCACAAATTCGCCGGTCTGCGCAAGGATCACCCAATCCCAGCGTCTGGGCAGGTGCTCGATCTTGGCCTGGACTTCTGATTCTACAAGCGATTTCGCCCCTTCCGGCAACACGAAGCAGAGCGAATCCGGCTGGAGGCGATTGATAGAATAGACCGCCGCCGCCGCATGGCCGGTGAGCGCGATGACTAAGGCTTTGACTGGTTGGTCGTGCGCCATTGCGCGCGGACTATACCATAGGACGGCGTAAAATCCTTCCGGCTTGACGGTCTCCGGAAACACGCTTAGACTTTCATGACGATCTCCCACTCCCCCGCAACTCTTTCGAACAGTACATGAGGCTCCCCGATGGTCTGGTGGTATTGGATGCTTCTCGGTCTCGTCCTGCTCGGCATTGAGATGGTCACCCCCGGAGGCTTCTACATTCTATTCTTTGGACTGGCAGCCCTGATCGTGGGCAGCCTGGCCGGCCTGGGGATCGCTCAAGCGGACTGGCTCCAGTGGCTGATGTTTTCGGGACTCGCCATTCTATCGCTACTCGTCTTCCGTGGCCCGCTCTTGGCCCGGCTGAAAAAACAGGATAAGGATCTGCCTGCCGTGGATACACTCGCCGGTGAAAGCGCCATTCCCCTCGAAGACTTGGCGGCAAACGGCACCGGCAAGGCGGAACTGCGCGGCACGACCTGGACTGCGCACAATGCCGGACCTACCCCCTTGACGAAGGGCCAACGATGCACCGTCCAACGGGTCGAGGGACTTACCATCTGGATATCGGCAGAATGAGCGGGGCCAGCCCGGAAGGAGAACGAAGGAGACAACGATGAACGAAGGACTGTTCGTACTACTGGTCTTGGCTGGGCTGGTGCTGATCGTCATCGCCAAAACCGCCGTGGTCGTGCCACAGCAAAGCGCCTATGTCGTCGAACGGCTCGGCAAATATGCGGCCACGCTGGATGCGGGGTTTCATATGCTCCTCCCTTTCATCGACCGTATTCGCTATAGACATTCGCTCAAGGAAGCGGCCATCGACATCCCGGAACAGGTCTGTATCACGCGCGATAACGTGCAGGTGTCGGTGGACGGCATCCTCTACCTCAAGGTCTTGAACCCTCAGCGCGCCTCGTATGGCATCAGCGATTTTCATTTTGCCCTGATCCAACTGGGGCAGACCACGCTGCGAAGCGAGATCGGCAAGATTGAACTGGATCGGACGTTCGAAGAACGGACCAACATCAATATTCAGGTGGTGAACGAACTCGACAAAGCCTCAGAAGCTTGGGGCGTCAAAGTCCTCCGGTACGAGATCAAGAACATCACCCCGCCGAAGGGCGTGCTGGACGCGATGGAGAAGCAGATGCGGGCGGAGCGGGAAAAGCGTGCGGTGATTCTCACGTCCGAGGGCGAACGCGACGCGGCGATCAACCAGGCCGAAGGCGAAAAGCAGCAAGTCATCAAAGCCTCGGAGGCAAAGAAGCAACAGCAAATCAACGAGGCAGAGGGAGCCGCCGCAGCCATTCTGGCCATCGCACAAGCTACGGCTGAAGGACTCCGCAAGGTCGCGGAAACGATTCAGGTTCCGGGAGGTCAGGAAGCCGTCCAGCTACGCGTGGCGGAACAGTACATCACCAAGTTTGGAGAGCTGGCGAAAACGACCAATACCCTCATCCTGCCGGCGACGGTCTCCGATGTCGGTTCGATGATCGCCTTGGCGATGAGCGCCATTCGACAGACAGGCCCCATCGCTACCATAAAATCGTAACAGGCCAGCGAGTTATGTTTGACAGATGCCGGAGGGTTGCCTAGAATCGCTTCCCATGAAAGAGCATGTACTGAGTACGTTTGCCGAGAGCGCGAGCGTCAAGCAACAGTTCGCACGCGAACATGCCGATCGCATCGTGCAGGTCGCAATACTGATGGCCACGGCCTTTCGTGAAGGCCACAAAGTCCTATTGTTCGGCAACGGCGGCAGCGCCACGGATGCGGCCCACATCGCCGCCGAATTCGTCGGTCGCTATAAACGGGAGCGGGACCCCCTCCCGGCCATCGCCCTCGCCACCGACATCGCCGCCATTACCTGCATCGCCAACGACTACGGGTTCGAAGAACTCTTTGCCCGACAGATCCGCGCCCATGGCCAGAAAGGCGACGTCGCCATCGCCATCAGCACCAGCGGCAATTCTCCCAACGTGTTGAAGGGAGTGGAGGCCGCGAGGGCCTGTGGCCTCACCACCATCGGCTGGACTGGAGGGACCGGCGGGAAGCTGGCCTGCCTGGTGGAATATCCGTTCGTTGTACCCTCGACGGTTACAGCCCGCATTCAAGAAAGCCACATCACACTCGGCCACGTCCTATGTGAACTCATCGAGGAACAGCTCCTTGGCAAAGCCTCCTGACCGTCAACGGGCCCCCGTCACGGCTCCGAGCCTGATCGCGCCGATCGATGTGTCGGATCTCACGACCTATCCGCTCAAGAAACGGTACAGCAAGGTTCGCGTCTCGGATTTTGCCAAACCCTGGCGCCCAGGAGGCAGCTTCAGCCAATTCTATCGTTCGCTGCCTGATATCCTTGGCGTGAAATCGTTGCGCGCAGTCGCCAAAGCCGTCGCGAGGGCCCATCGTAAAGGCCGTCCCGTCATCGTAGGGCTCGGCGCGCACGTCATCAAGGTCGGATTGAGTCCGATTCTCGTGGATCTCATGCAACAAGGGATCCTGTCGGCTGTCGCCATGAACGGCGCGGGGATCATTCACGATTTTGAATTGGCACTCCTGGGACACACATCTGAAGAAGTCGACGCGGAGATCGACGAGGGGCGCTTTGGGATGGCGGAAGAAACCGGTCGTATGCTGAACGAAGCCATCATCCGCGGGGCCCACGATCGCGAAGGGCTGGGCGAATCCGTCGGCCACTACATCAACCGGCGTCAGGGGCAGTTTCCCCATCGCGGGACAAGCATTCTGGCGACCGGAGTGAAGCTCGGTATTCCGGTCACCGTCCACGTCGCCATTGGAACCGACATCATCCATATGCATCCTGCCGCGGATGGAGCCGCTATCGGTGCAACCTCGCTGCTGGACTTTCGGCGGCTCGCGGCCGTTGTGTCAGGGATGGAAGATGGCGTGTATCTCAATCTCGGCTCTGCCGTTATTTTGCCGGAAGTCTTCCTCAAAACGGTGTCGCTGGGACGCAATCTTGGTCATCATCTGACCAAGATTACGACCGTGGATATGGATTTCCGAGCTCACTACCGTCCCCTGACCAACGTGGTGCGGCGGCCGACCCAGAAGGGCGGGAAAGGCTACTCCCTAATCGGCCACCACGAAATTATGGTGCCGTTGCTGGCTGCGGCAGTGTACGAAGAGTTGGGGTAACCCCTTCGCATGTCTCTAGACCCATCCCTTCCGGTGACCTCGCAGCATCTGACCCAGATGTGGAGTGAACTGAATGAACGCTACTTCGGAAGCCTACTACCCCAGATCGACCTGCTCTGGAGCCGTCGGCTGACCTCCTCGGTCGGCATGTTCGTGAGTCGTCGAGGACCGCGGCCACGGCTGGATCAGGAAGGTCTTCGCCCGCCGACCAGGCGCGAGATTCGCCTATCCCTTCCCTTGCTCCAACAGGCCGCCCAACGGAGCGCGTACGGCGAGCAAGAGGTCGTGAATACGCTGGCGCACGAAATGATTCATCAATGGCAGTACGATATCCTGAAACGGCGGCCGAATCATGGAGCGGACTTTCTCCGCAAGATGACCGAGATGAATCGGGACGGCGCCCTGGCAATCACCATCTACCATTCGCTACAGAAGGAAGTCCTCGCCCTCACCCGATTTGCCTGGCGCTGCCGGCAATGCGGCCGAGTGTACCGACGCCAACGTCGAACAATTCAGCCGCGGCGGCACCATTGCGGCATCTGTCGGGGATTACTACAAGAATTGGGATCGGTCAGCCGGGTTCCAACTGACTCCGAACGTTCTTCCCACACGACAGTGCCTCCCTCTGAACGCCTCTTGCGGCCTGTTCAATTGTCCTTTACCTTCTAGGCTCCTGTTCAGGAGGACGCGATGCGTTGGTCTCGCCAGATCGTCTTCGGGGATGTCGATGCCATGTTCGCTTCGGCAGCCGTGGTGAAGGACCCGAGCCTCGCCGGTAAACCCGTGGCGGTCGGCGGCCCACCGCCACGGGGGATCATCGCTGCAGCCAGTTACGCTGTGCGGGCATTCGGCATCCACTCGGCCATGCCGACCGCGAAAGCCCTCCAGCTCTGCCCCAACCTTGTACTGCTTCCTCCTGACCGGCCCCTGTACCGACAGCTACACGATGCGATGCAGCACGTCACCGATCAATTATTCCCTCTCACCGAATGGAGCAGCATCGACGAGTTTTATGCCGACACGACACAGCTCCAGACCCGCCATCCCGATCCTCGCTCCCTGGGGCAACTCGTGAAGGATGCGCTGTACGAGGCCACGGGCTTGTGCTGCACCATCGCCATCGCGACCGGCAAAACCGTCGCAAAAATTGCCGCGGATAGCCACAAGCCTGATGGGCTGGTAACGATCCAGCCGGGTATGGAAGAAGCATTCTTAGCACCGCGGCCTCTGCGTGCAATGCCGGGAATCGGCCCTAAAACCGCCGCGCGCCTGGAACCGCTTGGACTCAAGACGATCGGCGAGTTGTTGGATCCACGCTGGGATCAGCCCTTGCGTCATATCTTCGGCGGACGACTCCACTGGGTCCGAGAGCTGGCGAGAGGGATCGACCACGAACCGGTGGTGGCCGACCGAGAATCCAAAAGCCTCAGTCACGAGACCACATTCGAACATGATACGCATGACCGTCCTTTTCTTGAGCGAACCCTGCGCGGCTTCCTCCGTGACCTGGCGCGGGATCTTCGACAGGAAGGATTGGCCGCCGGATCTTGCACGGTGAAGCTGAAAAACGCCCGATTCGCTATCTCGACCAAACAACACCGCTTTTCTCACCCATTGAATTACGACCCCGACATGTGGCCGACCGTCCAACAGGCGCTAGAGGAACTCCTTCGGCCCGGCATCGAGTATCGCTTGGCCGGACTCGCGCTCTC
>JACMLT010000083.1 GCA_014379455.1 Nitrospiraceae bacterium
ATCGATGACGCTCGATTCCTCTTCTCTGGTGATATTCGCCGTCGCGTGCATGGAAGCCCCTAAGCGGCGGATCTCCTTCGGGTCAAGGCCCTTCATCACCAGCGCCGCAGCCTCCTCTCCAATAGCTTTCAGGAGAATGGCCGCCTTTTGTTCACCGCTGAGTTCAGTGGCCATCGCAATTACCGCCTCACGAACCCGTTTTCAGCCATTGCTTGACAACCACTGTCGTCGCATCAGGATTACCACGCGCCATGTCGACGATCTGCGAACGGGGCTTTCCTCCCGCTATTGACGCTTCGACCTGACTCACCGAAGCAGGAAGCTGCGGCGTGGGTCCCTCAGACGATGAGCCGACCGTTCCCAACATCGCCATCAGGGGACGCACAACCATGAAGAGGATCAAGAGAAAGAGACCTCCTCCAACCCCATAGCGAATATAGGGGGTAAAAGAATTGGTCGGCTCTGCCGCAGCCTCGACGCCCTGCGTGGGAGGTTCTTCAGTCGCAATATCGAATTGCACGTTGGTCACTTGGACTTGATCTTGCCGTTCTGCTGAATAACCCATGGCTTTTTTGACGATCTCTTCGATACGCTTCATGTCTTCTTCAGACCGTGCCGCATACTTTTTAGCCGCGCCGGATGAAGTTTTCTCACCCTCAGCGGCCTTGCTGCCTTCGTATATTCCATCCACCAACACCGCCACGGATAGTTGCTTGATGCTGCCGGTGGATTCCACGACTCGGGAGACCGTCCGACTGATTTCGTAATTCACGGTTTCATTCTTCGTCTGATTGGCGTTCGAACTCGTTTGAGCCGGCTCTTGGGCCGCCCCTTCCGGGACATTTGACTGGACACCCGGCACGCCACCGGATACACCATTGACCCCATTAGCCTTTTCCTGACCTCGCTGTTCGCTTCGAACGACTTGACTATTCGGATCGTACTTCTCTTCAGTCGTTTCCACTTTGCGAAAGTCAAGAATACTAGACACCCGCACCACGGCTTTATTCACCCCGACGATTCGTTCCAACATCGATTGAATGCGTGTTTCGATATCCTTTTCAACCGTTCGCTGGTATTCCAGCTGCGATCCGGTGAGCCCCGCGGCATCATCGCTCCCGGCTGCGGATGAAAGGAGCCGCCCATGTCCATCCACTACAGTGACATCCTTGACTTGCAGGCCTTCGACGCTGCTCGACACGAGGTGGACGATCCCATTCACTTGTGATTTGGCGAGAGCTTGTCCATTCCGCAACGACACGACAACGGAAGCACGCGCCCGATTCTCATCATTGGAAAATAGGCGCCGTTCAGGAGTGGCAAGGTGGACGCGGGCTCGTTCAATCTCCGGCATCTGTGCGATAGTCCGTGCCAACTCCCCTTGCAGCGCGCGTCGATAATTGAGCTTTTGGACGAAATCGGACATGCCGATCGACGAGCGATCGAAGATTTCAAAACCCACCCCACCCCCATGGGGAAGGCCCTGGGTGGCCAACTGCAATCGCAACTCATGGACTTGTGCACTGGGAACAAGAATGGTGGTGCCACCGCCGGTTGTCTCATACGGTACTTTCGTCTCTTTCAGCTTATCCACAATCCCAGATGCATCCTCGGGATTGAGGTTCGTGAACAAGACCTGCATGTCAGGCTGTTGCGTCCACAAGGCAATGGCGATGAGACCGGCAATAGAGCCTGCAAGCGCAACCAGAATGATCATGCGCTGATTGATGGAAAACTTAGATAGGATGGACAACGCTATGCCTCGCGACTAGAAAGGGGCCTATCGGGCCGCAGAAAAGCTATTTACTCATGCCCCTCAAGCAAGATGCTCAAAAGGCCGGACTTCTCACCCGCGCAACCCTGGCGACGACTTCATCTACCCGCCCTGAGTCTGCAAGACAGCCTCTTCGCCCTGGGATGCGCCTTGTCCCAAGCAAAATCGCCGTGAGTAATTCAAGATAATCCATCCAAGCTTGCTCGTGTACGTTGCCCCCAGGATGGCCAGGATGAGTCTCCTCTGCGCGCGTCCAACGAGGGTCTTCTGAGACCGCGCGTTGCGCGAGCACAGGAGACTCACCAGGCCATCCCTCCCTGCTGGCAGACGTTTTCAGCATCCTGCTATATCTGCATCCGCTGAATTTCTTCATAGGCCGACACCAACTTATTTCTGATTTGCATCATCAACTGGAAGGACACATCGGCTTCCTGTAAGGCCACCATCGTCTGATGGATATTCTGTGTCTGGCCGGTCATCAAAGCCTCGGTCGACTGGTCCGCCTCCAACTGGATATCGTTGGCCTTACTGATCGCGTGCTGCAGTGTATCCATAAATCCGGTGGAGGAAGCGCCACCGGCCACATGGGAGGCCGCGGCATTATCCACCAAAGTCACGGTTGGGAATGTAATTGCCTTGATCTGATCCACGACTACCTCCCGATTTCCAGCGCCTTATTCCACATGGCGCGGGTCGCGTTAATCGCTTGCACATTGGCTTCATAGGAACGGGATGCCCCCATCATGTTGACCATTTCTTCCATGACGTTGATGTTCGGCATCTTGACGAAGCCTTTCTTATCGGCGTCTGGATGGCGCGGATCATAGATCACCTGTCCGGGTCTTGTATCTTCTTTCACACGTAGCACCTTGACGCCATCGAGCGCGTGCGCCCCTGGCCCCGTCGACACCTGCCGGAACGTCCGTTGGAACGGACTGGCGACCGGCGTAGATTGAAACACCACATCCCGACGCTTATAGGGACCGCCGCCTGGCGTATGAGTAGACTGAGCATTCGCCAGATTGCTTGAGATCACGTTGAGCCGTTGGCGTTGTGCATCTAACGCGGTCACGGACACCGCCATACTGTCGGTCATATCCATACAGAACCTCCTTGCTATCGGCGATCAGTTCTCAGCCTTCAGCTTCTTGCTGACAGCTGAAGGCTGGCCGCGATTGATTATCGCCCCTCGCGGATTGCACTCATCAGATGTCGAAACTGCATCGCCATAATCGACGCCGCACTGTTGTACTGCATGGCGTTATCCGACATTTTCGCCATCTCCAGCTCGATGTTGACCGAATTGGCGTCCAAGGGCAGATCCCCTGCAGGCACGGCACCGAGCTTTCCCGTTACCTGTTGAAACGAATCTCCACGGGGACCGATATGGCGGCCTTGAGTCACTGCGAGCGTAACAAGACCTCTTCCTCGCTGCGCGGCCTGCAAGGAATCCTGAAAATTGAGCTCGGTGGCGCGATAGCCCGGCGTTTCTTCGTTTGCGATGTTCGAAGCAATCACCCGCTGTCTGGCTTGTCGCAAATCCAGCGTTCGATGGAGCAATTGCATGGTGCGATTAAAAATCGTCATGTGGCTCCTCCTCTGGTTTCCCGTCTACCGATACCGCTGCAATCGAAATGCCATTGTCGACATGCACAGGGACGCTGTGCGGCAAAGCCTGTCGACAATCTCGTACGACTCCATCTGCCCATCGGCAAAACATACCGGATATTTTTTGCCCACCCCTTGCTGGATAGCCGGACTACGCGGAGGCCTGGCAATTGCCTTCCCGATACTCTCGAAGCTTATTCCGCAAGGTGCGAATGCTGATGCCCAGTTCCTTCGCTGCATGCGTGCGATTTTCCCTCACTCGCGCCAGAGTTTGGAAAATCAGATCCCGTTCCATTTCCCACAGCGACCCATTTCCAGATGGTTGCGGCACAGATGAGGCTGAGGCGGGAACCACCGGCTGGCCACCGGACTCCAGCAACAAGTGGCCAGGAAGGATCGGTCCATTTCCGGCCAAGAGTACGGCACGTTCCACGACGTTCTCCAGTTCACGCACATTCCCTTTCCATCGTCTGTCCTGAAGCATCGCGTATGTCTCCGCCGACATCATCGGTGACGGAAGGCCATTGCGTGCCGCGGAGACCGTCACAAAATGCCTCGCAAGCACCGAAATATCGGCGGGTCGCTCCCGCAATGGAGGCACGGTAATGGGGAACACATTCAAACGATAATACAAGTCTTCCCGAAACCGTCCCTGCTCCACTTCGGAGTAGAGCGAACGGTTTGTCGTGGCAATGACCCGGATATTCACTGAGACAGGCTCACGACCTCCGACTCGATCCACCTCTCGCTCTTGAATCACACGGAGCAACTTGGCTTGTAGACCCATGTTCATTTCGCTGACTTCATCCAGAAGCAACGTCCCGGTATGGGCCATCTCAAACTTACCGATTTTCTTCATGATGGCTCCGGTAAACGCTCCACGCTCATGGCCGAACAGTTCGCTTTCCAGAAGTCCGTCCGGCAAGGCTGCGCAATTCACCGCAATAAACGGACGGTGTGCACGGGGGCTTCTGCTATGGATGAAACGGGCCAGCAATTCTTTCCCTGTGCCACTTTCTCCATTAATCAGGACGGTCGCTTGACTCGCGGCAACCCCCTCAACCGTACTGAGCAGGCGGACCATGCCAGGGTCTTGCGTCAAGATAGACCGCTGATCGATCGGTGCAGGCGACGGCATTGAGGCATCCACGTCACGAGCTTTCAGATTGGCGATCACTCGCTCAAGCAAATCGGTGGAGAATGGTTTGAGGATATAATCACTCGCTCCATATTTCATTGCCTCCACGGCCGTCTCCACCGTCCCGTAGGCGGTCATCAGCACCATCAACGTGTGTGGCGAACGACTCTTGATCTCTTTGATGAGATCCAGTCCGCCAAGACGCGGCATCTTCAGATCGGTCACCACCAACCAGGGTTTGTAGCGGCTGACACGTTCAACGGCATCGGCTCCATCGACTGCGCCCTGCACGTCAAAGCCCAAACGACGGACAGACTCCATTAAGGCGGTCCTCATGGATGAATCGTCATCGACGATCAATACTCGCTCGGCGTGCTCAAGAATATCCGCCGCTTGACCTCCTCTGTCCTGTTCGCTCATGCAGAGGTCTCCTTTTCAACAAAGTGGTCCTCGCCGATCATGACGGGGATGCAGACCCCGCCTCCGCAATCAGGCGCAGGCAATGTTGCCGTCTCGGCGCGTTCCGCCTCACAATGATGCGGGAGCACCATCGTAAATGTGGTACCGCGCCCTTCCACGCTTTCTACGTCGATCCGTCCCCGATGCCCTTCAACAATCGCGTGGACGATGGCTAACCCTAGCCCGGTCCCTTCGTCCCTCGTCGTGAAAAATGGGTCGAAAATCCTTGATCGCTGTGCAGCAGCAATGCCGACGCCGGTATCTGAGACCGAAAGACGAAACGCCACCCTTCCTGGCATCTGCTCCTCTGTGAGGGTTGCCGATAGGGTCAGCGTTCCACCCCCTGACATGGCATGAATGCTGTTGAGGATTAAGTTCAAAAGCACTTGTTTCATTTGCCCCGCGTCGCACCACATCCGAGATGCATGAGGATTCACATCCAAACGAATGTCGATTTTGGTCTGTGCAACAGCATGGGCCGCCAGCGTCAACGCATCGACCATCAGTACTTCCGTCTCATGCCACTCCCCATGTGAGCAATCGGGTTTGGTATAGAGCAAGAGATTGGTCAAGAGACGATTCATCATGTGGACAGACGTTGAAATATGTTCAGCGTATCCGCGCAGTGAAGGAAGGCCGTGCAAATCACGGCGCAACATCGATGCAAACAGTTCGATGCTGCCAAGGGGATTCCGAATTTCGTGAGCAATCCGCCCGACCATCTCACCCATGGCCGCCAACCGATTACGACGCTGCAGCCGATCCTCCAGTTCTCGAACCGCCGTGACGTCCTGAATCAACAGCACACTTCCGGCATGACGCCCTTCGCTCGTGTGCAAGGCACGTTGGGAGAGCGCCACAGCCGAGCCCTGTCGCGTCGTCAAGGGATACACATCACCGTCCAGTTGCGCGTCCTTGAGGCAGGCGAGTAAGGAGCAGCCGACAACCTGCTCACGCGGTAGCCCGAGGAGTTGCTCACCCGCTTGGTTACAGCGTGTAATCATTCCTTCGGTATCCATCACCAGTAAACCCGTCGAAAGGGACTCTACAATCGCCGTCAAATGCTCACGCAGGTCTTCATTTACGCGCAAATTTTTCCCAAGCGCCTCGTTGCGATCGGCCAGTTCGACATCAAGCTGCTCCAATCGAGTGGTCAACGTCTGATAGGACTGTTGCAAGGTCACGGCTGCATCGTCGAAACTCTGAAACGCCTGGTGCAATAAATCGCTATCAGTGGTCACTGAGACATGGTGTGCATTCATGAGGTTATCTCCCTTTATCCCCAATGGCCGAGTTGAGCCCTATCTGCATGGCACCAGCGGCACGTTGGAATAGCGGGTCTTGAAATGGAGCGTTTGCAAGCACGCCCGTCGGGCGGCCATCTGTACGGTTCATGCCCCCAGAGTTCAGCATGATCTGTACCTGCGCCCACTCGGCCTCCATGGGATCAGGTCTGGACTTCAGTACCTGTCGGTAGAGATCCGTGGCCCGTTCAGGCTTGTTCAGTTGCAACAATAGATCGGCATACCGTAGAAGATCCTTCGGCCTAGTGAGTGCATTTTTTTTCAATGCTTCCTCGAAGGCCGCGGCGGCATCCTCTTGTTTCTGATCTTCCGCCAACGCCCGCGCAAGGGCCACATACATCCAACGATGCGCGGGATCATGGGGGTGCGCCCGCGTCCAGCGCCGCATGATACGGATGGCGCTCCTGCGGTCTCCCTGCTCCAGCAATGCCGTCGTCAATTCACGCGAGACTTGCGTAGAACGTGAGCTCTTGGGATAGTGAAGTCGGAAACTTTCAAATACGTTCCTGGCAGCCTCAGGGTCAGACTGGTCCAAATAACTTTCTCCTAAGCCGACGAGCGCCGCCTCGTGGAGCGAAGCCACCTTCCGATTGCGCACCAACGTTTGATAGAATCGTACGGCTTCTGGTGAAAAACCAAGCCGGCGATGCGTGTCGGCCACCTCCAATAATGTCTGTGTCCCGACATAATGTTGCTCAGGATCCCGCCCGTGACTATGAAAGAGCGTGAGCACCTGAACATCGTTCTTGTTCTTGATGGCCGCTTCCAACTGGGGTTTTAAGATCGCGGCCAGATGGAGCCCCGCCGCAGACGGCCAGGGATCATGCGGAACGACACCTGCCCGACGAGTGACGTCTTGATACACCTGAATAGCGCGTGGTGGGTCACCGCGCAATTCATAGTGCTCCGCCAAGCGAACGAGCGCCTCGCTGCCGAGCATGTCACCCTGGTGCTTGAGCGCGATCGCCTGATAAAGCCCTTCTCCCTCTGAAGACTCCAAATAAGATAGGCTGCTCCCCCGAATCAGGCCTTCCACCTTTTTACGCAATAAGCTCTCTCCTGCCGACGCCGCAATTTCCTGCTCATTCCGTGCTAGGCGCATGCGGGCAACAACCGCTGCCGCCGTATCTCGATACTCTGTCTGAGCGAGGGTATAAAAAAGCTCTGCCGGTGTTCGCAGACCAAGTCGGCTATGACTATCTCCAAGGCGGACGAGAACCGTTCCCGCATGTCGGTGCGACGGAAAGAGGTTAAACAGAAGCAGATCGATTTCGCAGCCTCTTTTCAGCTCCTGATTATCAAAAAGGGCATCGCCATACTGCTGCAAGGCATCAGGATTGTATTTCAGTGTATTCGGCCAACGCCGATACAAGAAATCGTACAGTGGTAATGCATCTCGCTTGCGTTGCTGGGCGTACAGGACGTTGGCCTGATCCAACGTGGCCCTCACGACAAAACGATCGTCAATCGCGCGTTCCCGCACCACACCGAAGGCCCGCTCAGCTTCTGTCAATCGGCCCAGCTCCCCAAGTGCGACACCCAACGCGAGCAACGTCCGATCCGCATCATGCCGGGGCAGCTCGCGGGAAAGCGCATATTCATACGCGGCAACGGCGTCCTGGAGCCATCCCATGTCCGCATACAAGTCACCGATCCGCCAGTGTGCTCGGAATGCATTGGGATTCTTCGGGTATGAGCCAATGATGCCACGATAGAGCGAAAGCGCCTCTCTTCGCGCATGATCCGAGGGGTTTTCGAGCAGAGTGAGTTCGGCTAAGAAGGCCTTTATGGGCGGGATCAGCGCACTGGAGAAATCGAGTGTGTCAAGCGCAGAAAATCCTGCGCGAGCCGCATCATACTGCCCACGGGCGAACGCCTTCACCGCTTCTTGGAATTGTACGACTCCCGGCCCCTCCATGGTTCGATCATAGATAGGCCCATCATCAGGCAATGCTATTCGTGGTGAGAGCGTTCGCGAACTCACCTGTGGAGCTATCGCATGGCTGGAAGATAGAGGTGTCGCCTGTGACATGTGCGGCTCAGCTGCACACGCGACATGCCATGCGAAACTCTGCACACATACACATAGGGTCAAGAAAATATATGACGCGCTTCTTCTCATAGACACATTCAGGTTCAGCAATTTCCGTGCCCTTTGAACTGCGTGAATAATTGTGTGCCATATGAGAAAACGTTCAACAGAGGCGCGATAACGGCTCAAACTCGTCAAACATCCGACGCATCACCGCTGCGTTCGTCAATCGATTGACGGAGGGACGCATCGTGCTCACATGATTCATGACGGCTCGTCGAGAAGTCGATTGAATTCCTGGCAAGAGGCGAGAAACACTACGGGAGAGAGAACATAGATCGGCGCCTTGCCTCACGCCTGAACATCGGAGAGTGAGGCACGTCCATACTATTCGGCTAAAAGGCAGGGCAACCCTGATTCTTCGGAGCGAACCCTTTTCGCTTCATCTTCTCAACCAAGGTTGTGCGGTTTACTTGGAGCAACTGCGCCGCCTTGCTCGTAATCCCATTCGCTTGTCGAAGCGCACCGACAATCAACCGATTCTCGAACTGTTCAATCTCTCGTGACAGATTTACTCCTTGATCGCTGAAGCTGATCACATGCGGTGCAAGCGGCTCTGCCGTGACTGAACGGCGCTGGAGGCGCTCTGGCAGGTCTGACACTTCGATCGTCCCCGATTGACTCAACACCGCAAGGCGCTCAATCATGTTCTCCAATTCCCGAATATTTCCGGGCCAATGATAGTCCGTCAACCGGGCCATGGCATCCGGGGAACAGCCTGCCGCAGCAACCTGCTTGCCGTGATTCAATCGCGCCAAGAAATGGTGTACTAATTGTGGAATATCGCTGCGTCGTTCTCTCAGCGGTGGGACGGTGACCGGAATGACATTCAGGCGATAATATAGATCCTCCCGGAACCGCTTCTCCTGCACGGCCAACTCGAGATCCTGATTGGTAGCCGCAATGACGCGAACATCCACATCGATCGTTCTCGTACCTCCCACCCGTTCAAACGACCGCTCTTGCAGCACCCGAAGCAGCTTCACTTGTAACCCGAGGCTTAATTCACCAATTTCATCGAGGAAGATTGTCCCGCCATGCGCCAACTCGAAGCGGCCAATTCGCGCATGCACTGCACCGGTAAACGCCCCCTTCTCATGTCCGAATAACTCAGATTCGAGTAGATTCTCGGGAATCGCGCCACAATTGACCGGAACGAGCGGGCGGTCTTTAGACTCACCATGAAAATGCAGCATCCGCGCAACCAGCTCCTTGCCCGTCCCACTCTCTCCTTGAATCAAGACGGTGCTGTTGCAGTCTGCGACCTTCTCGACAAACTCGATGACGCGCCGGATCGGTTCACTCGTGCCGACAAACTGCTTCAACCGATAGTGCTCACGGACTGTCTTCCGTGACAATTGCACGGTATGACGACAGCGCTGCACCTCCAAGGCTTTGTTGATCGAGGCGACGACGTCGTCGTTCTCAAATGGTTTCGTCAGGAAGTCGACTGCTCCGGCCTTCATGGCCTTGACGGCACAGTCGATCGAGCCATACCCGCTCATCATAATCCCGATTACCTTGGAGTCGATCTGGAGAATGCGCTCTAGGACAGCCACGCCATCGATATCAGGCAGCTTCAGATCCGTCATCAGCACATGAACGGGAACCTCTTGGGCCACACGAATAGCCTCCTGTCCACTCCCGACAACCGTAACCCGATGGCCTTCCCGAGTCAGCAGTCTCCGAAGGAGATTCTGCAGGCCTTCATCGTCTTCAACCACAAGAATAGACAACACATTCATGCTGCATCCCCTATATGAAATTCTGAAATATAAGTCTGAAACAAAACGAGATGATAGAATCGGCGCAATTGCAGGCTCCCCATAGCCATCCACATCACATCCGCAGTCGTGAACATACACGTCGCATCGTTACTAAGCGTATAAGAGATCCCCATTTCTGAAAGTGCCTAATGGCTCTCACGGTGCATGACATTTCAGGTCTATTAATATAGGGCAACTATACCCTGTACTATAGGACCATTAGATTCTATTCAGCACTATCATGCGGACTACATGCTTCAAGTAATAACCCGACTTCACTTATGGCGTACGTCACAGGTGTCCGGTTAAGGGTTGAACAAAATCAATTGGTTGTCGTCTGCTGGCGGTTCGGTTCGCGGGTTATCGAG